>NZ_LMCC01000006.1:0-366001 GCF_001623225.1 Pseudovibrio sp. Ad13 | reverse complement strand
GAAAAAAAAAACAACAACGCCACAACACCGCCCTTGGGGTGCGTGCCCGCAAAGTTAGCATGGCGGAAAGCATCGCCAGAGCGGTCCACCCCCGGCGTTTTGCCGTACCAGAAGCCAACCACGCCATCCTTGTTGCGCATCTTCATGTTGCCCACGTGCTGTGAGCCCCAGATCGCCGTTGCCGCCAGATCCTCATTCACACCCGGCTGAAACACAATGCTGTGCTTATCCAGATGCAACTGCGCCCGCCACAGCTCCATATCGTAACGCCCAAGCGGAGAGCCGCGGTAACCGGAGATAAAAGCACCCGTATTCAGCCCCGCCAGCTCATCACGCATGCGCTGCTGCAACGGAAGGCGCACCAGTGCCTGATTGCCTGTGAGAAAAACAACGCCGCTGGTTTGGGTGTACTTGTCATCCAGCGACGAGGCGTTGTGGCTCTTGGACGGGGTCGGCACACTGCTTTTTTCTTCAGAAACCATCAGGTAACTCTCACAAATGTCTGGCGTTGCCGGAGTACGGCAGGAAATTATCTGCGATGAAAAGACCCAAGATTTTTTGGAGATTTGATTATGAGGTGCGGCCTACTCGCAATATTACGTAGATCCATACTGCATGAAATATCAGCGGATGTACAATAATCCCTTTGAATACAACAGATAACCAAACTGAACGCCCTGAAGCCTCTGATTTCCTTGAGACTTCGGCAATCCGCTACGGCAGTTTCGACGAGGCTCAGCACACCGGCCAACACACAAAAATGGAGCCCGAAAGGCCCCATTTCTGATCGAAAACTCAAGCATTTACAGCATAGTTCGCCTTACTGCGGCAGCAGGACGTCGCCTTTGCCGTTTTGGACGACCAGCAGGATGCAGTCTTTTGGGCCGACGCAGGCGTCATCGTGGAACTCCTGCCCCGGCTGCATCACGTGTGAGCCCACCGGCAGCACTTCTTTTTTGCCAGCGCGGGTGTGTTCCCACTGTCCCTGCACGGTGATGGCGTTGTAGTCGTTGGAGTGGCCATGCTCCCCTACGTGGAAGCCGCCTGGCATCTTCAGGTACATGCCGTAAGGGCCGGTATCACGGTCGCCCCACAACACAGAAATGTGGATCGGCGTGTTGCCAAACTGGGTCCACTCAATGTCTTTCAGCTGGGTCATGTGGTCATCATCTCCACCAGCAAACGCGGCGGTGGACATGGCAATCAAGGCTGCGGTGCTAATGGCTTTCAGGGCTGTCTTAAACATGGCTAATCCTTGTAACTCTCTGTTTTCATGAGCGCAAAGAGATGTGCTCTCGGTGTGAGGCTGAGACTAGCGATTGCCCTGATCCTGTGAAATATGCATAGTTGCAGCGAACAAGGGCGGACATGCATATGAAACTGAGCGCAGACGATCTTCTGGTGATTATGCACCTGACCCGCGAGCGAACGCTGGAGAACGCCGCCCTCGCGCTTGGCAAGGACAGCTCCTCTGTTTTTCGCGGGATCAAGCGCATAGAAGCCAAGGTGGGCGAGCCGCTGTTCACCCGCTCCCGCGCCGGTTTCAAACCCCTGCCTATGGGTTTGGCACTATGTGAGCAGGCCGAGCAGATCCATGCTGGACTTTCCGCCGCTGATGCCCTGCTGGGTGGTGAGGATGTCGGGCTAACTGGTCCACTGCGGGTAACAACCACCGACCTGCTGCTGCAAAGCGTGATTCACCCCCGCCTTGCAGCGTTTCGCGAAGCCCACCCGAACCTGCAGCTGGAGTTCAATGTCACCAACAGCTTCGAGAACCTGAGCGAGCGGCGCTATGATGTGGCCCTGCGCCCCACCAGCCAGCCGCCGGATGATATGATCGGCCTCAGGCTGGGCACCATCGATTATAAGCTTGTTGGTGCACCGGAATATCTGGATGGGTTGGGTGAGCTTGATTTTCAGGAGCTCACATGGCTGATCCCCGGTGACAGCCTGCAAGCGCACCCGGCGAATGACTGGTTTCGCGACAAAGTCCCCTCACCAGCCAGCCTCATCCGCTATGACAGCATGAGCCTGCTGGCGGATGGTATCCGCAGTGGTCTGGGCGTCGGCATCTTGCCCGACATACCCACGCTTCTTGATGGCCTGCGTGATGTAGGAGAGCAACCTGCCATCTACCAGACCGATCTGTGGCTGCTCTACCACCCCTCAAATCGCGGCAACCTCAAGATCACCGCGTTTGATGGATTTGTGAGAGGGGCATTGGGGGCTTAGGTCAAAGGACGTCTGCCATCAGATTTCTCCGCACACCCCACTTGCGAGTTTCCAGAGCTTTACGGCTGTTTTCAGAAAGATCACCCGCCAGCACAAACCGCACGTTTCTGGTTTTAACATCCTTGGCCGCAAGGCTTCTGGTCACGTTCCAGACGGTCTTTGCGTTGTAGGAGGTCCAGCTCAGATAGTCGTAGGGCAGAACGATGTTCGCCGTGCTGTCAGCCTGGTAAGCCACCACCACATCGTGATGCACTTCCACCTTCTCAATCTTGCTGTCATCATGCAAACGCCCCAGCATCTCCACCAACATCAGCGCAGAAAACGCCTGCGGGCGAGACTGCGCGCCGGACGCATGCATCATGAGAACTTCAATGCCCTCAAGGTCTTTCGCCTCAATCACAAGGCCCGTGAAAATGGTCTTCTCCGTTGGCGTAAAGTGAGCGTTCAGCAGAACGCCCTCAGTGCTTTCCTTGGAGATGCCAGCTTCCGCCAGGCGCTCGCGGTTGATATCGGCCATCTCGTCGGGTGTCTTCAGCAGCGTTTTTCTGGTCAGACTGTCCGCCGTCTTAAGACTGCTGATAATGATGCTGCCCACGCCGGGCACAAAGCTCAGCCCCTGATCCACGCCAAACTGTCCCGCGGCATGATAGTTCGCCAGCTCCGTCAGCTCATCGCGCAACGGGGTGAAGTGAGTGTACGGATCCACCTTCATCTCAAAGGCCAGCTTGCGTATCGCCTCCGGACGGCCAAAGAAGCCGCTGATGAACCCGTCTTCTTCACGCTCTGCTGTTTCCGGCGGCATGTTCCCGCGCGTTTTCACAAAGGTCGCCGCTTTGCCCACGCCTTTGCGCACGGATTTCACCATGCCCTTGGCATTGCCATACACGTTTTTGGCTGCGGTGACTGGGGCGGTCACCGTCGTGTAGACCGACTTGATTGGCGTGATGACGGCTGTTCCCGCGCTTCTGGCAAAGGCGACTGCCTTGTTTTTTTCGCGCAGTGCTGCCAGTGCGTTCAGCTCATGGACATGGTCTTCCATAAACTGCTTGCCCTGCACGGTGTAGGCACCATCTTCCGTTTTGATTGCGAAGGTCAGATACCGCCCATTGCTCGGCGCCGCCTCGCTGATTGTGTAGTTTTCGCTCCGAAGCGGCACAGACAAAACATCTGCCGCAGCAAAGTACTTCGGCGGCTCTTCGAGCTTTTTAAACGAAGCCGGACGCTTCGCTGATTGCTCCGGCATCACATCCTTGGCAGCAACTTCATTGTGCGAAGGACTATCAAACAACCCGTGCTTATCCTGATGACTTGCACAGGCCGAAACAGACAAAAAAATAACAAGCGTAAATGGCTTTTTGGCAGATAACATAAGATCTCGTTGGCCCGGAGAGGAAGGTATATTAGCGGTAAAATCTCATAAGCTAGGTAACGGCACAGTTATGCGGTAACGTGTTGTGATATTTATATTTTTTACAATTCACAGTATAGCTCTTGAAAAGAGACTCGGCAGCACTTCAAAAACCATACCCTCAGTTTCCAAAGCTTTCATGACAACGCCCAGCAAACTAAACTTTATCTGTTAAAGCTCAGAATTTCGAACCAGCAAGTAAAGAAACGCTCAGCAGCACTCTAGCCGCTACGCTCAGTCTTTTTCACACCGCCAATATCATCTTCGCGCGGAAGGCGAGGCCGGCTTCTGTGGTGTCCTGGTCGAGTTCGGCGCGGGCGCGGAGGACCTGGCCTTGGCGCAGGTCGAACATCAGGCGGGCACGTTCTAATGAGGGAAAGTCAGCGGGCAGGTTGCCCAGCTCTTTTTCCTTGTCAAAGCGGGAGGCGAGACGCTCATCAGCTCCGGTTATCGCCCCTTGAAGTCGCTCGGTGGTGCCTTCCACCTGACCCACTGTTGTTGAAACACAGTTACCCAGAAAACAGCCCTTGCTGCCGCTTTCGTGGTTGCTGGCGTAATCAATGGTTGAGCGCATGAAGGCGACCACTGCCTTTTTAATATCCGGCTCGGTTTCAAACGCGACCAGCGGTGCGCATCCGTCATCATTGGAATAGCGGTCGATCGCTTCCAGATAGAGCTGATGCTTATCTCCAAACACCGAATACAGGCTTGGGCTGTTGATGCCCATGGCTGTCGTCAGGTCCTTCATGGAGGCTCCGTCGTAGCCTTTTTTCCAGAACACATTGATGGCAGCTTGCAGGGCTTCGTCTCGGTTAAAGTTTCTTGGGCGTCCCATTTATTTTGTACCATTCATTACAAAACGATTGACTCTTGTTTGAATTCGAGTTTAGTAACGTTCATTACAAAACTCAAGGAGGCTTTTGTGAAACATACAGCATTAGCAGCGGGACAGCCGTTTCCGCAGCTTACAGTGAAGGCTGTTGGTGGCGGCGAACTCTCGCTCGGCACACCTGATGCTGGCTTCGACTGGCAGCTGACTGTGGTGTATCGCGGGGCTCATTGCCCACTTTGCACCCGTTACCTGAAGCAGCTCAACGAAAAGCTGAGCGACTTGCATCGCCTTGGCATTGAGGCGCTGGCGGTTTCAGCAGACAACCTTGAAAGAGCACAGCGCCAACTGGCAGATGTGCAGCCGGAGTTTCCGGTCGGATACGGTCTGAGCCTTGAGCAGATGCAGGAACTGGGCGTTTACATCTCCAAGCCTCGCTCACCTTTGGAAGCTGAAGCCCCCTTTGCGGAGCCTGCCCTTTTTGTGGTGAACGACAAGCAGGAGTTGCAGTTGGTAGACATCTCCAACGCCCCGTTTACACGGCCAGATCTTGGATCGTTGCTTGGTGGATTGGGGTTTATCCGCAACCCGGATAACAACTATCCAGTGCGTGGCACGTTTAAGTAAATCCGAGGTTTTTTGAGCAGTTTTCTGTAACTGCGCACCTCGTAAAACCCAAATAACACATCGCCCCATAGGACGACCAAACTCAGCCACGACATGAGCTGAGACCGCTCGACAACACCCTAATACTCGCGAAAAGACGAAGAAAGACAATAGAATGACAAAGGCAACGCACACTGCAGAAGCCATCCGCGCAGCAATGGATCACCTGATCGACCGCGCCACCAACTATGACATTGACGCCTTGCAAACCATCTATCACGATGACTTCCACACCACGCTTGTTGCGCCAGACAGCAGCGTGACCACCTTCAACAAGCAAGAGTTTATCGAGCACTTCCGCAAACAGGCTGAAGCAGGCAAGCACCAGCTGAACACCTGGGCGGAATGGCACGATTTCCATATTCTCGGTGACACCGGCGTTTCTGTGCTGACTCGCAAACACAGCGGCATGAACGACGAAGAAATGAAGCTGCTCTGCAACATTGAATGGCGCTTTGAAGATGGTCGCTGGCAAGTGCTGCGCGAAGCAATCTTTATGCAGCCGCTGGACAGCTGATAGCAAGACTTCCCTTCCAATGAGCGACTTAGGGGTCACCCCCTAAGTCAACACCGTGGCGGAGCCGAGGTTCCTCCGCACTCTGGTCGCGCCGGAGCCTGAAATCATGCGCTCATGGCGGTTTCACCTTCTTTTTGAACCTCACTGGAGAATTCTTATGAGCAATCGTCTGGCAAACAAAGTTGCCTTCATCACCGGAGGCAACAGCGGAATAGGGCTTGCCACCGCGAAGGCCTTTGTGGCTGAAGGTGCAAACGTCGTCATTTTGGCCCGATCACAGGCAAAAGTGGATCAGGCAGTCGCCAAAATTGGTAAAAACGCAATGGGTGTTGTTGGTGATGTAGCCGATTTGCCTTCTCTACGCAGAGCCTTTGAGCAAGTCAAAGAAGTCTATGGCCGAATTGATGTTGTCTTTGCCAATGCGGGTGTTGCACCCGCAACCCCGCTGATTGAAACCGGCGCGGAACAGCTGGACCGTGTGTTTGACGTCAACTTCAAAGGTGCTTTCTTCACCGTACAGTACGCGCTGCCGCTTTTGGCACCTGAGGCCTCCGTGGTGCTCGTAGGCTCCTGCATCAGCGAAATGGGCACAGCGGGTTACTCAGCCTATGCCGCCTCCAAGGCTGCGGTGCGCTCCCTCGCTCGCACGCTGACGCCAGACCTTTTTGAAATTGGCGCACGCATCAACGTTCTCAGCCCCGGCCCCATTGATACGCCTGCCCTTTCCAACGGAGGGCTTACTGACGAGCAGGTGAAGGCCACAAACGAAGCCTTTGGCAATCTTCTGGCCGCAGGCCGCGTTGGCCAGCCAGAGGAGATGGCAGCCGTCGCCGTATTCCTCGCCTCCTCAGAATCCTCCTTCATGCGCGGCGCAGATGTGCAGGCGGATGGAGGCATGAACCAGATCAGGCTGCCTCGCGCGTCCTGATAGCGGCTTAGACATGCTCGCCCATCACGCAAGCGGGGTGGGCTTCTCATTCAACATTCTCAAGGTTTTACATCATGCCATCAGTCAATCCCGGCACTGTCATACTCAACGGCGAAAATCCTTTCATCTGGCTGAGCGAGACCAAAGACGGCCCACGCACATCCGAGGCAAGTCTCTGGACCATCACATATTCCCCCAAAGGGGCTGGCCACGCTCTGTTCATCAAGAGTGAACTGACCAACGATGAATGGCGCATCTACACCGACAATGTGGAGATGACCCGCTGGCTGCAATCCACTGTGCAGGGCATGCTGGGGCCAGACACAAAAGACCAGAGCATCCCAACCATCAACGCCGAGTTTGACCGAAGCGGTGACACCCAAAAAGCATGGAGCCAGACCATCCGCAGCGCAGAAGATGAGATCGTGATGTCATGGTTCGATATGCACCAGCCTCTGCTCGTCAGCGACGAGACTGTCAGCGATCTGCCGCTCCGCCCTTATGGCGTGAGCGCGGTGATGATCCCGGCGGAAAAGGCAGTGCTCACGGTCAATGGACAACAGGCCCGCGGCCAAATCTGGCCAATGGATCTGGATGGTCACCCCTTCACCACCGGCGCTCTGGCCTTTTCAGAAAGCTGGCGTGCGTAACCGCCACTCATCTCACCCTACAAGACAACAGGAGATCAAAATGACACCGTACACAATGACCCGCCGGCGCGTGATGCTGACATTGGCTGCCACGGCTGCCAGCACCATGCTGCCACCCATCAGTTTTGCAGGTGAGCTGGCCACCATGAAGCTTGGCGGGCTGGAACTTTCCACCTTCTCAGATGGTTATTTCAACCTGCCCAACAACTGGTTTGGCAATGCGAATGCGGAAATTCTTGCAACAGCGGGTGACCCTGTTGTTGTTGGCGCCAATGTCTGGCTGATCCGTGCGGGAAAACGGCTGGTGCTGGTTGATACGGGGTCAGGTGTCGTTTTTGCTGAGACAGACCCAAATGTTGGCAAGTTGGATGCCTTGCTCGCCGCACAGGGCATCAAACAGGATGAAATCACAGATATCGTCATCACCCACATGCACGCTGATCATATTGGTGGATTGCTGGGTCCGAATGCCGGTGGTTTCAGCAATGCAAAAATCCATATGGCAGAGGCTGAATGGACCTTCTGGACAGACCCGGCATTGGCAGAGCGCGTTCCAGATGAAATGAAACCCCTCGTCGAAGTCGCCCAAGCGATCGCAGCGCCTCTCAAAGATCGCGTTATGACCTATCAAGGTGAAACAGACCTAGGGGACGGACTGGTGCTTGTGCCACTTCCTGGCCACACACCAGGACACAGCGGGCTGCGCATTGCTGGTGGCGGCAAGGAACTCTGGATCATCGGCGACGCCATCGTCTCGGAGGTTTTGCAGTTCAGGAACCCTGAGATTACATACGGTCTCGACATCGATCCGCAGCAAGCCATCAAAACACGCAGGGAACTGCTCACTCGCCTCGCAGAAAGCGGCACCCCACTGGCAGCCACACACCTGAGCTATCCCGGCATGGGCCATATCACACAGGACGGCGATGGCTTCATCTTCAAACCCCTGAGCTAATCGCTTAGGTCGCGCGCCTCTTTGGCAGCAGTTCAGCCGGTTGCACGCACCTCTTCAAGCAGTGTGCAATCGGCTTTCTTGCTCAGGATTATCAGCTGGCTTAGCATGACCGCCTGTATTTTCAGGCGCATCATGCGCCGACAAGTTGTTTGAACAAGGTGATTTTGAGATGAAACCCACCAGCATTTCTGAGCTGACAGCAGAGTTTGGCGTGATCCTGTTTACAGAGAACTTTGAGCTCTGCGTGCAGTTCTATGAGCACACTCTGGGCCTGCAAGTTATTGAACGCACGCAGGATCTCGTCAGTTTTCGCTTTGGTGGCAGCTATCTTATGGTTGAGCGCGGCGGGCACGGCAGCCCCACGCAAAAACCGCGCAGACAGAACCCGAGTGTCCTGCGGTTCAACACAGACGACATGGACAAAGCCATTGAGCTCCTGAACGCTAACGGACTGGATGTTCAGCCACAGTCATTCGACTGGGGCACAATCGCAGCCTTTACCGATCCGGATGGCAACCTGTGTGAGCTGAAATCCCCGGCCCTCGTGGGAGCGTGACAGAGCATCTCCCCGAAAACCGCAGGGCCATCGGGGATGTGTTTCAGCGCAGAAAGCTGAGCTTATTTCCAGTAGTTATTGGCCGCAGCGACAGTGCTGAAGTGCTCAGCAATGGTTTGTGAAGCTGCGATCAGAGACTCTGAATCATATTCATACATCAAGCGCATGGCAGAGCGGACTTCGGCATCCGGCTGCATGAATTTGATAGCCATACGGGACAGTTTGACTGCAAGCTCATAGCCCTCTTGCGGGTTGGCTGTTTGCAGCGTTGGGAGCCAGTTCTCATCCATAATTCGCATCCTTTTGATTTGGCGATTTTGGAAGAGTCAAACAGGCGAGAGACAAGCGCAATCTCCCCAATTTCCATTGGGATTTGTAGGAGGGATGCCGTCATAGAAACAGGCAGAAGCAACGCTGCTCCTGCCTGTAGTCGCAAAAGATTAATTACCGACCTTCTGGTAAACGGCAGGCTTGCCGCCAGTCACTTTAGGCAGCGCAAAAACGGTGTACTGAGTGTCCTCATCCGGTTCACCCATGCCCAGAGAGCCCATTGGCATGCCCGGAACTGAGAGGCCTTTGATGTCCGGACGCTCCGTCAGCATGCGGTTTACAGCATCCAGCGGCACGTGCCCTTCAATCACATATCCATCCACGATAGCGGTATGGCACGCCTCAAGATTTTCAGGCACACCCACCTGCTGTTTGACGCGGTAAAGATCATCCGTCTTCTTCACAGTCACATTGAAGCCCGCATCTTCAAGCGCATCCCCCCAAGCTGTGCAACACCCGCAACTCGGAGATTTGTAAAGGGTTACGTCCTTTTCACCTTCAGCATGCGCAGGCAGCATTAAAGCGCTTGCACCAAGAACAGCAGAGAACACACCAGCAAACAGATTAGTTTTGGAGATCATGAGTCTATCCAATCCAGTTTATTATTTATTTCAGTCAGTTAGAGTCTTGAGGTCTAAACAACTGAATGGATTGGAGGCCTGTCTATACCGCTGATTTGAGCAGAGTACACCGGTAGCAAAACCGGCACAGACATGCTGGAGCTGCGGTATAAAGGAGAGATTGCATTGGTCTGATCCAGCAGCCCAAGCGTCGCCATACAGGCAGTCATGCCTGTTGCCATGGCTGTCTCTGTTTCACAGCAGCAACAAGATGATTTGTCAGAGATCATATGCTCCATGGCAGCTGCATTCTGCTCAGCCAGAGCGAGTTTTTGTGCTGCACTGTTAGACGCCATCTCGCCCTGCATGCTCATGGCATAGGGCGTGGTGACGAACAGCGTCAATAATATGATCAGCACACGAAACATGGCTGCAACCTAAGGGCACATTACGGCAGTTTCAAGTTAAACTGTTGTAATCTCCTGCGTAGGACAGCGTGACATTTATGCGCACCAGATTTTTCATTTCTCCCGAAAAAGCGCTTGACCTCAACTTAACTTGAGGAAGTACTTGAGTGTCATCTCATCACAAGCGGGCTGAGGCTGTTCCCCCCAATTGGCGTAATTTTGCGCTTTTGCCTCACCTGACTAAACTGGAGTACTGACATGAGTGAACCAAAAGCCGCCTACCTTGTTGCCAGCAGCTTTATGCCAAGAGACCACGGCTCAATAGACGCATACGGCGAAAAAGCCATTCCACTATTTGAAGCTGCAGGCGGGGAATGCATCATCTTTGGCGGACCCGATCAGCCTTTTGAACATCTGGAAGGCGTATGGAACACAAACGCGCAACTGACGCTTTTCCGGTTCCCAAGTATGGAAGCCCTCATGACGCTCTGGAACTCCCCTGAATATCAGGCAATCAAACACCTTCGCACAGACGTAATCCCGCCGAACTTCACGATTGCTGTGGAATCCAGCATCTAAATCACATCCCCCCAAAGGCATTAGGGCGCTCTGTCTCCCCAGGATACGGCAGAGCGCCACTTTATCACTTCCCTACTTTTTCTTTGTTTTCAAAATTGTAACCAAGAAAATCAATACCCTTGCTGTAGAGTTTTCTCACGACAAGCCGGTTTTCTCTGGAATAGTATTCACTATAGTGGCGTTTTGTTTTCTTATTGATGTGCGCTAGAGATGGAAGCTCAATTTGATACCGGCTAAGGACCATAGAACGAAGTAAGTCAACATCCTACTTAAGGCGTTCTTGTCGAAGAATTAAGTCCGGTAAGAGCATCTCACCACTGTGGAACATCTCTTTATGAGATGCGACATGCAGATCATTAATTTTGTTGAACTTGTCGCTTAAAACTTTGAGATACTCCTCGAACTTCATTCCTTGATAGAACCCGTATTGGTGCAATCTTTCGTGGAGAGTTTTGTTCACCTTGTCTTCATAGTGAGAAACCGTTCGAGCCCAAGGATTCCTACCTATCGCCAAGACAAATCTATCTAGCTTAACTTCAGCAATCCGTTCTTTTGAGATCTTCATAGGACCCCACATGTGGTGAGGATTACTCTTATGCGGAAGCTCACTTGGCAACAATGGTCGTAAAAGATCCAAAATCGAGCTATTCGCGCATTTTGGTGTCGCGATGACAGAAATTTTATAAGCAGGGATGTCGTAATAAAGGGGTTGCATTCATGGTTCCTTATGTATGCATAAGTTCAGCTTGATCAATCGCTGATAAGTTCAGCAGCATGCAAAGTTTTTGTCATTTAGTTGCAGGAAAGCCGTATTGACATAGTCATCCGGAAGACCATCAAAACTCGTGCTCTCTTTATACGGTTGTGCCTTCAACAAAGAAATTGGAGCACACGCAAGAAATAACTACGGAATCATCTATTTTCACACCGAATTAAGATGATAACCATTAGCGCTCCGTAAAATTTCATAACGCATTACAGATAGAATTGGCCAATTGTTTCCATCTCGGTGATCTCTATCAAATGTATCAATGAAGCTTCTGATGTTGTTGTATGAATTCTTGATATTTTCTGGCGGAACCAAGTTCCACCATCCAATCCTCAACAATTCAGAAATCAAAGAGTCACTAAAGCATTTTCGAACAACTTTTGCTGGTTGACCTACTGCGATGCAATAAGGGTCGATATCCTCGTTAACGAAACTATTAGCACCAATCACAGCACCATCGCCAATTGTAACACCTTCTCGAATAACAACGTTGCGGCCAATCCAAACATCATTGCCAATGGTTGTTCTCAGGCATCTTCCGTCCCACTCAAGGTTACTCCCTGCATAGGCTGGCCAATTAGGATGCTTATCAAACCAAGGTATTCCGTTGTATTGGAATGGATGTGTGGAAACCCAATCCAATGGATGTTCCGAAGGAGCGATGGCGACATTACGCGCAATAGAGCAGAAACGACCGATATCAGTATTTCTGAACTCCCCATCGGGGCAGAAGTAAGTGAACGCACCGACACTGCAAGAGCCCTGAATACCTGCATTTGTCAGACGGACCGGCGCCTCTGTAGTCAATCTATCTTCAATGCGCGATAGCTTTTGAAGTTCGATACCTTCTTCAACCAGACGCGTTGTATCTGTGATTTTTTCTTCCAAAACGTCTTCACCCTACGATATAATTCCAGCCAACTTGCCAATATTTATATTTACTGGATGACGAGCATTTTCAAAGAACGCGTCAGGATCTTCTCTTAATTCGCTCGCTTGCTTCGGCGCGAGATATCGAGAAAGTACTGGCGTGGCAACTGCAAGTACAAGTTTAGTCCGCAGCGGTTTTACTTTTTGAATCTTCGCAATTTTCTTTTTAGGACGCGGGTTCGCTAATGTCGCACTGCCTGCTCGCCAATAACCCGGGCTAGAAATACTATTTTTAACCAACGGGATACCTTCCGATCCGGAAAACAAATCTTCCACGCTATGTCCTTCAAAAAGGGTAGCATCGCCTCTTGCCGGATCAGAAAGAAATAAATTCAAGATACTTTGCGAAACTTCCTTGTCGTTGCACAATTCAAATGCTTCAGTTCCAAAGTTTTCTAAATAGTCCAACGCATACTCCAAAATCCCCTTATGGATTTGGGATACATAGCTATTGCGTGATGCCGCTTCAGTGGAATCTACGAATACAGGGTCAAACATCCCTTCATCATTTTTTGTAACATTTTTAACTGAAGGCGTTGTGTCACACAGCATGTATTCAAAAAGAAGCCTATTTGACAAAATAGGGCTATCCTTTGTGATATTCGCAAAATTCCGAAGAAAGGCATTGACCTTCAGGTCAGCGAAGCTCCAGAGCTGCGCTCTATCTAGGGTCGCAAAATATAGCCCATTAACAACTCCACCAGAGATTTTCGAAAGCGCACCCTGCATATTTGCATTCCAACCTACATCTACTACTGTAGGATCGCCGTGATGCTCAAAACCGACAGATTTCAAATAGGCCTGATAGTTTTCACGTTCTATCTTAGCGTTTGAAAGTATATCGTCCTGCAACAACTTAAGAAGAGCCATGACATTTGACATGTTTCTTTCGGAAATGCGACTATCTGTACTAGCTAAACCACAAGTGCGTGCCTTTTTAACAGTCTCTGCATCAACAAATAAGCCGAAACGATTTTCCAACAAGCTCCGAATTGTGGCGCTTCGGTCAACAACGGCTTTCGCTACATCATGGATGTCTTCGAATCCAAATAATTGCGGTATGCGTGTCGCTCTCCTCGACGCATAGAGGTAGGTATGCCTAACTCCTGTATTTTGATAGTCTTCCATAATTTCGAACAAGTCCGAAATTATTTTCCCTTCTCTTGCAAGGAAGTAGATGTCATTTTGACCATTTTTAACGCACTCTTCTCTAATCCAATGCGTAAAAGAGAACATCAGCGGTCCGAGTCCGCAATATCCTATGTTGAATGGATCCGAGTTAAAGAGGGTGTCTTTTGAAACATTTTTAGGATCTGCGAATGCCCGTTTTGCAACCATTGAGTACATCGTGCTTCTCGCTAGAGATTCAATCGGCTTCCGACCTCTAAATAACTTTTTATATTGGGTATTTTTCCAAAGGTACGTTTCAGATCTAGGAAGGTGAAATGCTGTTATACCCTTGTCCTGGGCTGGCTTAACATCAGTTTTAGGATTATCTCCAACATGAATAACATCAGAACCGCTAAGATTGTATTCTGCTAGGAGATGAGTAAACAAAGTCCCAGACTTATTAGTTTTCATAAGAGAAGATGACAACAGAAGCTGATCAAAACGAGTGTATCTATGTTTCTCGATAAGCTTCAAGATCGCATGTTCAGGCAAATACATGTCACTTGTAATTACAATCGTCGATCCGGATGCGACAGCGGCATCCCACAATTGCCTACCGATTTTACGAGGCATCGAAATTTCAATTTCGATCTCAATCTCAACTTCTTTGATTAAGTTTAATTGCTGGTAGGACAATCCCGTTATTGGGCGAAGCTCATCGTAGATATCATCAAGCGTAATCTCATCCTGGATGATTTTTTCCGAGCTTCAACTTCTGCTAGTAACCGTTTTTCAGCAAAATTAAATTGCTGAAGCTCAGTTCCAGAAATGCGTTTCTCAAGATATCGATAGACATCAGCTGGCTGCTCAAAAGGCCTCGATATCAACGTATCAAAAAGATCAAAGGAAATTAATTTAGGCTTACGTCGTTCAATATGATCAGAAAACTGATCCGCTTTAGTTTGCTTCGATGTAAATCCTTTACGCAAAAAGATACCCTTTGCTTCTTTATGCTTAAAGCTGCCCAATAATTCTGAGTTATAATCTTGCTCAATGTCTGAAAATCTAGGTAGTTCAAGATCTTGAATTTTTGAACGCCTCGAAACAAGCTCTTCCAACATAGATGTGATGAAAGTACCATCTAGAGTAACCTTTGATGCTAGAGGCTGATTTCGCTCGAGAGCAAATGACAACACTTTATCTTTGCACCTTCTAGTAAGCTCATTTCGGTAATCTAATTTTTGATAATTTGTGTTTCCAAAGGAGCAAATATCCAAATCCAAAATCAAACCTTGAAGCGCTAAACCACTAGTCGCAACAGTTAGCATATCTACGCTTTGAAGAAGGTGCTGGGATACAGCAGAAAGTTCTCGTGAAGTTCTCTCAAATGCTATATTTTCTTTATAACGCTTTAAAAACGATATATATTCATCATCAAACAACAATTCAGATGCATGCTTAGAGCTGTATTCAGTAAAGTATATACCAATATCTTCAGGTGTATTTTCCAAAACTTTGAAGATGTATTCACGTCGGCTGTTTAACTTTGTGTCAGCTTTAAAGGCGTAATGATCTGATATTTGCAATGGCAACAAGCAAACTTTATCTGACCTCGTTGCAACTCTCAGATCATCCTTTGACCGATACGTCATCTCTTTGAATGATTGAATTGTTTTTCTTCTAAAATCTGAAACTAGCTCTTGGTTATATTCTTCACGTGACACCAACTGATCAGTAAAGGCACTAAGACTTGATTTTCGATATAGACCATTTGGATCAAAGACAACCGTGTGAGGGTACGGAGAACGTGCAAATGCACCAGGCATCTGTTCAACAACTAGCGCATCTGGGTACAATGACCTCAGAAAGGGAACCGGCGTTTCCCAAGTAAGAACAACATCTAAGCTCTCAGGTAAAATACTCTCAACCCAATTTTGCAGCTTCTGTGAGAGTTCATCATTACCTTCATACAAACTTTGAGAAGGGTCGAACCACCTCCTACTTTACGAATGCCATCCTGTACAGAAACGTCAATCATTTTCACTTTAGAATTAATAACTGTACGAAGGGGCTTGTACGCATCTGGTACGAGCAAATAGACATCGTGCCCAAATCGGGCAAGTGTATTTGCTTGTTTCAATAAATGATTTTCGTAAGAATTTTTGGCAAAAAAAACAGTACCGCCCTGCAAAATCCAAGGAGAGGTCCAAATCAAAATTCTCATTTCACACCTTCGTAAGCTATTTTATTCTTATGGCTTGAGAGCATCTACCCACTTCACTCATTGGATGGCTTAAAAGAAAAAGGCATCACAAAAAGCCGAATTGAGAGTAATTTTATTAGCAGATAGCTGGAAGGGACATCAGTTCTAAGTTCATCTAGTTCTTACAACTATACGAACATTAACTCATTCTCTTAACCAACATCCAAACTACAAGTAACCCTTTTGCCCTAGATAATTAAAAACTTGGTCTGCTAGCGCTTCTGGTCTTCCTTCATCGCCATATAGTACGACTTCAGCACTCTCCGGACGTTCATACGTAGCATCAACGCCAGTGAAATTTTTCAACTCGCCTCGGTCAGCTTTTGCGTAAAGACCCTTCGGATCACGCTTACGGCATTCCTCGATTGAAGTATTGACGAAAATTTCTACAAACTCGCCAGCTTCAAGTATCTCTCGAGCCATTTTCCGCTCTGACTTAAAAGGAGAGATGAAAGACACAAGTGTTATTAAGCCTGCTTCAACAAACAACTTAGAGACTTCTGCAACTCGCCGGATGTTTTCCACACGATCACTGTCAGTAAATCCGAGATCACGATTTAAACCGTGCCGCACGTTGTCGCCATCAAGCAACATCGTATGTTTATCCATTTCGCACAGCCGTTTTTCAACCAGATTGGCGACTGTAGACTTTCCTGAGCCACTCAGGCCTGTAAACCAAAGGACTACGGGTTTTTGTTGCATTTGCATTGAGCGAGCTTGCTTGTCTACATCTAGCGCTTGCCAATGAATATTGGACGAGCGCCGCAGTGCAAACCAAATCATCCCCGCTCCCACAGTCTGATTAGTGAAGCGGTCAATCAAAATAAAAGAACCAGTCTGCTTGTTGGCTTCATACGGATCAAACGCTACTGGTTCCGATAGAGAAAACGAGCAAAAAGCTATTTCATTTAACTCCAAATTCTTAGCAGCCAGATTTTGGAAGGTGTTGACATCAACTTTATGTTTAATCTCTGTAACGGTTGCAGTAACTGTTTTACGGCCAATCTTCAACAAATATGACCTGCCAGGATGCATGGCCTGTTCTTCCATCCAGATAAGATGCGCTGCAAATTGATCGGCGACCTCCGGACGATGCTGAGGAGAAGCAAACATATCGCCTCGACTGGCATCAATTTCATCTACTAATGTGAGTGTGACGGCATCACCAGCGACCGCAACCGGTAAATCGCCATCCATCGAAACAATTGAAGCTATTCGTGAGGTTTTTCCAGACTTAGCGACAACGATTTCATCTCCTGGCCGCACTGTTCCACCAGCAACGGTACCTGCAAACCCGCGGAAATCTAAGTTGGGACGATTCACCCATTGCACAGGCATCCGAAATGGTCCTGCATTACGATTCATATCAACTGACACGTGCTCTAGATGGTCTAGTAATGTGGGACCAGAATACCAATGCATGTTCTCAGAAGGCAAAGTCACATTGTCTCCGCACTTAGCGGAAATTGGAATCGCTTGAAACGTGGAGAAGTCGAATCCAGAACTAAATGTCTTGTAATCCTCGAGGATCTCTGCGAACCGTCGCTCAGAAAAATCAACAAGATCAATTTTGTTTATTGCAAGCACTACGTGTTGAACGCCGAGAAGGGATGCAATAAATGAATGTCGTCTAGTTTGTTGCAAAATACCCTTGCGAGCGTCAACCAAAATAACAGCAAGGTCAGCTGATGACGCTCCGGTTGCCATGTTTCGAGTGTATTGCTCGTGCCCTGGCGTATCTGCAACGATAAATTTCCGCTTGTCCGTTGTAAAAAAACGGTAAGCAACATCAATCGTGATGCCCTGCTCTCTCTCGGCTTCCAATCCATCTACGAGTAGTGAAAAATCAATATCTTCACCACCTGAGCTTCGTCTTTTCGACTCACGCTCCAGCGTAGCAAGTTGATCATCAAACAAAAGCTTTGAATCATAAAGTAATCGCCCGATAAGTGTTGATTTACCATCATCTACACTACCGCATGTTATGAATCTAAGTAACGATTTATTACTCTGCTGTTGCAAGTATTCTGACACAGTTGTTTGGGGGGTAATTAATACCTGTTCCATCAAAAATACCCCTCTTTTTTCTTCTTTTCCATAGAAGCAGCTTCATCGTGATCGATCAAACGTCCCGCACGTTCGCTAGTCCGCGCGATCAACATTTCTTCAACAATATCCTCGAGTGTTGCTGCAGATGATTCAAACGCACTAGTAAGCGGGTAACAACCCAACGTACGGAAACGTACCATGCGCTTTTCAGGAATCTCCCCATCGTTCAGTGGCAATCTCTCATCATCTACCAAGATTAACTGCCCATCACGTGTTACGACTGGACGCTCTTTCGCAAAATATAGAGGTACCATCGAAATACTTTCTGAAAGAATGTATTGCCAGATATCAAGTTCTGTCCAATTGGAAAGCGGAAACACACGTATAGATTCACCAGACTTAACTCGCGTATTGAATATTGACCAAAGTTCAGGCCGTTGATTTTTTGGGTCCCATCCATGCGTTTTTGTCCGAAATGAAAATATACGTTCTTTAGCGCGAGATTTTTCTTCATCTCGTCGTGCACCACCAAATGCCGCATCGAAACCATGCATATCCAATGCTTGCTTGAGTGCTTCAGTTTTCATCACATGCGTATACAAGCTGGAACCATGATCAAATGGATTTACATTATCCTTCAATCCATTTGGGTTAGTGTGCGTTATAAGCTCCATCCCAGCTTCTTTGGCCATACGGTCTCGAAACTCGATCATTTCACGAAATTTCCAAGTCGTATCTACATGTAAAAGAGGAAATGGTGGGGGAGCTGGGTAAAAGGCTTTACGTGCAAGATGAAGCATTACGGAGGAGTCTTTACCGATGGAGTACAACATCACCGGATTATTGAATTCAGCTGCCACTTCGCGAAGGATATCAATAGATTCTGCCTCGAGTCGATACAAGTGGTCTGTTCTAAAATTCATTTCAGTAACCCACAGTTGTTCTTTCAGGGAAAATATTATTTTCATTCACAAATTTGAAGAGGAACTACGCTTCATACATGTTTTTTCTCTTCTACGAAAACACCATTCTCCAAGTTTAAAACAAATACTCTGCGGGCCTACCGTGAAGCTTAACGATTCTTTGCTCAGGCTCATTTTATTGATGTCTGTTTCACGCCCCATCCTGTTTTATCAACTCAGCCTCACCAGCTTTCACTTTCCCCGTGCTATGCTGGGTGTGCTGTTTCCCTACCTTGTAACTGTCTACCTGGCTGAGAGCCCGGAACGGGTGAGCTATGCCATGACGGCTTCGATGCTGCCCAACCTGTTTGTGTTGCTGTTTGCGGGGGCCGTCGCTGATCGCCTCAACAAGCGCAAGCTGCTTGTTTTGCTGCACATCGCCAATGCGGTCCCCGTAATAGCGTTGACTGTGCTGCTTCATTTCGGCTTTGTCGGGTTTGAAGGCCTGCTCCTCTTTGCACTGCTCTCTGGTACCACACTGGCATTCGTTCAGCCTACGCTGGATGGCATGCTCAACCACATCTCATCCATGCACATCGGGCGCAGCGTGACGCTTTCCGTGGGGATGCTCTACCTCGTCACGCTGGCAGGCTTTGCACTTGCCAGCAGTGTGGAGTGGGTTGGTGTTGCACCGCTGCTTGCCATCTCCAGCACGCTCTTTCTGGTTGGCATTACAACAAGCCTGTGTTTGCCAGACACGCCAACACTTGCGGCAAAAGAAAGACCCAGCATCCTCAGCGAAATTCGTGAGGGACTGGCTTTGGTGCTGTCTTCCAAAACCCTAAGATTGCCTGTGTTTCTGATGAGTTCAGCCGGCCTCATACTGGGCGGCCCCTATGCCGTTCTGGTACCGCTTATGTTACGGGACACCTATCACGCCACAGGTTTTGACTTTGCATTTGCCTTCGCTGTCTTCATGGTTGGCGGCGCATGCTCCAGCGGCGTGTTCCTCAAACTGGGAGCAATCAGAAATCCAGTCCCACTGCTTGTTGTGGGTTACAGTATGGGCGGCTTTGCACTGCTGTTTTGGGCGATGTCTCCACCTTACTGGGCTTTTCTTGGCAGCATCTTCTTTTGGGGCGTTGGCGGCGGTATCTGCCTCAACATGAGCCGCACCATCTTGCAGGAACATGCGCTCTCAACCCACAAATCCCGCGTGCTCAGCGTCATGTATCTGGGTGATGAAGGCGGTGCTCCTGTTGGCAGTCTTATAACCGGCGTGTTGATCACCACCCTCAGCCTCTCCAGTGCCTCCATCATTCCCGGTGTTGTGGTGCTCTTCATCTCCTTCCTCCTGTTGCTTGCGCTAAGCGCACGGCGGAGTGAGGCAAAAGCAACACAGGATGCGGGGCAATGACGGGCAAGCTGTATGTGCCTTGACTTCCCGTGCAAACCGCATAATCTCTGGCCCGATCAAAACGCGAGGAGATAAAGCGATGAACAAGAACAGGACAACACATTCAACCTGCCCTGTTTCTGTAAGAGTTCATCACCATGCCTTTATCTATCTCACTCAATCATCTGTCTTGCGCACGTCCTGATGGTACTGCACTTTTTTCTGATCTCAATCTTCAGTTTGCTCAACACCGCACCGGCCTGATTGGCCGCAACGGCACTGGCAAAACAACACTGCTGAACCTCATCAGCGGTGCGTTGACACCTGCTTCCGGCTCTGTCTCCGTGCAAGGGTCCATCGGCTTGCTAAAGCAGCAACTGCAAAGCGGGCCACAAGAAACACTCGCAGACCTGTTTGGCATCACCGAAGCTCTGCGTGTCCTGCAAAAGGCAGAGGCAGGAACTGCCAGTATGGACGAGTTGGCTCACGCAGACTGGACGCTGGAAAGTCGCATGGAAGCGGCTCTTGCCCAGATGGGGCTGGAAATCTCCACTGATCACCCACTCTCCGCCCTCTCCGGCGGGCAGATCACCCGTTGCAGGTTGGCGGCACTTCAGTTTCATGATGCAGATTTTCTGCTGCTGGACGAGCCAACCAACAATCTGGATGCAGATGGCCGGGAGGCTCTAGGCACCTTCCTCGCCAAGTGGCGCAAGGGTGCGATCATCGTCAGCCATGACCGTGCCTTGCTGGAGCAGATGGACTGTATTGTAGAACTGACCACACTGGGAGCCTCCGTGTTTGGCGGCAACTACAGCTTCTACAAGGCGCAAAAAGCACAGGAACTGGCAGCTGCTGAGCAAGATCTGGCATCTGCTGAAAAGCGTATTGGCGACCTGAACCGCAAGATCCAGAGCGTTGCCGAGCGCAAAGCCCGCAAGGATGGAGCTGGTCAACGCGCCCGCGCCAAACGCGACCAACCCAAGATCCTCCTCAACGCCATGCGCAACAAGGCTGAAAACAGCCTTGGAGAGAACGCTAATCAGGCATCCCGACTGCGCGAGGAGGCGGAACAACACTCCAAGGCCGCCCGCGAAAAGATCGAGGTTCTGGAACAGCTCAGCATCAGTATCGCCTCCTCTGGTATTGCCAGCGGCCAGCGGGTGCTGACAGCTGAGTGCCTGAGCGTGGGCTATGAGAAAGATCAGCCTTTGCTTCACGATTTTTCACTCGTGATAACGGGGCCAGAACGCATTGCCATCAAAGGTGCAAATGGAACTGGCAAGACCTCGCTGCTGAAAACGTTGACGGGTAAGCTCCCACCCCTGTCCGGCACGTGCCAGCTGCACCCATCTGCCCGTGTGCTGGACCAGACCGTTAGTCTGCTGAACCCGGACCTTTCGGTGCTGGAAAACTTCCGCGTGTTGAACCCGGAGCAGGATGAAAACACCTGCCGCGCCATCCTTGCCCGCTTCCTCTTCCGCGGAGACGCTTCCACCCAGCAGGTCAAAACCCTCAGCGGTGGCATGATGCTCCGCGCCGGCCTCGCCTGCGTGCTCGGCGCAGCCCAGCCCCCCAAACTGCTCATCCTGGACGAACCCACCAACCACCTCGACCTCACCGCCATTGAGGCCATCGAAACCGCCCTCACCACCTACAACGGCGCCCTCCTTCTAGTAAGCCACGATGCCACGTTTCTGGAGAGCATTGGGGTGACAAGAGAGGTGGTGTTGGGGGAAGCGGTGGGGGTGTGAGGGTGGTGAAACTCAAGAACCAAAAGTGTACAAAAATAGAATGCGTTCTAAATGTCATTTTAACTTGAGTTTTATATTCAAGTTAAATATGTAACACACAGCCAAAAGCCATATCCCACTATTAAGAATGAGATAATCATGTTGCGTGTTACACGACGGAACAGGGATAAGGCTTTGTGTGCCTTGTTCCTGCCATTGCTATTTGCTTCATTTTCTTTAACGACAAATGCCAAAGAAACGACAAAAACCAAAGAAGAAGAAAACCTTCTCGATCCCATCATTGTAATTGGTAGCAGCGAAACAGTAGAGACTATAGCGACCTCAGAAGTAGACGAGGAACTGCTACAACGACTTCAAGCAACAACTGTTCCTGAAATTTTACATGGAATACCGGGCACTGATCTAGCTGGCACAGCGCGCGCGCAAGGCCAATCGGTAAATATTTGGGGCTTTGCTGACCAGGAAGACGTCAAATTCTTACTTGACGGAGCTCAGAAGGAATTTGAGAAATACCGCCAAGGTACTGTTTTTATTGAACCTGAATTGCTCAAAACAATTAGCGTTGAGAAAGGTTCTTATTCAGCTGAAACATTTGGTTCATTCGGCGGCACAGTCAAGATGACGACCAAATCTGCTAGCGACATGCTTAAACCCGGACAAAGCATTGGGCTATTTTCCAAACTAGGCTTTGCTTCGAATGGAAATGAGTTTGCAAAGACGATTGCTGCTTACGGACGTTCAGAGAAGTACGGTGCAGAATTAATTGTTTCTGCTACGCATCGAAAGAACGAAAATTATGACCTTAGTGATGGTCATGAACTTATACTGTCAGCGATCTCGCAACCGACCGGTTTTTTCAAAGGAAGTCTTGAGCGAGGTGACCATTTCTTCGAGCTTTCTGGTGCTGCTTATTATAGCAATGACCTCCAGCCTTGGGCCGCAAAAGGTACATACAGAGTACTCGGTAAAACTTATCCAGACCGGCAGAGCTATGAAGATGCCATTGCACGAATTTCAACAAAAAGGGAACTAAAAGATCGCTCACTTGCATTTAAATATGAGTTTGATCCTGACAGCGAACTCGTAAATACAACGTTTGAGGCGAATTATTCAAACACAAATCAACATGATTATAGACCGTATAAAGATAGAGAGTACTCACTCTTACTTGGTGGCAAAGAGAGTTGGCTTGACTATATTAACTATAAAGCATCTCTGAAGAATTCAGCTCTGTTTGACTTTTTGGGAATAGATGCAAAGTTGACAACTGGTCTGCAGTTCTCTCATCACCTGAGAGATGTCATGGTGTATGCTCCAAAATACAAAGATAAAGATGATTACAATTATGGAAACCTACAGTCGCCTACACAACCTGGAGGAAAGCAGACTGTTTATTCCACTTGGTCAGATCTAACGTTAAACTTTGAGAATGGACTAGAATTCAGGCCAGGTTTACGCTTCGACTACATCGTGTCTGAAGGTGATCCCAACTTAGGCTCGAGATACAACAATCCATCCGTGGGGCATGATTATGGGAGAGTTGAGCACTCTGGCTTTTCTCCAAGCGTTAACGCAATGTTCCCGCTTACGGACAATCTACGCATCTTTGGTGATTGGGCATATAAACTCAGAGCCCCTCTGATCGACGAACTTTATGATGTGGGCACCAGCCGTGCAACATCAGATCAACTCAATATCGAGCGCGTCCACTCCAAACGTATTGGAATCACGACATCTCATTCAGATGTTTTACAGAGCAACGACACAATCAAAACACGTATTTCTGTTTATCGAAACGACATCAGCGACAACATTCATCGGCTCTACAGCAGAAATAAACATCTCGTACCATCTGATGATTATCCAACTTATGCAAACCTAAAAGGTTACTACACGCAAGGCATTGAAGCAGAGCTCTATTACGACAGTGACAACTTCATCGGTAGTTTGGCATTCTCAGCTGGAGAAGGGGAGTTCAATGGGACTTTGTATAACGTAAATGCAGATACTGACCAGTATGTCTCAGAAGTCGCTCCTACTAAATTGATAGCATCACTTGGCTATAAAATACCCGAACATGGAATTACGTTTGGATGGAAAGGTAGCTTCTATTCTGAACAAGATCGTATAACCCGCTTTCAGGATAACAAATATTACGCCTCCAAGGGCTACAGCCTGCATGATGTTTTCTTAAGTTGGATACCACCAGAGGGCCGTTTTGAAGGTTTTGAAGCTCGGGCCTCGATCGAAAATATTTTGGATCGAAAGTACATAAATCACTTCAGTGATACTTATGGAAAATCTCGTAACTACAAGGCGTCTCTCAGCTACAAATTCTAACAGGAACAGAGCAGTCTCAGTTTTGTGGCTGCTCTTTTTTCTTACAAATGCGTCACCTTCAGTGCTCCGCCCCAGCGGCTGTTGAGGTAGTTGGCTACGAGGGAGCGGTGGCATTCGTGGGGGAGGTGTTCGGAGCAGAGGAGACAGGCGCCCTCGAACATATCTGCCTTGAACTTGCTCTCTACCTTGCGCTGGGAGAGCAGGCCCATGAAGCGGTCTTTGAAGATGGTCCAGTCGCCCTTCTCTTTCTTGAAGGCTTTGAACATATCCTGATCCGGTGCCAGCAATGGCTCGTGCTCATAGCCAATGCCGCCAATGGCTTCCAAAAAGAAGGCCAGATCATTAGACTTGGCAAAACCAGCCAGCTGAGAAGTGTTATTGAGGCGCACATCAATCACCTTCTTGACGCCCGCACTTTGCAAGCGGCCAAAGAAGTTCTCTGCTGTTGTTTTGGTGAAGCCGATTGTTGTCAGGGTCATATCAATCACTTTATCTCTTAGCCAAGCAAGTCTGTTTTAGTTCATCCGCAATGCAGGCGCCATGCTGGCGATCAAAAGCAGAACAGCAGGAGAATTTAACCTCCAAACAGCGCCTGTGCTTGAGACAGGATGAGGTCGCGGAACCATTTGTGGGCGGGGGAGGTGCGGTTGCGGATGTGCCAGATGGCGCTGATGCCAACGTCGACGACAGGGGCTGGGCATTTGCAGGAGGCGAGACCGGACTTTATGCCACCACAGATCAACTTGCGGGGCATAGTGGCAATCAGGTCTGTGCCTGGCAGTGTTGCAGCAAGGGCGTTGAAGCTGGGGGCAGAATAGACCGTCTGGCGTTTGTGGCCCAACTCAGCCAATGCGCGGTCAATGAATGTCACTTCATCAGCAGTTACCAGCATGTTGGCATGCGGTGCCGCGACATACTTTTCCAGCGTGTCCGGAGCATCTCGCGTTTTAGGATCGTAGAACACCACAAACTCATCATCAAACAGCGTTTGTGCGACAAATTCATGGGAGTCTGGTGGTGGCAGCGGGGTGAACAGCAAATCGGCATCGCCATCCACCAGTGAGGCGACCTCGTGACGATGAGACAGGCGACAACGGAGAGTTACACCAGGAGCCTCCTGCCGTAAGAGCTTGATTACTGAGGGGATCAGCAGGTTATGGTCTTCATCACGACAGTCGATCACAAAGCGGTTGGTTGCGGTGGACGGATCAAACTTTGACGGTTCACCGATCAACGCCAGCGTTTGCAGCAGCTCTTCCACCATGGGCATCAGAGCATCCATACGCTCTGTCGGCACCACATTGCGGCCTGCTTTGACGAAAAGCGGGTCTCCCAAAAGACCGCGCACCCGCTCCAACCCGTGGCTGACGGTGGACTGGTTTACACCCATCATCTGCGCAGCCTGCGTCACTGATCCGCTTTCATGGATCAGCTTCAACATCATCAGGGCACGGCCATCAAGACCTAAATAATTCATTTTCTGCATAGTTCTTATTGAATTAATGCATTTGTATTCATTAAGCCAGCCCCTCATGTATCGGCAGAACGCACACTCTCAATTTCAAAGGAACAAAATATGCAGGATAAGAGAGTTTCTGTCGCTGTTGCCTACCACTCTGGTTTTGGTCACACCGAAACGCTGGCGAAGTCTGTCGTCAATGGCATCAATTCAATTGAAAACGCAGATGGTGTGCTGGTCGATGTCACTGGTTTAAACGGCGACTTTGCCATTTTGAACAACGCTGATGCCATCATTTTCGGTTCACCAACCTATCTGGGCTCTGTCAGCGGTCCCTTTAAGATGTTCATGGATGAAACCTCCAAGGTCTGGTTTGACCGTGGTTGGCAAAATAAGCTGGCGGCTGGCTTCACGGTATCGGCTTCACAGTCTGGCGATAAGATGACTACTCTCGTGCAGATGTCTGTCTTTGCAGCTCAGCAGGGTATGATTTGGGTTGGCGCCAACGATATGGCAGGTAATAACTCCAGTGCTGGCTCCGTTGAAGACATCAACCGCCTCGGTTCTTATCTGGGCATGATGGCACAAGCTAACGTGGATGAAGGGCCAGATGTGGCGCCACCAAATGCAGATCATCGCACGGCAGAATCCTTTGGCAAGCGCATTGCGGAAGCATCCCTGCGCTGGGGCAAGGCTCCGGCCACTCAACCACAAGAGCTGGAAGCAACGGCTTAAGGCTTTACTGACAACGTAAAAGCCGACTCTACAAAAACGCCAAGCAGCATAAACTGTTGTCTCAACGACTTTTGCAAAACTGGCCCCTCTTTGCCGAGGGGCCTTTTTCGTCAGGCGGCCTGAAAGTCGTGCAGGATGACATTGAAACCTTCATCAACGGTTGGCGCCTGAAAGTATTTGGTGAACTGCTCAAACTGAGCTTCACTGACCGTAAACTGATGCTCGCCTGCCTCATTACGGACCCAAAGGCGTTCCTTACACACCTCATCGGGCACGGAGAGATAATGCAGCTCATGGGCGACATTAGCAGCTTCGAACAAGCTCTTCATCCACTTGCGATCCCGCACCGTGTTGGCCTGAAAGTCCAGCGCGACAGAAACACCGTGCTGCAGCAGACCCACAATGTGCGGGCCAAGCGCTTTTTTCACGCGGGCAGAATACTTCACGTAGTCTTCCAACGTATTCAACTCATCGGGAAAGAGCGTAGCGTTCCAATGATCTTCGCTGATCAACACCGCATGATGATCATTCACCAGATGCGTGAGAAGAGTGGATTTGCCGGAGGCAATCTTTCCGCACACCAGAAGCAGTTTTGTTTCCTGAGCAGTCATAATTACCTCCGTAAAAATCTATTCCAAAATTATAGATCTATCATACTCATATTCACCTCAGGTTGCACAATGTGACATAGCACCCCGAATCCATAAAAATCTTAGGCATTTCTGCCATTTATACGAAGCCTTTACATGCATCACATCTCGCAAAATAAGTATTTACACCTATTTATGAGTGAATAGATTTCCGTCAAAATGCCTGCCGCTGGCAAGTGAAGCATAAGGTGATAGCCCCCAATGCCAGCGGATACGGCTATCTTCCTTTGTCGAGGTACAAAAAACAATGGACGACGCTTCTGGTTGTCGACCGATCACCGGTGAGGTTCTGATCAGGGAGCCTTACCAATGATAGAGCTTCTCCTTGAGCCACAGGTTTGGCTAATCTTTCTTACCCTGTTTGGACTAGAGCTGATTTTGGGCGTTGATAATGTCGTCTTCATTTCGGTTCTGTGTGAGCGCCTTCCCGCACACCAACGCGCGATTGCCCGAAACCTTGGTATCGGACTGGCCGTGCTTGCTCGTGTGGGTCTTGTGTTCTCCATCAGCTGGGTGATGTCCCTCACCTACTCATTGTTTCAGGTCAGCACCGTTGATATCAGCGGTCGTGACCTAATCCTAATTGGCGGCGGTGCATTCCTGCTGGCCAAGAGCGTGACGGAGTTGAAACACCTGTTGGTGGCGAGTGATATCGAGCACGCGCCTCACCTGGCAAACGGCATGACAGTCGTGCTGCTGCAAATCGTGGCGATGGACGCCGTGTTCTCCATGGACTCGGTGATCACCGCTGTTGGTTTGACGGATGATTTGCCAATCATGGTTGCAGCAATTCTGGCATCTGCCGTTGTCATGGTGCTGACGGCTGGCGCAATCAACCAGCTCGTCACAAAGCACCCGGGCCTGAAAGCGCTGGCCCTGTTGTTCCTTATTCTGCTCGGTGGTCTTCTCATGGCTGAGGGCTTCGAGATCCACATCAACAAGGGCTATGTCTACTTTGCGATGGCTTTTGGTTTGCTGTTGGAGATCGTCCACATTCAGCTGAGCAAGAAGATAAAGGCTGTTCAGAAACGCCGGAAATCCAACATCCAGTACCTGACCAAGCCTTCAAGGCCGGGCCGGGTGGAAAACAGGCAAGCAACCCGCTTCGGCAGTTTAGCGAACCTATAGGGTTTGATCAGCATTTCTGCATAGGCAGAGCAGGTGGAGACCGATACAGAGGGGATTAGCTGCTCTAATCTCTACAAGAATCGGATCTCTGTCTGTGCTGGAATTACTCGCGATTTGCTTTATCGGTCTGCTGGGCGGTGTCGCCGTTGGCCTGCAAGCGCCTATGGGCGGTATTATGGGCCAACGCATTGGCGGAGCTGCCGCCAGTGTCATCATTCATGCAGGCGGATTGATCGCTTCGCTTGCCCTGCTGTTTGCGCGCAAGGGTGAGCAGATCAGCGAGTGGCGCACCATTCCGTGGTACATGCTGGCCAGCGGTGTCTTTGGCCTCATCCTCTACCTCACCATCACGCAAACCCTGCCAAAGCTGGGCGCAACCTCTGCTGTGCTGCTCATCATCGTCGGGCAGTTAATGGCTGGCATGGTCATCGACCACTTCGGCCTCTTCAATCTGCCCATTCGCTCCATAGACCTCAGCCGCGCCCTCGCCGCCATGCTGCTGATCTCCGGTGCTTATTTGATGGTGCGGTAAGTCTCAGGAGCCTCAGAAATGCAGAAGGTCATTGTTACAGGAAGTTCTGGTCGCATTGGCAGCGAGATCGTCTTAGCTCTCAAGCCAACTTACGATGTCGTCGGTATAGACCGCGTCGCTGCATCAACAACAACACACATTGCTGACATTTCTGATGCAGACACTCTGCAGCGCCTCTGTCAGGGAGCATTCGCGGTGGTCCACTCAGCAGCCTTACATGCGCCACATGTAGGCGTGTTCTCGGAGGATGAATTTCACCGGATCAATGTAAAGAGTACAGTTGCGCTGGCTCGCATGGCCCGTGCGGAAGGTGTTCAGCGTTTCATTTTCACCAGCACGACAGCTCTTTACGGTCAGGCCAACACCCTTGCAGGCAAAGCAGCCTGGATCACAGAGCAGGTAGAACCACAGCCACGCACGATCTATCACCGCACCAAATTAGAAGCCGAAAACCATTTGGCACCACTGGCAAGCGATACGTTCAAGGTGAGAGCCCTGCGCATGTCACGATGCTTTCCAGAGGACCCCGCCCTGATGGCAGCCTATCGGCTCCACAGAGGTATCGACAAACGCGACGTTGCCGCAGCGCACGTGGCTACACTCACTGATGACGGAAAAGATTTTGATCGCTTCATCATCTCCGGTCAAACGCCCTTCCTGCCTGAAGATGCGGAGGAGTTGAAGATAGACGCGCCTGCCGTCATCGCCCGAAGGTCTCCCGCAATTGTAAAGCTGTTTCAATCACAAGGCTGGAAATTGCCCAAGTCGATCGACCGTGTTTACGACCCCAGTTATGCGAAGCAAGAGCTGAACTGGGAGAGCAAGCACGACAGCTTTGGTTTCGCAGCCATGCATAACGCTCTCTGATAAGTTGGTTCTTATTCCAGCACCTGCTCTGACCCGTTGGAAAGGTGATAGATGCAGCCTTGTTTGCGGGGGAGTTGCAGGAGTTCCAGTGTGTTGAGCCCCATATAGAGCCCACGCAGGATGATGGAAGTGATGCCGTGTGTGACAACAACGGCAGGCTCGGTCAGCTCCTCCAGGAAGTGCTGAACGCGGCCTGAGATCGCCTCAAAGGTTTCACCCTGCGGGCTCTGAAAATGCCAGAGGCCGCTTTCGTAGTCATCTCCAACCTGGCTTTTCACTTCGTCCTTGGTCAGCCCTTCCCAGGCGCCAAAGTAGATCTCCTTCAGCCGGTCATCCAGCTTCTGCTCAATCTCTGGCCCCAGTGCCAACTGCGCCGTGTGCACTGTGCGGGGTTGAGGGCTGACGAACGCAGTAGACGGCAGGGCTTCAACACCTGAGAGCAGCTTGTTTTGCAGCAGAGCTTGCTCCTTGCCCTTCTCCGTGAGTGGAGAATTCTGGTGCCCCTGAAATCTGCCCGCTACGTTCCATTCTGTTTGACCATGCCGAAGCACGAAAATTTCCGGGTATCTCGCCAAAGGACCATCCAACTCAAATCATATAAATCGAAGCTCCAGATATTGGTGGGAACCTGAAGGCGTGTCCAGAGCGTTTTGAGAGAGCTCAAGCCTTACGCAAGGCTAACTGTTAGGCTGAGCTTATTCAGCTCTAGCTCACTGAAACTTCGTTTGATTTTGATTAAAAGCTGATATAGCACCTGTAAGTGTGCGTCCTACCCGCATCACGAGTGATACGAACAAGCGTGTAAGCAAAAATGACAAGTGACAGTGCAGCTCATATCGGCTCAATAGAAGCAGTCGCCACCACCGTAGCAATCATCGGCGGCAAGTGGAAACCGATCCTGCTCTACCATCTCGTAACCGGTTCCAAGCGTTTTTCCGAGTTGAAGAAACTGATGCCCGGCGCCTCCGACAGGATGCTGACCCGTTCTCTTCGAGAACTGGAAGAGCACTTCATCGTCCGCCGTGAGGTGTTTGCTGAAGTGCCCGTGCGCGTGGAATATTCGCTGACCAAAGACGGTTTATCGCTTATTCCGGTTCTCAACGCGCTGAGCGATTGGGGGCAGGCCCGCAATGGCGTGGATGATGAGAGTGCCGAACCATCCTCCATCTTTGACGCATTGCTTCCAACATTTTCAGGGTAACCTTATGAAGATTGCTTTTCTGGACCGCAGCACTATTGGACCAAGCGTCCACATCTCCAAACCCTCCTTCCCGCATGACTGGGTGGAGTATGACAACACCTCTCCTGAGGAAGTACTGGAGAAGCTGCGCGGGGTTCAGATCTGCATCACCAACAAGGTGCCTCTTTCAGCCGACGTGCTGAAACAATTGCCGGACCTGAAGCTGATCTGCATTGCGGCAACCGGTTATGACAAGGTGGACATCGCAACTTGTGATGAGCAGGGCATCGTAGTGTCCAACGTACGCGGCTATGCGGTGAACACAGTACCAGAACACGCCTTCGCCTTCATCTTCGCTTTGCGGCGTTCGCTGGTGGGATACCGCGAGGACGTGATCAATGGCGAATGGCAGAAGTCCGGTAAGTTTTGCTTCTTTAATCACCCGATCAAGGATCTCGCAGGCTCCCGCTTAGGCATCATCGGCTCAGGTACATTGGGCAAGGGCACCGCACGCATTGGCGAAGCTCTGGGCATGGACGTTGTGTTTGCCGAGCGTAAGGGCGTGACGGAGGTTCGCTCTGGTTACACCGCCTGGCAAGAGGTGATCACCACCAGTGATGTCATCTCCCTGCACACGCCGCTAACTCCAGAAACACGCGGTATTATCTCCACGCCTGAGTTTGAGTCGATGCCTCAAAAGCCAATCCTCATCAACACGTCTCGTGGTGGACTGGTGGACGAGGCTGCTCTCGTGGAGGCGCTCAACACCGGCCAGATCGTAGCAGCGGGGTTTGACGTGCTCACTACTGAACCACCGCAGGAGGATAATCCCCTTCTCAGCATTCTGGAGCGCCCGAACGTGATCGTAACCCCGCATGTGGCCTGGGCATCAGAGGAAGCCATGCAGACCCTTTGGGACCAGCTGATCTCTCACATGGAAAGCTTCCAGAAGGGCACGCCAACCAATGCTGTTGGTCGTACAGGCAGTTAAAGCCTCTTAGCTGGCAGCCATGACGATGCCTACCCCACCAAGGGCAACAAGCACGCACCCTGCCAGCTCAATCGGCGTAATCTTTTCGCGGAAGAACATCCATGATGCAGCCAGCGTAAACACCAGCTCAATCTGAGCCAGTGCACGCACATACGCCACTTGCTGCAATGTCATTGCCGTAAACCAACCGATGGACCCGGCAATACCTGCAAGCCCAACTAGGCCGGACAAACGCCAGTTTCGGATTGCTGCGCGTAACTCTGCAGGACAGGTCACGGTCATCCAGCTGCCCATGACAACGGTCTGAAACGCTGTCACACACACCAGCGTAAACGCCGCCTGCAGCAAGAAGGAATCAGCTTCAACGGAGAGCGAAGCTGTGCGGTAGAACGCGGCGGATGCGCCAAAGAACGCTGCCGATGCCAAGCCAATCAACGCTGGCTTCCCAACCAGAGTGGACAGCACCATAGCCCCTGTTGGACGATGCTTCCCAAAGCTGATGAACAACACCCCGATGATCCCCAGCGCAATCGCGCCCATGCCAAGCGGCGTCAGTTGCTCTCCCAGCAAGATAAAGCCAAAAAGCGCCGCCTGAACCGGCTCAGTTTTGGAATAAGCCGTACCGACAGCAAAATTGCGGTAAGAGAACAAGTGTACGAGCAGGAAGGTGGCAATAATCTGCGCCAAACCGCCAAACGCAGCAGCCCAGTAGAATGTTGTTCCCACATCGGGAACGGATTCTCCTGTTAGCTTGAGGATCACAGCAAGGTAAAACACCGCAATAGGGAAGCCAAAGCCGAAACGAATAAACGTGGCTCCTGTGGTTCCAATTTTGCCTTTTAGGTGCTTTTGCAGAGCCGAACGCAAATTCTGGCTAAACGCCGCTGCAATGGTGATTGGAATCCAGAGTTCCATTTTGATTTATCCTCAATCCAACACATCCAGCATACGGACAAAGCCCTATATGCTCCATAGGTTTCTCGAGGCTGAACAGTCTGCGAACTCACCAACTCTTGAGAAATATAGAACAGTTATTCGGGTGATATTAGCAGTGTGATGCCTGTTCAATCAAATAAAGATAGTTTTTTCTTTCTAAATGTGATCCATTGAACTGCAAGGGGGAAACGGGATGAAACTGTCTGTTTTGGTGTTCGCAAATTTTATTGCATCAATTGCCATGGGGATCGCGTTGACCATCGTCCCCTGGGAACTGTCAAAGTCTCTTGGCGGTGAGAAAGTCCTTGCCTTTACAGCAACCTATGCCACTGCTTTGCTGATCTTTCTCGCACCAGTCTCCGGCAGAGTGGTGGACAGGTTCTCACGTCGCTCAACCCTGATGGTTTGCATCGCGATGATGGCGGGTGTCTTACAGATTGCATCCGTCGCCTATGGCAACTCATTTCTTAAAATCGCCAGTTTAAGCGCGTTCTACTTCGCCTCTCAGGTCTTCTTTCTGTTCTTCTACAACGCCCTGACAGCGTTCATTCAGGAAGTGTTTGCGGAAGGTGAGCGCGGAAAAGTCAATGGCTGGATGCAGGTGGAAATGCAGGCCTCCACCTTTGTGGTGGGTCTGTTGATGATCTACGCTGTGAACAGCGATGACTTCCAGTTCCTCTTGCAGTTGAACAGCGGCCTGATGTTGCTTTCCGCCCTTCTGTTTTGCTTCATTCCTTACACACAGCAAGCAAGACCGGTCCGTGCACGCGTTTCGCGCACCGTCTTCCGCAGTATCTTCAAACGGAAGGATTTGGTACTGCTTGGGGTTTGCGCCAACATTACATTCGTGGCTGTTATGATGCTCAACCTAGTGCATCCCATCTATCTGAGCGGTGTACTCAAACTGGATGTATCCGCCCTTGCAAAACTCTCTATTTCATATGGCTTAGGAGCAGCCCTCTCCGGCTTTCTCATCAGCCGGTTCGTTTCAACAGGGTCCGCCATAAGGATCATGCGCATTTGCCTAACGGTCTTCAGTCTTGCGCTGCTCACAATCAGCCTGTTCCCAACTCTTCCAACCATAGTAATTGGCGTGGGAATCCTTGGCGCGACGGGCTCTGCCAATCGCGTCGCTTACAACACCTACATTATGGGCAAGGTTGAAAAGGATATTTTTGGCAGCTATCTGTCCGTAATCAGCTCCCTGACCTACGTTCAACGAACCCTCTTCGGCTTCCTGCTCTCCATGCTCATCGTGGGGTTTCCGGCCTCAAACTACTATTGGTTCGTGTTCGCCATCAGTTGCTTCGGGCTTCTCTTACTGCAAATACATGCTGTACTTGCTTCTACGCAAAAGCTGGAGCTCAGCGAAACTATTGAAGTCAATTGAGGTCGTTTCTATGGGACCTCAATCAACCCCTCCAACTAAAACTATTCACCTCTTGGGAAGCGCTGGCTTTCTTCTAAAATATTCAGATCCATGTGGTTGCGCATGTAGCGTTCGGAGGCTTTTTGCAGGGGCTGGTAATCCCAAGGGTAATGTCCGCCCTGACGAAGCGCTTCATAAACGATCCATCGACGCGCCTGACTGGCACGAACATCTGCATCAAAACGGTCCAGCTCCCAACGCGCAGCAGCTTTTGTGCGGAACTCGTCTGCGACACTTTGATGTTCAGGGTCTTGAGCCAGATTGTGAAGCTCATGTGGGTCTGCTTCCAGATCAAACAACTGGTCTTCATCCAACAGGCATTTGTTGAACTTCCAACGGCCCTCGCGCAGTGACACCATGGGTGCATAAGACGCTTCTGCCGCATATTCCATCGCAACAGGTGAGGTGCGGGTCTCACCCTGCCCCAAGCCAACCAGCGTTTCTCCGGTGGTCCACGGTATCACCTCTGCCATGCTGATGCCCGCCAAGTCACATAGCGTCGGGCACACATCAATGTTGCTTACGGGTGTCGTCACCAAACCGGGTTCCATCTGTGGAGCAGAAACCATCAAGGGCACGCGTGCGGAGCCTTCAAAGAACGACATTTTGAACCACAAACCGCGCTCACCCAACATATCGCCATGGTCTGAGACAAACAGGATGATCGCTTCTTGCCGCGTGCTTTCCAGCGCAGCCATCACCTCACCGATTTTATCGTCGATATACGAGATATTCGCGAAGTAAGCGCGGCGGGACCGGCGGATGTCTTCCTCTTTGATATCAAAGGAACGCCAGTCATTGGCATCAAAGATACGCTTTGAATGCGCATCGTGCTCCTCGTAAGGCATTGCAGGAACCTCTGGCAGAAGATGCTCACAATCCTCATAGAGATCCCAGTATTTCTTCCGCGCCACATAAGGGTCATGCGGATGAGTGAATGATACCGTCAGGCTCCATGGCCGCTCATCGTTGCCCCGCGCCAGATCATAAACCTTACGCGTGGCGTGGTAGGCGACCTCATCATCATACTCCAGCTGATTGGTGATCTCGGCGGTGCCAGATCCGGTCACAGACCCCATGTTGTGATACCACCAGTCAATCCGTTCACCAGGCTTGCGGTAGTCAGGTGTCCAACCAAAGTCAGGCGGATAAACATCTGTGGTCAGCCGCTCTTCAAATCCATGAAGCTGATCGGGGCCGACAAAGTGCATCTTACCCGACAAACAGGTCTGATACCCTGCCTGGCGCAGGTGATGCGCATACGTCGGCAAGGAGGATGCAAACTCTGCCGCATTATCATAAACACCAGTCGCACTTGGCAACTGACCTGACATAAACGAGGCCCGCCCCGGCGCACAAAGCGGAGACGCCGTATAGGCATTCTTGAAGCGTGTCGAACGCTCCGCCAGCTTCTTAAGGTTCGGCGCATGCAGCCAATCAGCCGGACCATCAGGAAACAGAGTTCCGTTCAACTGATCGACCATAAATATCAGAATGTTTGGTTTGCTCATTGGGTACCGGCTGAAATCTGGTGAGAAGGAGTGACCTGCACGCTCAATCACCTGCGCTCTGGCATCATCGCCAAGCGCAAGAACTGAAACGCGAGTCAGTAATACCCCTATGCATACAACGTCAGTCAGACGATGAATACGGGAAACGTTGGTAAGCTGCAGCGACAACAGGGGTTCTCCAAGGCACTCAACTTTCCTGTCTTTTTCTCTGCCAAGGTCCATGGTATTGCCATAGTCCTCTGACTATTCAGCGCATTCCATGTTTGAGAGTTGACCGACAACTGCATGCCGTTTCGTGTTGTGACATTGCTGAGATCTGCCCTGCTCACGTGCATCACTTTGATGCTCGTGTTTTCTGTCATGGGCCGGCCAACGCCTTCGCATGATCTGGGTGCTCTGGCGCAAACCACCTATCAGCAGCATGTGGTTGCGGACACGCATGATCAGGAAGCAGGCCACAGCCACGACGTGTTTGAAGATGACCTGCAAATCTCCGGACATCTGCACGGACATAATTCTGCTGATCATTCTCATGAAGCACCGGCTGAAGCACATTTCACGCGTCCTGTGATTTCTGCTGAGGTTGGCAAGCATGTAGCGCAGCCCGTCAAAAGCTTGCGATATGACCTCGCTTCAAGGCTGGAGCGCCCTCCCCGACCATTCCTTCTGTAGCACCAATCCTATAAACTACAGATGGATTTTCCATGACATTTCCTCTTCAGCGCGCAGGCGCTGAGCGGTGGACGCCCGTGCGTTTGCTGCTGCTTTCCTGCATCCTGCTGCTGGCACTCACGTTGCCTGCGGCAGCCCATGGCATCGCGACCGGTGACAAGGGCTATATTCAAGAGATCTCCGGGATCAACATCATCCCCTTCATGTATCTGGGGGCCAAGCACATGGTCACGGGGTACGACCACATCCTGTTCCTGCTTGGGATCGTGTTCTTCCTCTACAAGACCAAAGACATCGGCGTTTATGTGAGCCTGTTCGCGATCGGCCACTCCACCACGATGCTGCTTGGAGTCTACTTCAACATTGGCATCAACGCCTACATCATTGACGCCATCATTGGCTTCTCAGTGGTCTATAAAGCGCTTGATAATATGGGCGCCTTCCGGGTCTGGTTTAAGTATCAGCCCAACACCCGCCTCACCACACTGGTCTTCGGGTTCTTTCATGGCTTTGGCCTGTCCACCAAGATCCTCGAATACGAGATCTCACCGGATGGTCTGGTGCCAAACCTCATCGCCTTCAATGTGGGCGTCGAGCTGGGTCAGTTACTGGCCTTGAGCGGCATTCTCATTGTCATGGGCTATTGGCGGCGCACGCAGACCTTCTGGCGTTACGCCTATTCCCTGAACACCACCATGATGACAGCAGGCTTTGCGTTGGTAGGATACCAGCTCACGGGCCTCATTCTATCTTTTTAATGTGAGGCACCATGCATAATACAACTCCACCAAAGCGCACTGAGCTGCCATCTTCCGCGCAGCTGAAACGCTCCACCATTATCGCAGCGTTGTCTGCTCTGGCTCTTCTCATCATAGTTATCCTGCCCTCTGAATACGGGGTAGATGCCACCGGCATGGGCCGCGTTCTGGGCCTGACAGAGATGGGTGAGATCAAATCCCAGCTGGCAGAGGAAAGTGCAGCCGATGCAGCGGCTACTGCGGCTTCTGCACCGACAGCCTTCACTCAGCCAGCGGCAACCACTTCACCGGAACTGACCAACCGCGTTGACGAGATTGAACGCAAGCTGGCTGAGGTGATGCTGAAACAGCAGTTGCGCGAGCGTGTGACTGCCACCTCCCGCCGAGTTGACACAAAGACTGTTGCACCAGCGAAAACTGTTGCTGCAGTACCCGCGGCTCAACCTGTTGCCCCGACACCTGCCATCAAAAGCGATCAGACCACCATTCAACTTGATCCCGGTCAGGGTGTTGAGGTGAAGCTGGTGATGAAGGCCGACAAGAGTGCAGCGTTTCGCTGGACAGCAAACGGAGGCACATTGAACTTCGACACACACGGTGACGGGGGTGGTCGCTCCATCTCCTATGTGAAAGGACGCGGCGTGCCGCAGGATGAAGGACAGATCACGGCAGCATTTGATGGCAACCATGGTTGGTTCTGGCGTAACAGAACTAACAGCCCTGTTACTTTATCACTGCAAACACGCGGAGAATACGAGTCGTTTAAACGAGTAAAGTAAGCGACTCATCAAGTTGACCTAATCGTCAATTCGGGTGGTTTTTCTGTAGTGTCCCGGCAAAATGCCTGCAAAACCGAAAAATCACCCGGGTTTTCCCCTTAAGCGCACAATATTCGGCGACAATCTGTCATGGGGTTCAATACCTATTACTCGAGGTAATACTGATATATGTCTCGCCAAAGCGCTTTGGTACAAATAATATTGCAACTAACCCGCACGTTCCCCTCAGTTAGTTTGTGATTTGTCATTTGAGGGAATTTTAAATCGTTATAACGTGGTCAAACCACGCTTTCGTGCGATTGCATCAACTACGTATTCCTACTTATTTCATTCCAACGCGTTTCGATGCACTTTCCCTTCAAATCTTTTTGCACCCGGTGAAAAGTTTTTCACCTGCAAGGTTTGCCGCCACCCTCGGCAAGCCTAATTCGGGGCCTTACTGCCAGCTATACCCCCTTTTAGCTGGTGCGTAACAACCGAACCACATGAGTAAAAGCGAAGTCCGTTCCCTGCTGTTATAGACAGCATTCCCTCCTCCCGGGCTTCGCTTTTTACTCACTCAACATGCGATCGGGAGACCTTTAAGGTGACGAAGCTGCGTCCAGGCGTCATTTTTGGCGAAGAATACAAAACCCTCATTCAGGCAGCACGCGAAGGGCAGTACGCTCTTCCAGCAGTAAACGTAGTTGGCTCCAACTCAATCAACGCAGTGCTCGAAGCTGCAGCAGCCAACAAATCCGACGTAATCGTACAGCTCTCAAACGGCGGCGCACAGTTCTATGCTGGAGCAGCCATGCCGGATAGCTTCCAGGCCCGTGTTCTTGGCGCAGTTTCCGCAGCCCAACACGTGCACCTGCTGGCAAAACACTATGGTGTATGCGTTGTGCTCCACACAGACCACGCAAACCGTAAGCTGGTGCCTTGGCTGGAAGCTCTTATCTCGCACGGTGAAGACTACTTCCGTGCAAATGGTCGTCCACTCTTCACGTCTCACATGCTGGACCTTTCTGAGGAAACTCTGGAAGACAACCTGTCTGAAAGTGAGCGCTTGCTGAAGCGCATGGCTCCACTGCAGATGAGCCTTGAGATTGAACTCGGCTGCACCGGTGGTGAAGAAGACGGCGTTGGTTCCGACGACGACATCGGATCTGACAACCCGAAACTGTACACCCAGCCAGAAGACGTGCTGGAAGCGTACAACCGCCTCGATCCACTGGGCCACTTCTCTGTGGCAGCATCCTTCGGCAACGTGCACGGCGTGTACAAGCCAGGCAACGTGAAGCTGCGCCCTGAGATTCTTCGTGAAAGCCAGAAACTGGTTCGCGAAACCCACGGTCTGGGTGAAAACCCACTGCCACTCGTGTTCCACGGTGGTTCCGGCTCTGAAAAAGCAAAAATCGCAGAAAGCCTGGGCTACGGCGTGTTCAAAATGAACATCGACACCGACACCCAGTTCGCATTCTCCGAACAGGCGGGCGCTTATGTGTTCGAAACGCCAAATGCGTTCAAACACCAGATCGACCCAGAGACCGGTGTCCCTTATAAGAAGGTCTACGATCCGCGCAAGTTGCTGCGTGAAGGTGAAAAAGGAATCGTCACTCGTTTGACAGAAGCCTTTGAAGACCTTCGCAGCACTGGTAAATCCCTGGCGCAGTAAGAATGACCTCACAGGCCACACGTTGGGGGTGTGGCCTGGACTTTAATGGAGTACAGGATGAAAGCGCTATTTATTGGCCAGTCCTATATTGACGTGACCTTTTTGTCAGAGACCATGCCGGAAGGTGATGAGAAGGCAATTGCTCAGGATTACGCCGTCAGCTTTGGTGGCAACGCTGTCACCGCGGCTTTCGTCTGCGCAAAGCTGGGCATCTCACCTGACCTGCTGTGCTCCATGGCAGATGACTGGTTGTCTCGCATGTTCCGCGACATGGCGGCCAAGTATTCCATTCCGATCCACGGTGCTAAAGTGAAGGAAAGCTCTCTCTCCTTCATCATGCCAAAGGATGGCAAGCGTGCCATCGTGCGTTGCCGTGACAACGACTTCCTGCATCCGGTTCCTGAACTCAACCTCGCTGGTTGTCAGGCGCTGCATGTAGACGGTCACATCCCACACGCTGCTCTGCATTACGCAAAGCTGTGCCGCAAGCATGGCATCCTGACGTCTCTGGATGGCGGTGCCGTTCGTGAGAACACCGAGGAGCTACTCGACTACATTGATGTCGCGATCGTTTCTGAGCTGTTCTGTGAGCAGCTGGAAAAATCCCCGGAAGACACACTGGAATACCTGCGTGCCAAAGGCGTGAAGGTCGGTGGTGTCACTCAGGGCGAAAAAGGCCTGCTGTGGTACGAAGACAAGTGCCCGATCAAGCGTTTACCAGCTCTGAAAGTGCCAAAAGAACGCGTCATCGACACCAACGGTGCGGGTGATACCTTCCACGGCGCCTATGTTTACGGCTACCTGGCAGACCCTCAGGGAACCTGGGAAGACCATTTCAAACTGGCTCGTGCGGCTTCCGCACACGCCATTCAGTTCCTCGGCAACGAGGCCTCTCTGCCAACCGTCCTCGATCTGGACAACGTGCAGAAAAACTTTCCTGCGAGCGACTAATCTAAGCGGCTTTGCCATGGGTGAAGCCATTTAGAGCCAAATAAAAACAATAAGAACGAACAATAACAATAATAGGCCCCACACGGGCACATGTTCATGTGGCGCTCGCACACTCAAAAAGCCCCGTCTCTTTATGAGGCGGGGTTTTTATTTTGTCTTTTTCATATGTAGCGCCAAAGATCCGGACCAGCTTCCCTTAGTTATTGTCAACTATACCCCCTTGATTCAGACGGATTAGAAAAGGTGGAAAACCCCAGTCTGCAGATATTTTCTGCAGGATCACACCAGTGAAAACCAAGATATCTCTGGCTTCTCATTCCCGACTTTTAATAACGTTGAATATTACGGGCTCAGTTTCACTAATATTCTTCACGAATTCCAGAGAATATAAGTAAGCACATGATGAAGCCCATTGATCGCAGGCTTCTTTCACACAAACACAAATTGCATACAAACAACTGCTCGCCTGACGCGACAGAACAATTTCTGCATGCCAATTACACAGTTTCCGGCAGCAGTATTTAGCTCAGTTTCTATTGTTTAAAACAGGGTTTATACTATGACTCATCTCAAATATTCATGTGCTTTGGTCGCCTTGCTGGCGAGTGCAGGCATGGCACACGCAGGCACAATTACTATCACCACAGATGTCAGCAATAATGTGGTGACTCATTACACAGGCTCGTCAGACAACGCTGACACAGCCTTTGTTGAGACATCGCAAACCGGTATTGCCGACAGCGCAGACGTTGATCGCATTTTCGCAAATGAAATCAAAGGCAACGCCGCAGATATTGCCAGCAACAGCCAAACTATTTCCGACTTTGAGACCCTGTTTGGAACAGTGCAGACAACAGCACCAGCGGCAATCTCTGATGGCGTTAAAGATCCGTTGAAGAATAACACAGGCACACCCCTGGAAGAAGTCCGCGATATTGAAGCTGCGCTCAAAGATGGCACAACAGCCAAAACCGAGTGGAAAGCTTACCTGGACCACGTAGAGGCAAAAGCTGCTGCTGGCGAAGAGATCACTATGGATGCTCCGACAGATCCAGTGGCGGGCGACTTCACGAGCGGCGCTCTGCCTGCGAACATGGCGGCAGATCTGGGTACGCTTGATACTGCGGTAGACAACTACGCGGCGGAGCAGTTGCCACACGAGAACTACAGCACCTTCACCACGGCCAATGGCGCCAATGCATCTGGCCGTGCAACAGCTCAGGCACTGGAAAGCGGTGAAGGCCTGGCGAATGGCATTCTGGCATCCTTCAACGCGGTAGATGCTAAGATTGGCGACATCAGCACATTACCAAGCGACCTTCAGGCACCAACCCCGGCGGATACCACCGTTGTTTCGGCTGTGACCAAGCTCAACGAGAAGGTCGGCTCTCTGGCTGATCTGAACTCCACCTTCACCGGCACAGCTCGCAACAGTGTTGTCGCAGCGGTCAACAGCAATGCTGAGCGCATTACCGCCAACAGCGCAGCCATTTCTGACAACAGCTCCCGCATCGTTTCATTGGAAGAGGATGTCGATGAGCTGCAGTCCGGTGTTGCCATGGCAATCGCGATTGCCAACGCGCCGATCATTCAGGGCGGTTACAACGGCCTGTCTCTATCCGGTGGTTTCGGGCACTTCAAAGGCAAGTCTGCAGGTTCTATGAAAGCTGCCTTCATGCCAATGGACAACATGGCGATCACCGCCTCCGTCGCGACCGACTTTGACGACAACGTCGCCGCTGGCGCGGGTCTCGGTTTCTCATTCTAAGTTTTCAAGGAGAGGCACATGAGCCGACTTCTTTCATTTTTCTTCGTAGCCTTCGCCATGGTTTTCCATGGCGGGGGTGTTCTCGCCCCCACTTCTGCTCAGGCAAAAGAGGAATGGTCTGTTCAATGCAGCAAGCAACAATGCCAGATGTACGCCGAGATCCGGCTACAAAACGGCACTTTGTTCAACAACATCGCGTTTCGCAAACTCAATGCCACCACATACGCGGGCATCCTTAAGCTGCCCCTCGGTATTCACATCCCAAGCGGCATCAACATCGGCATTGATGAAGCGGCAATCATTCAGGCCAAGTTGATCACCTGCAATCCTGATGGGTGCGAAGCTGCCTTTACAGCAAATCAAACGGTGGTGGATTTTCTGAAGCGGGGAGACAAAATGTCGATCCTCGTCCGCAAAGCAGGCGATAGAAAACAGCTGGCCCTCAACTATTCTCTGATTGGCTTCACCCGCAACTGGAACGCCTTCCATAAGCGTATGGAAATGTTGACACCGTAGCCAGAAGGCCAAATAGATTTCTTGGGAGGAGTAAGTTACTGATATGCCTTGCACCTGTAGGGAGGAACAAGGCCGCTGTGACGTACACAACCAATACCGACAACTCCATATCCATTCGTGATGAGACCGAATTTCAGCGGTTTATTGGGTATGAGCTGGAGCTTTTCCTTAAGGATGGCACGGCGACATGTGCGTTGGATATTGATGCCAGGTTTGCCAACCGCAGTGGGGTTGTGCATGGGGCGATTGTGACCATGCTGCTGGACAATGCCTGCGGCGGATCTTGCAGCGCAACGGTGGATCCCACTGGTAAGCAACCGTTTGTGACGCTGTCGCTGACAGTCAACTTCATCGCACCTGCCATCTGCAAGCGGTTGGTTGCGAAGGGCAAAGTTGTTGGCGGCGGCAAATCAACACTCTTTGCAGAAGCAAAGTTGTTTGACGAGAACGATCAACTGATCGCAACGGCCACCGGCCCTTTCAAACGCGCACCACAACGCGAGATGCGGCTTGATCACTCCTGAGTCTCGCGAGGCTTTGGTCCGACGCCATCAAAAAAGGTCGTCATGAGCAATGCCGTGACATCGCGGATATCCGCCTCTTCTTTCACAATCATATCCCAGGCAGAAAAAAGCAGTGCGTCGTAGGTGTTCATCACCCACCGCGTCGGCAGTTCCTTGCGAATGTCACCATCTTCTTTCGCCTGCTCAACCGTAATGATTGTCTCTTTTTCCATAAAGGCATAGCGTGGATCTTTGCTCAAAACGCGTTCCCCATCCAGCCAGAAGGATGAGAGGAAACGCAGCCGGTCAGCGAGCGGAAGCATCAGCTCAACAGCCCGCATCATCGCTTGCTTCCCGCGAAGGTTTTCTTTCTCCATAGGTGTCAGCGCTTGAATAATGTCCTCAAAGCTGACCTTCAGGACCTCCTCAATCAACGCTTCCCGAGACGCAAAATGTCGATACAGCGTGGCGCGCCCAATCCCGGCAATCTCAGCGATCTCCGTTAGTGAAGCCATTGGATTTACTGGCAATTCTGCCAAGCCAGCTTCAATCAGGGCCCTGCGGGACTTAACAGCCCTTTTATCACGCAATAACATTTCACCCTCATTTTATGAGACGTACTTGTCTCACATATAATTATTATGATACACAATCGTCTCATAAATCAAGATCTGAGATGATCTCGAGGCGTTCACTCAGCGATAATCGGGCATTCCGTAGGCCTAAACCAAACTCTGAAACCTGCCTCAATTAAACATATTGCTCAGGAGCACTGAATGTCCAAACGGATTGTGTGGTTGTCAGCAGCATTGGTGCTACTGGGAACTGTCGGTACCTATGTTCTTTCGCTTGAAGACACAAGTGATGTCGACATCGGAGAAAAGGACGTTGTTCTGCCTGTGGTCAGCTATGTGACTGCGCAGGCAGGCGATAACACCGGACATATTTCTGTTTTTGCCGAAGTGCGCCCGCGTTGGACTGCGGATCTGAAAGCGCAGGTCTCTGGCAAACTGCTGTCCGTCGCTCCTCAGGCCCTTGAAGGCAAGAAAGTCTCCATGAATGAGGTGATGGCGCAGCTGGAAAAGCACACTTACGAAGCCCAGCTGGAAGATGCCAAATACCAGCAGTCGACTGCAGAATTCAATCTGAAGAAAAAGCAGAACAAGCATGTGCTCGCACTGAAAAACTGGCGCGCAGTGAACCCGAAGGAAGCCCCACCGGAAATGGCCGTCCATATTCCGGAACTGCGCGTTGCAGAAAAAGCGCTGGAAGCTGCTGTCCAGAAGGTAAAAGTCGCGCAGTATGATGTGAACGCGACCACCATCAAGGCACCCTTCAGCGGGTTTGTGACAAAACGCCATGTGAGCATCGGCCAAAGCATCTCTATAGGCGATACCTTGTTCACCCTGTTGGACGCTGAGCAGTTGGACATCACCGTCTCTCTGGACCAAGCCCAATGGAACCTGCTGGAAAAGGCGTGGCAGGAATTTCCGGCAAAGATTTATAATGCTGACAAGGAGCTGGTCGGGCTTGCCAGAATCCAGCGCGGTGGTGGCTTCCTTGACCCTAAATCGCGACGTTATCAGCTCTTCCTCGAGATCGTGAAATCACCAGAAACCACTGTTTTGCCGGGCGAGTTCGTGAAAGTTGAACTGCAGAGTAAAACAGTCAACGACAGCCTGAAATTGCCTGCGACTGTGCTCACTCAGGAAGGGTTCATCTGGTTCTTAAACAACAAGGACGAGCTGCAGCGCTTTGAAGCTTCTGTCGTGTTCCGCAATGACACAGACATCATCGTGAAGATGCCGAATGAGCTGCAAGAGATGGATGAGAAGCGCGTTGTTCAGCTGCCGATGGCCGCGTTCTTACCGGGCCAGCACGTCGCCCCAACTCCAGCGGGGCACTAACACATGGCGTGGCTCACAAACTGGTTTATTCGAAACCCGGTCGCGGCGAACCTCATCATGGCGTTCATCTTGATTGTCGGGGTGTCCTCTCTCATGAACATCCGTATTGAGGGCTTTCCCAAGCTGCCTGCGGATACCGTGACAATCACGACCGAACTGCCCAACGGCTACACGGAGCAGGTTGATAAGCAAATCACCCGCAAGGTGGAAAAGGCGCTGGAAGGCCTGAGCGGCGTCAAAAACATCAGCTCAATTTCACAACCGGGTTCGTCTGTTGTCTCCGTTCAAAAGACAAGCGACACCAAACTATCCACCTTGCTGGATGACATTCGCTTGAAAATTGATGGCATTTACAATCTGCCGAAGAAAGCGGAACGGCCTGTCATTGAAAAACAGAGCATGGATATGCCAGCCATGTTTGTGCAGGTCTACGGAGATGCGGATTTCAAAACCCTACAGCGCATCGCTCGTCAACTGCGCAACAAGCTGCTGGCCAGCCCAGAAGTTTCTCGCCTCAAACAATGGGGTTTGCAGACCGAACAGATCAAGATCGGTTTAGAACCATATACGCTGGAACGTCTGAACCTGACCCCTGAGCAGGTCATGAACCGTATCCGCGAGTCTTCTCTTTACTATCAGGGCGGAACGCTGAAGACCGAAGGCGGCTATATCTCTTTGCGCGCAGATACTCAGGCCTATTATAAAGCCGACTTTGAGCGCATTCCGATCATCGAGTGGGAAGATGGCACGACAACCACTCTTGGCGATATTGCTAAGGTGGAAGACGCCTTTGCTGACATTGATATGGAAGCACGCTTCAACGGCAAAGAGTCCGTTGGACTGGAAGTGCTGATTGGCCGCAAAGACAACCTTATTCATGTCTCAGAGGATGTGCAGGCCATCATCGCTGACTTCCGCACAACTCTGCCGACTGGTGTACAGGTGGGGATTTGGGGCAACTCCAGTGATTACATCGAGGATCGCCTGAGCCTGCTCAGCTCCAACGCGTTTCAGGGTCTGGCTCTGGTGGTGTTGATCCTGTCGCTGTTCCTCAACATCAAGCTGGCCTTCTGGGTCGCCATGGGCATCCCAATTTCATTGGCCGGTGCGTTTGCTGTGGCGACGACTGGCTGGGTCGATTATTCACTCAACGACATAACAACCTTCGGCCTCATCATCGCACTTGGTATTCTCGTTGATGATGCCGTGGTGGTTGGTGAAAGCGTCTTTGAGCAGCGCAAACGCTATGCGGACCCGCGCAAAGGTACGGCGGCAGGCGTGCATAAAGTTGCCGTTGCCACGATATTTGGCGTGCTGACAACCACGGCGGCATTCTTCCCGATGCTGCTGATGAACAGTGAGCTGGGTAAGATCCTCGGCAGCTTCTCAGGCATTGTTATTCTGGCGCTGCTGTTCTCTCTGTTCGAGAGCAAGTTCATTCTGCCCGCTCACCTCGCTTACATCTCGTTGGAAGAGAAGAAGCAGAACATCTTCTCACGGAGCTGGGGCAAGGTGCAGGGTGTGGCGCGCGGTGGCTTGTTCTGGTTCCGCGACACCATCTATTTCCCGGTGCTTAGATGGGCCATCCGACAGCGCTATGCGGTTCTGGTTGGCTTCATTTCTGTCGCAGTGCTCGTGTTTGGCCTGATGTGGAAGGGTAAAATCCACTCTGTCTTCTTTCCGGAGATTCCCGGTCAGTACATTGTGGTGAACATGGAGATGGATCCACGCGCACCGTTCGATCTGACACAGAACAACATCTCCACGATTGAAGACATCGCAAATGCTGTTGACCGGCAATATGCCGAGCAGCAGCCGGACGTGGGCGGTGTGTTCCAGAACATCTTCCGCATCGTATCCGACAGCACAAATGCCACCATCTATGCTGAACTGCGCCCGTTGGACGAGCGCGGAGATGCAAAGACAAGTGACATTTTGCGCGACTGGCAGAACCGCACCGGTACTTTGGAAGGTGTTTCCAAACTCACCTTCTCGGGCTTTGAAGAGATCGGTGGTGGGTTCAAGATCCGTTTGTTCGGTGAAAACTCTGAGCAGCTGCAGCTGGCGAGTGAAGAGCTCATGGCAGAACTTGGCAAACGAGCTGGCGTCAGCAACCTGCGCGACACGTTCAAAGCCGGCCAGCCAGAACTTCGCCTGACCCTAAAACCGGAAGCACGTCATCTCGGTTTCACACCAGAGCGGCTGGCAAGTCAGGTGGCGCACCAGTTTGGTGGCGGGGAAGCACAGCGCATCCAGCGTGGTGACTCAGAGGTTCGCGTGATTGTTCGCAATACACTGGATGCACGTGATGCCATTGAGGACCTGTTGCAGTCCCGTCTGCGCGGGGCCAACGACAACTGGGTCACGCTGCAATCAGTTGCCAACATCGAAGCTCGTTATGTGCCCGGATACGTGCACCGCAGAAACGGCGATCAGGTCGCCACAATCGAAGCTGACATCAATAAACAGATCGTTGCTCCTGCTGAGCTGGGTCAGGATATCTTCACCTCCGTTGTGCCCCAACTACAACAGAAGTATCCCGGTGTTAAATTCAAGCAGGGTGGCGAGCTGGAGGAAATGGGTGAAGTTAAGGGGAATATGAACCGCGCCCTTCTCATCACCTGTTTCCTCATCTTTGTCCTGTTAGCGATCCCGCTGAAGTCCTACTTCAAACCGCTCATCATCATGTCCGTGGTACCATTCGGAGTCGTCGGGGCAATCCTCGGCCATGCCATTATGGGCATCCCGTTCAGCATGATGTCGATCTTCGGCCTGCTGGCGCTGATCGGTGTGATCGTCAACGACTCTCTCGTCATGGTCACGCACTACCTTCACCTGCGTGAGGACGGTGTAGACCATATTGAAGCAACGGAGCGTAGCGGCGTGGATCGCTTCCAGGCGATCTTCCTGACAACAGCAACAACGGTCGCCGGCTTGATGCCGCTCATGAGCGAAACTTCCGAGCAGGCCATGTACCTGATACCGGCGGCCGTCTCTCTGGCATACGGGGAGATTTTCGGGACACTTATTACTTTAATCCTGATTCCAGTACTGGTCGCAATTGCGGAAGATATTCGCGTCTTTCTCTTCGGCAAACGCGATAAGGCATTGGAATATGCGCAAATGGAGCGAAAAGAGGCCCTGGAAGCGGAGGAAAAACACGCGATTTCAGAAAAATCCCCAGAGAATGACAAAGATACAAAACCTGAGGGTTTTCCTCTAGAAAAGGCCTAAACGGACCTTACGACACGGCCTCCCCTTGCGGAGGCCGTTTTTTGTTGAGGGCTGCCCTAGCGAAATCTGCTAGTTAACCCACTGTGAATCCGCAGAATTCCAGCACTAAATATATATAAGAAATCACTTAAGTATTGAATTTCGTAATATTTGAATATTCTAATATAGATTATATATTAGAAATGCAGCATGCACTTATATATTGCGGAATATCAAAGAGAAAAAATCTACTAATCTGGAATTGATTGCACTCAATTTGTGCTTTTTACATTTACTCTAGGTTCCTGCGCGTACGAGCGGGCACGTATAACGTTACGGTGTCTGCTCCAATCAAATAGCTGCAAGAGGCGGCTGTTAGTACGGAGTACGCACATGGCTGGCTTAAGCCAAAATACCCAGACCACCACTCCAGCAGTGAGCAAAGGCCGCGAGAGAGTAGCATTCCTGTTTCTGGCCGTTGTTCTTGCGCCAGTTCTGATGACTGCAGCTGTTGGCGGATACGGCTTCCTTATCTGGATGTCGCAGATCCTGTTTGGCCCACCGTCCTTTTAAGAGGTAGTCGTGGCTAACTTATCCCGCAGAGCATTCTTTACCCGCTTAAGCGCTACCCCAGAGGTGGTGTCTCCGGTTCGTCCGCCTTGGACAACGGAACAGCGGATTGAAGACAAATGCACCGGCTGCTTTGAATGCGTCAAAGCCTGTCCGGAAGCTATTTTGTTCAGCGCGGATAATCGGCCTTACCTCAAAACCGGCGTTGGAGAATGCACGTTCTGCGAAGAGTGCGCAAAAGCGTGCCCAGAGGAAGATCTGTTTGATCTGACTGCGGCACCCTGGAGGCTCACAGCAGAAATTCAGCAAGGGGCATGTCTGCTTGAAAAGGGCGTTTCCTGCCAGACCTGCACCGATAGCTGCGATCCAAGAGCCCTCCGGTTCGATATGCGTGTCGCACCTACAGGAAAGATTCAACTGGATGCAGACCAATGCAATGGCTGCGGAGCTTGTCTCATTTCCTGCCCCGTAGATGCGATCGCCATGAACGACCAGAGCCGAGAAAGTTTAGCAAATGCGTAATGCAACAACCGTAGAGCGCGAAGAAGAAGCCGGTGTCTGGCACATTTCAAGTGTGCTGCTCCAGGCCGAGCCTGCCAAGCGAGAGCAGATATGCGCTGCGATTGAACAGATACCTTCTGCTGAAATTACAGAAGTATCTGACTCTACAAAGATAATTGTGACGCTGGAAACACCGAGCGAACGCGACCTCGCGAACGCTTTGAGTGACATGCAGCAGTTAGATGGCGTGGTTACCGCTTCGCTCATCTTCCACCAAACCGACACCACCGACCTCAATTCAATTGTGATTTCTGATCAGGGTGACATGCAACCCGAGGGGACTTGCTCATGATTAAACTAACAAGACGCGCTGTCATTAAGGCGCAGGCTGTTGCAGCGGCAACTGCCGCAGCCGGGGCAAGCCTTCCGGCGCAAGCAGCAAACATTGTAACGGATGCAAGCAAAACAGACCTGAAATGGTCCAAAGCTGCTTGCCGCTTCTGCGGTACCGGTTGTTCCATCATGGTTGCGACCAAGAATGACCGCGTTGTTGCAACACATGGTGATGCTCAGAGCCCGGTTAACAAGGGCCTGAACTGTGTGAAAGGTTACTTCCTTTCCAAGATCATGTACGGCAAGGACCGTCTTGAGCAGCCACTGCTGCGTAAAACCGACGGCAAGTACGACAAAGAAGGCGAATTCGAGCCAGTATCCTGGGACGAAGCTTTCGACATCATGGCTGTGAAAGCAAAAGAAGCCATGAAGAAGAACGGCCCTTACGCGGTTGGCATGTTCGGCTCAGGCCAGTGGACTGTTTGGGAAGGCTACGCAGCTTCTAAGCTTTGGAAAGCTGGCTTCCGCTCCAACACCATTGACCCGAACGCACGTCACTGCATGGCTTCTGCTGTAGGCGCATTCATGCGGACCTTCGGCATTGATGAGCCAATGGGTTGTTATGACGATTTTGAGAACGCAGACGCATTCGTGCTCTGGGGTTCCAACATGGCTGAGATGCACCCGGTTCTTTGGACCCGTCTTGCTGATCGCCGTCTGTCTAACCCAGATGTAAAAGTTGCTGTTCTTTCTACATACCAGCACCGCAGCTTTGACCTTGCTGACATCCCAATGGTCTTCACCCCGCAGACCGATCTCGTGATTGCGAACTTCATCGCAAACTACATCATCGAGAACGAAGCCGTGGACATGGACTTCGTTAGCAAGCACACCAACTTCCGCCTTGGCAATCAGGACATCGGTTACGGCCTGCGCCCTGAGCACCCACTACAGCAAGCGGCTAAAAACGCTGACAAAGCTGGTGGTTCTAAGGAAATCAGCTTCGAAGAGTATGCAGAATTCGTTAAGCCATACACGCTCGAATACGCTGAGAAGATGTCTGGTGTTCCTGCAAACCGTCTGCTGGAACTGGCAAAGCTTTACGCTGATCCAGACAAAAAGGTTATGTCCCTCTGGACCATGGGTGCAAACCAGCATACCCGCGGCGTTTGGGTCAACCAGATGTTCTACAACATCCACCTTCTCACCGGCAAAATCTCCAAGCCAGGGTGTGGTCCGTTCTCACTGACCGGTCAGCCATCCGCTTGTGGTACAGCTCGTGAAGTTGGTACGTTCTCCCACCGTCTGCCAGCAGACATGGTTGTGAAAAACCCAGCTCATCGTAAGTACGCTGAGAAAATCTGGAAGCTCCCAGACGGTACTATTCCGGCAAAGCCAGGTTATCACGCAGTTCAGCAGTCCCGTATGCTCAAAGACGGCAAGCTGAACTTCTACTGGACCCAGGTCACCAACAACATGCAGGCTGGTCCTAACGTTGTTGAAGAGATCTACCCAGGCTGGAGAAATCCAGAGAACTTCGTGGTTGTTTCCGATCCGTACCCAACAGTATCCGCAATGGCTGCTGACCTCATTCTGCCAACCGCAATGTGGGTAGAAAAAGAAGGCGCTTACGGCAATGCTGAACGCCGTACTCAGTTCTGGCACCAGCTGGTTTCTGCTCCGGGCGAGGCAAAGTCTGACCTTTGGCAGACCGTTGAGTTCTCCAAGCGCTTCAAAGTTGAAGACGTATGGCCTGAAGAACTGATTGCAAAACAACCAGAAGTACGCGGCAAAACTCTGTTTGACATCCTCTTCGCAAACGGCAACGTCGACAAGTTCCCGCTTTCTGAAACCAGCGATGAATATAAGAACGACGAAGCAAACGACTTCGGCTTCTACATTCAAAAAGGTCTGTTCGAAGAATACGCTGCCTTTGGCCGTGACCATGGGCACGATCTGGCACCGTTCGAGCGTTACCACGAAGAACGCGGCCTGCGCTGGCCTGTTGTGAATGGCAAAGAAACCCAGTGGCGCTTCCGCGAAGGGTCTGACCCATACGTTGGCGAAGGCAAGGGCTACGAGTTTTACGGTCATAAAGACGGTAAGGCACGCATCTTCGCGCTTCCTTACGAGCCGCCAGCAGAAAGCCCGGATGAAGAGTATGATTTCTGGCTCTGTACAGGCCGTGTGATTGAGCACTGGCACACTGGCACTATGACCCAGCGCGTTCCTGAGCTGTACAAAGCTGTTCCAGATGCTCTGTGCTACATGCATCCTGATGATGCAAAAGCGAAGGGTCTGCGTCGTGGTTCTGAAGTGCGCGTTGTTTCCCGTCGCGGTGAAATCACAACACGCATCGAGACCCGTGGCCGTAACAAGCCGCCAAAAGGCCTCGTGTTCGTACCGTTCTTTGATGCAAGCCAGCTCATCAACAAGGTGACACTGGATGCAACAGATCCTCTTTCAAAACAGACCGACTATAAGAAGTGCGCGGTCAAGATCGTAGCCGTGTGAGGTACGCCATGAAACTTCTGAAACTCCTTGTAGCCAGCTTTATCGCTGTGTCTGTCTTTGGTGGAGCAAGCTCATTTGCTGCTGACACCATCTCCGAAATGCGCAACGCGGACATCCTGACTCAGGATGCCGCACCGCGGATCCCGAAAGTGGTGAACTCTGACGAACGTCAGGTGCGTAACTACCCTGAGCAGCCACCATTGATCCCTCACAAGATCGACGGCTACCAGATCGACAAGCGCCTGAACAAATGTATGACTTGTCACAGCCGTACGGCAATTGAAAAGTCTCAGGCACCAATGATCTCCATCACGCACTTTATGAACCGTGATAATCAGTTCCTGGCGTCTGTTTCCCCTCGCCGTTTCTTCTGCACCCAGTGTCATGTGCCTCAGACTGAAGCCAAGCCACTGGTTGAGAACACCTTCGTTGACGTTGATGACGTGCTCGAAGGTACGGCCGGCAAGTAGGAGCACACCGTATGTTTTCAGCTATCAAACGGTTCTGGCAGGTTATCCGCAAACCTAGTGTCCATTACAGCCTCGGCTTTTTGACACTTGGCGGGTTCGTCGCTGGCATCATCTTCTGGGGTGGTTTCAACACCGCCCTGGAAGTCACCAACACAGAAGAATTCTGTATTGGGTGTCACGAAATGGAAAACACTGTCTATCAGGAACTCAAGACCACCATTCACTATACCAACCGGTCTGGTGTGCGTGCGACTTGCCCTGATTGTCACGTACCTCACAACTGGACCTCCAAGGTTGCCCGTAAGATTCAGGCATCCAAGGAAGTTTATGGCAAGATCTTCGGCACAATCAGCACACCGGAGAAATTCGAGGACAAGCGTCTTGAGCTGGCAAGCCACGAATGGGCTCGCTTTAAAGCCAACGACTCTCTTGAATGCCGTAACTGTCACAGTGAAGAATCCATGGACTTTACACGCCAGAGCCTGAGAGCTTCTGAGCAGCATGAGAAATTCCTCGTGACTGGTGAGAAGACCTGTATCGACTGCCACAAAGGCATCGCACACAAGCTACCTGATCTGAGCCTGCTGAAAGAGGGTCATTAAGAGTGAAGCTTGCTTGATTGGTTACGGTCAAATCTCGCAAATTCACTCAAGCAAAGACTTTAGAACTCAATGCGTGTTTGCAAGTGCGCGCGGCGAGTTCTAAGACCCATCACATGCTCAGACAAAAGAACCCCGCGGTTTGAAACCACGGGGTTTTTTCTTGTCCACATTTATTCCATAATTTTATCAATTAAAATTATATGAAATATACTCATGAGGAAAATTTCTGAAAAATGCCTCAGAGTCACCTCAATTCCCGCAATTTTGCGAGAGTTTACAAATATTAACCATTGCAAGTCTTGCCTGAAATTTTTTGAATATTTTCACCCTAGGGTTACTCCTAATTTCCTTAGGGAAGGTCTCCAGCCTTATACCAGTGCTTTTTAACACTCCGATAAAAACTGGGGGCCATATGCTCCTTAAAAATCGAGCGTATTAGAACACACCCCATCTGCAACCCATTGTTTTTGCGGAACTAATAAACTCGTCCTCAATTCAGGTGTACGTGCATGACGTTGCAGCTGAAAACTTTAGACCGGGCAAAGCACATACAAGCTTCGCCCCTCTGAAAGGACATAAAAAGATGAACGCTTTGAAGCTTTCTGCTGCAATCGTGGCCCTCGTTGCCGGCATGAGCACCGCTCAAGCTGCAAAAATCGATGTTTCTGATGGCACTGTGACAACGAATGACAAAACAATTACCGTAGATGCAGGAACAGATGCTGAAAGAACTGAGTTCCATCCTGGTCAATCTGGTAGAGCAACAGATATCACTGCAACCATAAGTGATATTGATGAATCAGATTTAAGCGGTACGCTCGCAACAAAGATCAATAATAAGGCAGATCAGAGCGCACTGAATGCTCAAGCAAAACGCATCACCAGTAACGATAGCGACATTTCACGTATCAAATCTGATATTGGTCACACCAATCGTCGCATATCTAACAACACTAGTCGGATCTACGCCAACGCTAGAGACATCGTAGGTAACAAGAGAAACATCCAAACTAATCGTGCCTTCATTGGTTCAAACGCACGCGGTATCCAATCTAATCGCGCATTCATCGGTTCGAACGCACGCAATATTCACATTAATCGGGCGTTCATCAGTTCAAACTCCCATCGTATCGATACCAACAAGCAGAATATTGCGACCAATACCGCCAATATCTCCACAAACGCCGCAAACATCTCTTCCAACACCTCCAGCATCGTCTCACTGGAACAGGATGTTGACGAGCTGCGCAGCGGTGTGGCGATGGCGGTGGCGATTGCCAATGCGCCGGTCCTTCAGGGTGGCAAAAACGGTATCTCCGTTTCCGGTGGTTTTGGACACTTCAAAGGCAAAGCTGCATCTGCTCTGAAAGTGGCGTTCCTGCCAACCGAGAACATGGCTGTTACAGCTTCTGTAGCCACAGACTTCAGCAACAACGTCACTGCTGGTGCTGGCCTGGGCTTCTCCTTCTAACAAGGATGTAGATCATGAAACCAATCTGGATCCTGCTGACAGCGGCAATGCTCTTTTTCTTTCAGGGTGTAAATGCGTACAGCACCACTGAGCCTTCCAATGAAGAGGATTGGTCAGTCAAATGCAGCAGTGACCTGTGTCAGGTCTACGCTGAAATCCGGCTTGAGAACGGTGCGCTGGTAAATTCCATCATGTTTCGCAAACTCGAAGCAGATGTGTATGCAGCTATTATCAAGCTGCCGCTCGGGATCCACATCCCCAGCGGTATCCAGATTGGCATTGATGATGATGCCTTGTTCGACGCCAAGCTGATCACCTGTCAGCCAGACGGGTGCGAGGCGGCGTTTAACGCCAACAAGACCATCGTCAACTTCCTCAAACGCGGCAAGGCCATGTCCATTGTAGTCACCAAGACCAATGACCGCAAAAAGCTGGCGCTGAACTACTCTCTGATCGGCTTCACCCGCAACTGGGAAGAGTTCACCAAACGCATGGCAGTCTTGCTGCCAGATGAGACAACCGGCTGATTTGCCCTGCCAAGACCCATGGTTGAAGCTTTAAGCTTTGGGGTCTATATTGAGGAAGATAGGAACGGGAGGCTCTCGCCCCCCATTCCCGTCGCTAGATGACTTTAATAAGAGCTCGGAAGAAGATGGTCAGTCGATTCCGGGCTCTTGTCATGCTGAACTTGAGTTCAACTTTCATCCAACATACCACCTCCTTACCAGGCCTTGCTACGATCGGAGTGCCTAACTCTCTCCGATTGCGCGGACTGACACGCGCTGCTGCTTTGCAAGGAAGTGGCTGACAACAGCCTAACAAGCCCGCAAACACTGCGCGTCCCCGGATCATCTCCCGCACAAAACACCTAGCTTCATCTTTAGGTATTGAGTTTCGTAATATTGTGAGAACTCCCGATCACTACGCCCGAAAAGCAGCCATTGCTTAACGCTTTGTTTTGTCTGTCAGACCATGAAGTTTGCCCCTGCTGTACAGCGTAAACTAGGATTACACAGAGCTATAACGCGCAGCAGCAGGGTGATGTCGTTGACAGACCACGTGAAGAAATCAGAGCACCTCTCAAACATCGCAGCCTTTTATTCCGGAAAGCTTGCGGACGCGAAGGGCAAGAACACCTTCCAGCAAGCACTGGCTCCTGATTATGATGCGCAAGAGATACCCGAGCACTTGCTCGGGTCCAGTTTTGGCTGTGGTAATCCGCTGGCTTTCTCGCAGATCAAAGAAGGGGAGACAGTGCTTGATCTTGGCTCCGGCGCGGGACTGGATCTTATCCTTGCCGCCGAGAAGACAGGTCCATCGGGTAAAGTCATCGGCATTGATGTCAGTGAGGATATGATTGCGCTGGCTAAACGCAATTGCGAGCAGCATGGCCTCCATAACATTGAACTCCATCAAGGTGTTATTGAGCATCTGCCATTCCCGGTTCAGTCCATGGACTGGGTCATCTCAAACTGCGTTATCAACCTGTCCACCGACAAAGCTGCTGTGTTTTCTGAGATCAACCGCGTGCTCAAGCCGGGCGGCAAACTTGTCATCTCAGACATGCTGGCGGAGGACTTACCGGACTGGCTGCATATGCATCAGGATCTTCTGTCCGCCTGTATTTCTGGCGCGGTCTCAGAAGCAGCTTATTTAGAATACGCAGGAAACAGCGGTCTCACTGCGCTGACTGTTCTGGATCGTATGACCTATGAGGATGTCGTTCTGAAACAGCTCCTCAAAGACGAGCTGCCCGTCGCACTGGACGAACTGGCGAGGCAGCTTGGGCTTTCAACAGATGCAATGCTGGACAAAGCAGTCAATGAGCTTTCAGGCAAGGTGAAGGCCATCAAGCTATACGGCGAAAAACCATCCTAAAGCTTCAGCTTGAGCAATTCAGGCTCTCTTCTGGCCTAGCAAAACATAGTAGCCGACACCCAGCCCCATAAGCGTCAAAGCAATTAGTGCGGCCACAAGATCGTATGCAAAGCACGACGTGAGCGCCAAAAGCGAAAGAACAAGCGTTACATAGGCTGTCTTTTTCCCACCCGGAGCACGATAAGGCCGGTGCAACCCTGCATAATCTCGTTTCAGCAAAATGTAGCTGACGCTTTGCAGGGCATAGGAGAGCGTCGCGCCAATCACCGCAATGTTGATCATCAGCTCGCCTTCTCCACTTATCGAGCAGAGAAACCCGATCACTCCCGGAATGATCAATGCCCAATGCGGAACTTTTCGAGAGCTTATGGCAGACATGAAGCGGGGCAAATACCCCTCCCGCGACATGGCGAACACCAACCTGCTGTATCCGAAAATAATGGAGAAGAACGAGGCGATCAGTCCGGCCAGCCCCACCAGATTAACAACATCCGCTAGTACTGACTCTTCGCCAAACACATGCTTCAGGGCATCCACCAGCGGCGCCCCGTAATCGCCAACCTCACGAGATGATGCAGCCCCCGGAATAAACACCACAATCAAAACCGCACTCACCAGCAGAAAGAGCATGGCACCGATGATGCCTCGCGGCAGATCAACAGCTGGATCCTTCGCTTCTTCTGCTGCAAGCGGCACACCTTCAACCGCCAAGAACAACCACATGGCAAACGGAAATGCAGCCCAGACTGACACCGCATTAAAAGAGAACAAGTTCGGTTCTGTCGATGCGCTGTAAAAGGATGCGGCAAGATTGCTCAGGCTGAAATGAGGGCCAAGTGCCAGCAATGTCACGACAATAGCCAGCACGGCAAACACCGTCACCACCAGCATAAACCGCAGCGCTTCTCCCACCCCAACCAAGTGCACACCGATAAAAACCACGTAAAACACTGCGTAGACGAAAGGGCCATTGATACCCCAAAGCGCTTCAAGATACTGTCCAATGAAGATCACAATCGCGGCTGGCGCGATGGAATACTCCAGCAAAACCGCAAGCGCCGTTGCAAAGCCGCCTGTATCTCCCATCACCTTCCGTGAGATCCGGTATCCCCCTGCGGCACTCGGCAATGCGGCAGACATCTCTGCAAGGCACAGAACAAGGCAGAAATACATCAGCCCCATCAATGCCACTGCGATGACCATGCCGAACCAGTTCGTCACCGCAAATCCATAGTTCCACCCGGCAAAACTGCCCGAAATCACATAGGAAACCCCGAGTGTCGCCAGCAAAAACCAACCCGCTGCACCTTTCTGAAGTTGTGTTTTCTCATCATATTTCATCGTTCATGAGGCCCGTTTCAGTCGCTGGTGCAAGCAGTCGCCTGTAAGCTTACTCTTCCAACACCCCGGCCCGACACCCATCAGTTCTCCCGGACTGCCCCGATGCATCAGTTGGCGTAGTGTTGCCCTCCAACATCTCCCCTCACACCTTCGTATTATTGGGAGGCTATTGAAGTTTCACTCCAAGTATTGCTGTGGATGTTCAGGGTGGGTTAGGTTTTCGACAAGAGCTTTGCACTGGGAGGGGCGAGGAGATGGCGAAGAAAGAGATTGTTCTCATTCATGGCACATGGGGTCATGCCAGCAATTGGGATGAGATGCGGGCAGAGCTGGAAGCCCGCAGTTACACCGTGCACACGCCAATTTTGCGATATCATGATTTGCCCGTGTGGGAAGGCGCACTCAAGCTTGGCACCGTGCGGTTACTGGACTACGTAAATGATCTGGTGGACTTCGTGAAAACACTCGATGAACCACCTATCATCGGCGGTGTTTCAATGGGCGGTTTGCTGGCTCAGCTTGTGGCCGCACGCGTTGAAAGCAAAGGCCTGCTGCTGCTTTCACCTGCACCAGCCTGGGGTATGTTCCCGTTTTACCCATCCATGACACGCACTTTCTACAAGCACTTCCTGCAATGGGGGTTCTGGCGCAAACCGCTCTATCCACATTGGGAGGAGTTCCGCTGGTCAGTGGTGAATGAACAAACCGAAGAAAAGGCCCGCGAATTCTTCTACTCACTCAAGCTGGAATCCGGCCGTGCCTACATGGACATGGGCTTCTGGTTCCTTGATCCACAACGTTCATCCTGGGTGGATGTTGACGCCATCACCACCCCAGTGCTCATCCTCAGCGGCGCAAAGGACCGTGTCGTTGCCCCACGCATCGCCCGTATCACCGCAAAGCGCTACAAGAAAAACGGTAAGCTTGTCGTGCTCACGAACTCTGATCATGTCATGATGGTTGGCAAGGAACTGACAAACACCATGCGCGAGTTTGATCAGTGGGTTGCTGAGAACAACATCCTGCCGGAAACCGAAGCGCTGGCAGAAAACTGATCGACACCTTAAGAGACAGTAAGGTCTGTAAGCAACGTTTTCGCCAGTGCCTTGTTCGCTTCAGTCAAGTGAGGCTGGAGGCCGACATTGGTCATCCAACCGCCGCCGAAAGAGAGCGACATGATCTGAAAAGCGGTGTTGCTCTAAGTGGCTTTTTTCCGCCTAAGGCGCAATCTCGCGGAGGAAGGTATTCAGGCAAAATCTCGAACTGTCACTAGATCCACGTCCAGAACGGTTGACGTGCCCTTACTTCTAACAAACGCGTACGTAATTCCTTGGTGATGTTAGTCATATCCTTTGGGGGAAGAACACGATCTCCATTCGAAACTTCAAAGTAGCTAACCTTTTGAGCGTTCATCCGTTTATGAAAATATTTCCATAACTCTTCATCATCAAGTGCAGCAACTTTCAAAGCTAAGAAGTTTTTATGAAGGAAGGAAAGCCGTGCCCAAACCTCATCACAACCTATGGCTGCTTCAGGATTAAATTGAGTAAACCACTGAAACTGATTTGCGTTCCATTCGCCAGAAGCGATCATATAACTCACAATTTTTGGAGCCCAACGATACTTCCCTCTCATTTTCTCCGCGTAACCACAGGACACCATATGCTCCATGGCTGGAGTTAACGTGTCTGATACCTCAAAAGGATCTAATTCAGATGAGAGTTCAACTCGGAAGTACATTAGGCAAAAGAGAAAAAGCCGAAAAATCTCATCTTTTTCTTGAACAAGATTTTTTAATCCTACCCCAGACAGATGTCGTTCAACTTGATCAAGCGGAATAGCAAAATGGAACTCGGGAAACGATTTTCCATCCACAATGCCTAGCCTATTGAGCAGAAAACAAGCTTCCTTGTAGTCCCGTCCGAGATCATTAATTGAATCGTATTCTTTTTCTAAATAGCGCTCAGTAATTCCGTCATGCAGGACACGAGCGATGTGAAAACATAGGCTAGAGAGTAGTTCTGCTTCAGATGCCATGGTGTGATCCTTCGAGAAACTAGCCCTTTATCACACAAAAACCCCGTGGAGGGGATCCACGGGGTCTCTTAGGTCTGCCTGATAAGGGGGGTGAATCAGGCAGGCGCCTGAGCGGTTTGGCGGGTGCAGACGGAGGCGAGCTCCTCTTGGGCCTGATATTGAGAGAGGAACACTTTGCCCGTCAGCTCATCAAGGAAGTGCGAGCGTTGCAGGCGGTCCATTACCGGGCCTTTCACCTCTGAAAGGTGCAGCGTGATGCCTGCGTCTTGTAACCGGTGGTTGATGGCTTCCAGAGATTCCAGAGCACTCAGATCCACCTCATTCACCGCAGAGCATTGCAGCACCACATGCTTGAGGCACTCATCATCCACAGCGCGGTCGTAGATGTAATCTTCCAGAAAACGCGCGTTGGCGAAGTAGAGGCTCTCATCAATGCGGATGGTCAGCAGCTCTGGCGTTGTCAGCACTTCATGCCGGTTGATATTGCGGAAGTGCTCGGTCCCCGGCACCAGCCCAACCTCTGCAATGTGAGGCCGGGAAGTCTTGTAGAGGTAAAGCCCAATGGAGAGGATCACGCCTGCAGAAACACCGGTTTCAACACCAAAGCCGAGGGTCAGCAAAATAGTGGCGGCCACGGCTGAGAAATCAGACTTGGAGTAGCTCCAGCTGTGCTTAAGAATGCTGAAATCCACCAGGGAAAGCACAGCCACAATGATGGTTGCAGCCAATGTGGCCTTGGGTAGGAAGAAGATGAGCGGTGTGAGGGAAACAGCAGCAATTGCCAAACCAACCGCCGTATAAGCGCCGGCAGCAGGCGTTTCAGCACCCGCATCAAAGTTGACCACGGAACGGGCAAACCCACCCGTTACAGGATAACCACCTGTGAAGGCCGCCCCAAGATTGGCAGCACCCAGACCAACCAGCTCCTGATCAGGATCGATACGCTGACGCTTTTTGGCTGCCAGCGTTTGCGCCACGGAAACAGACTCCACAAAACCAATAATGGAGATCAGCAGCGCGGGTATAAACAGCGCGCCGATCAACTCACTGGAGAAGCTTGGCATGCTGAGCGGTGGCAGGCTTTGTGGCACAGCACCGACGATCTTAACACCGGCCTGATCCAAACTGAAGATCCACGCCACAGCTGTCGTCGCCACCACGGCGGCGACCGGTCCAGCCTTGGTCAAAACATCTGCAAGGCGTGGCTTCAGGCCCATGTTCAGCAGCATCGGTTTCATGCCCTTGCGCACCCAGAACAGGAACAAGGTGGCCGAAACACCAATCAGGATTGTCGCCAGGTTGGCTTCGCCCAGATGATCCCAGATGGAAAAGATAATCTCCACCAGCGTATGCCCTTTCGCATCCACGCCCAGAATGTGTTTGAGCTGGCTGCTGGCGATCAAAACACCTGAGGCCGTGATGAAACCGGCAATCACAGGGTGGGAGAGGAAGTTGGCGAGAAAACCGAGCTTGAACACGCCCATCAGCAGCAAAATACCGCCGGAAAGCATGGCAAGGGTGAGCGCAGCAATGGCATAGCCCGCCGTGCCGCTGTCTGCGATCTGACCAATCGCGGCTGCAGTCATGAGCGAAACAACAGCAACCGGGCCAACGGCCAGCGCACGGCTGGTGCCGAAGATGGCGTACAAAATAATCGGAAGAATTGACGCATAAAGCCCGGCTTCCGGCGGCAGGCCAGCAAGCAAAGCATAAGCAAGAGACTGCGGGATCAGCATGATCGTCACAATCACCGCTGCAATCATGTCATTAGAAAAACTGTCTTTATTATAGTTTCTGCCCCAAGTTAAAACGGGCAAATATCGCCGAAAGGCCGAGGAGAACATGGGTCTGCCTTCAAAGTGCATAGATTAATCCGGGGAAGCAGCTCCCCCGGACACATGATAGTAATTCAGCAAAGGCCGCAATGCTTATTTTAGCTTGCGCTAACCTTCTCAGGCTTGATCATCCATTCCTTGCCGCGCAGCATTGCCCACCAGTAAACCGGAGGCAGGATCTGCTCTTTCAGGATCCACGCCGCGCGGGTTGGCTTGGTGCCATCCAGCAGCCATGTGGGGAAGCTTGGCAGCAAGGTTCCGCCATACCCGAACTCAGCCAATACGATCTTGCCGCGCTCTACGGTGAGCGGGCAGGAGCCATAGCCGTTGTACATCGCTGGTTGTGAGCGACCTTCGATGTCTGCAACAAGGTTCTCAGCAACGATTGGTGCTTGCATGCGAGCTGCAGCAGCTGTTTTTGCATTGGGTGCGTTCATCACATCACCCAGCGACCAGATGTTGCTGTGCGTTTTGTGGCGCAGCGTTATCTGATCCACATCTACCCATCCAGCTGCATCCGCCAGTGGCGAGACGCGGATGAAGTCCGGTGCTGATTGCGGTGGGCACACGTGGATCATGTCGAAGTCAACTTCCACCCGCTCAACCGGCGTGTCCGGCTTGGCCACGTCAAACCAGGCCTTCTTCGCAGGGCCATCAATGGCGACCAGATTGTTGAAGAAGTTGAGATCTGCGTTGTACAGGTCGATGTACTTCTCCAGCGCAGGCACATACTCCTTCACGCCAAACAGAACGCCACCCGCATTGTGGAACTGAATGTCGATGTTCTTCAGCACGCCTTGCTTGCGCCAGTAATCACCGGAAAGGTAAAGCGCTTTTTGCGGTGCTCCGGCGCATTTAATTGGCATCGGCGGCTGGGTGAAGAGCGCACGGCCCTCTTTCATGTTGCTCACCAGTTGCCAAGTGTAGGGTGCCAGATCGTAACGATAGTTGGAGGTTACGCCGTGCTTGCCAAGCGTGGAGACCAGCCCGTCCACCTTGTGCCAGTCCAGCTTCAGACCGGGGCACACCACAAGGCGATCGTATTTCACGACGCGGCAACCATCCAGAATGACCGCGTTGTCTTGCGGTTCAAACGCAGCCACCGCGGATTTGAGCCAGTGCACGCCTCGCGGAATCAGAGAGCCCATGGTTTTAGCGGTCTGGGAGGCATTGAAGATGCCACCGCCAACCATTGTCCAACCCGGCTGATAGTAATGAATATCAGCAGGATCAATGACAGCGATCTCAAGATCGCTCTTTCGGGATTTCAAACTCGCCGCGACAGCGATACCCGCAGCACCGCCGCCAACAATCACCACATCAAACGAGGCATCTGCACGGTCTGTTGGGGTTTTGCCACCATTGGCAATGCGGCGCACGACGCCTGCCATGTCATAGCCAGCGGACTTAGTGGCTGCCAGAATATCGGCCACGGTCAAAGTCTCAGCCTGACTAAGAGACCACAGCGTGGCGCAGCGCGTGCCAGTGCGGCAGTAGGCCAGCACTGGGCGCGGAATTTCGTTCATTGCCTTGCCAAAGGCCTCGGCGTCTTCGTCAGACACCTTACCGGAAATAACCGGCAGATAGCGGGTCTCCAGACCCAGCTTTTTCGCAGCCGCTTCAATCTCGTCAAACACTGGCTGGTCTGCACCTTCCCCGTCCGGACGGTTGCAAACAATACTGCGGAAGCCCAGGTCCGCGATCTTCTGAACGTCTTGCGCAGTAATCTGCGGACAGACAGAAAGTGATGAGCTGATACTCTTGATATCCATGATGTTTCCCCTCCTCACATCATCAGATCAAAGTGCGTTGACTGGCACTTTGAGCATTGGAACGCCGTCTTCATCGGTCGGCACTGCACCTGCACGCATGTTCACCTGCAAAGACGGAATGATCAGCTTTGGTACGTCCAGCTGCGCATCACGCTCAGTACGGAATTTGATGAAGTCTTCGCGGGAGTGGCCTTTACCAACGTGGATGTTGTGTTCTTTCTCCGCACCCACTGAGGTCTCCCACTCAATGTCGCGGCCATTCGGGCCGTAGTCGTGGCACATGAACAGGCGCATCTCGTCAGGCAACGACAGTACCTTCTGAATGCTGTCATAAAGCGTTGCAGCATCCCCGCCCGGGAAGTCCGCACGAGCAGAACCGCCATCCGGCATAAACAGGGTATCGCCCGCAAACGTCGCATTGCCCACAACGTGAACCATGCAAGCGGGAGTATGACCCGGCGTGTGAATGGCAAACGCAGTCATGGTACCGATCTGATAGCTGTCCCCGTCCTTGAACAGCTTGTCAAACTGGCTTCCGTCGCGCTGGAATTCAGTTCCTTCGTTGAACACCTTGCCAAATGTGTCCTGAACCACGGTGATGTTCTCACCAATGCCGATCTTGCCGCCCAGCTTCTCCTGAATATACGGAGCAGCTGAGAGGTGGTCGGCATGAACATGGGTCTCAATCAGCCATTCAACCGTCAGGCCATTGTCCTGCACGTATTTGATGATCTCATCTGCATTGTCATAGGTGATGCGGCCCGCTGCATAGTTGATATCCATTACGGAATCGACGATGGCAACAGAAGATGAGGCAGGATCCTTCACCACATAGCTGATTGTATTGGTGCCGGGGTCAAAAAAGGCCCTGACTTCAGGCTCGACAGCCATGTTCACGGGGTAGTTCGTCATAACTTCCTCAATAAGTTAACGCGTGCGCAGTGGCGGTCGATGGTACGTGCACTTGTTTATTTTCGTGTTCGACCGCCTGCACAGCCGCCTAAGCATTTCTTATTATATTTTTTTGTCGGAAATCAGTTTGTGATCTCCGGAAACATGCTTAAACGCGGCAGGTTTTAATTCCAAAAATGGAGTAGAGCGGGCAAATCCGCACGGCGGAAACCAGCAGCATTACAATGCCAACAATGATTGCGCCATAAAAGAAAAGTGGCTGCATAAACAAAGAAATGTTGGTAGACAACGGCAGTGCAATCAGCACAACACCAACAATAAAACGAAGAATGCGATCAATAGTTCCAACGTTAGCCATCATAGTCTCGTCCTCCAGGTACGTGGCCTAACGGATAACGAGTCTTCGCAAAGGCTTCAGTGACGAAGTCACCAAACTCCGCTCCAAACCCTTCTTTTCTTCGAAGCGCCTTAAAAATCAATGCGAAATGCCCAAAGGCCATAATGCCAGCTGGCCATCCCAGAACAATCCATAGGTTTCAGAGATCCAATTTCTGGCTAGCATAGCGTTGAAGGGCACAGCCGGAAGATTCGATTGCCCGAGGCGTGCGCCAGAAAGCAGTTGGGGTTCCAGTTGACCGAAGTCTCCGTAGCAAACAAAGATTTTTACACTCAGCTTCACAAATCAAACCCCGGGTACGGCACCTCTTCATCCTACCTGATGGACGTTATCCTGCCGCTGGCACAAGACGTGAAGCCTGCAAGAATTCTGGATTACGGCTGCGGAAAAAGCTCATTGATTGAAGAGCTTGCGGCGAACCTGCAATGCACCTCACACCGCTACGACCCTTGCATTTCAGAATACAACGATATGCCGGAGGGCCGTTTCGATCTTGTCCTGAACACAGATGTGCTGGAGCACGTGCCGGAGGATGAACTGGACGATGTTTTGGCGGACATTCGGGCCAGATCAGACAATGTTATCTTCCATATCCCAACACTTTACGCGACAGCCTTGTTGGCGGACGGCTCCAACGCGCACTGCACCGTGCATTCAGCACCGTGGTGGCAGGAGAAACTCTCGCAGCACTTCCCGTATGTTGAGGTTTTGCGCAGCACCAACAACGACCAGCAATTTTATGTCACGTGGGACGCCTCGGCTGAAGCGCGGCAGAACCTGAGACAGGTTTACCGCCAGCGCAGGCGCGCCAACTCGGTGGCAAAGCGCAAACACATTCTGCGCATGCTGCGGATGAAGATGTTTAAGGGGTACGTGCCGAAACACGAGTTGCAGAACGATATTGCTGGCAAGCGCATCGCCGTCGTTGGCAACGCGCAGTCCCTCAGCAACAAAGAGTATGGGCCGGAAATTGACGGCCATGACATCGTGATCCGGCTAAACCGCGGTACAATTCCGCACACCAAAAGCCATGGGCAGAAGCTCTCATGGGTGGCAACAAGCCTCGATATTCCCAAAAGCTTTGTGTATGGCGAGCAGGCGCGGCGGGTTATCTGGACACCGGCTGAACGTAGTTTCTCTCTGCCCCATTGGCTCGCCAGACATAACGATGTTGTCTACCTGATGAAACCCGCAGAGTTGAGAGGGTATCAAGCGCGTACAGAGAAGAAGCCGAGCACGGGATTCCGTCTGTTGGGCCTGCTGGAAGAGCTGGGCGGTTACAAGCATATCAACATCTACGGCTTTGACTTCTTCGCCTCCCCCACAAACACCAACCACATTGAGCCCAGCAAGGCGCGGGCGGATCATGACTATGACCGCGAGCATCATGAAGTTCAAAAATGGATGGTTCGCGATCCGAGGGTTTCTCTTAAACTCTGAATCTGTACTTTTGCGCGTATTCTCATCCTTAAATCGAAACCGCTTTTCGGGAATACGCTCTAGGCTTTTGCCAGAACTTCCAGTCCGGCGCGGTCAACAATCTCGATGGTTCCGCGGGATTGGGTGATCCAGTCACGGCGCTGGAACTCGCGCAGCTGGCGGGAGATGACCTCGCGCGCCGTGCCCAGTTCTGCTGCCATTTGCTGGTGCGTGGTGGCCACTTGCTTGCTGCTACCAGCAAGTTCCAGCAGTTTTTGCGCAAGGCGGATGTCCATGCGTTGGAACGCAATCTCCTCGATCACCAGAAACAGGTCCGTGATGCGCTTGGAGTAGGCGGAGAACACAAAGCGGCGGAAGGTTTCGGATTGGGCAATAAGATCATCAAACACCATGCGCGGAATAGCGACCGCTTGCGTATCCGTTTCCGCGATGCCTTCTGCTGAGTAATCCTCATAGGCCAGCAGACAGGCCGTCGTCAGCACACAGCTTTCGCCTGCATGCACACGGTAGAGGATGATCTCGCGTCCACCTTCAGAAAGCTGCTGCACGCGCACGGAACCCGAAAGCAAAAGCAGGAGGTTTTCCGGAGCTTTACCAGGACCAAAGATGATGGTGTCGGCAGGCACAGAGACAATGGTGCTACGATTAACCAGAATGTCCCTGATGTGATTTTCCAGCTTGGAAAGGCCTTGGAATCGATCGATCCAATTGGCAGCAGCGGTTGTCATGGTTTCCTCCCGAAACGCCCCCAAAAATGCGTATATTCTTGGCATAGTGCATAAAAGTGTTTAGCGCAATCAGGGCCTTTAGCAGAAGAATAATCTAATGACCCTGTGCTACCAGCTGCATTCAGGAATAAATTTTCACTTCAGCCTTATTCTGAGCGTTCGCCGACAACACCCAAAGCCTCTTCAGCTGACAAGCGCTCTTCTGGAGATAGCTTCAGTAATCCTTTAATCGCACCCTTGATGTTGTCCGGTGTGCCGTCCAACCGCGCTTCCAGCTTTTCATCCAGCAAAGATTGATCATTGCTGCTGCCACTGCGGAATTCCTGAAGTTCATCAATCAGCTCCTGCTGCGCATTTTTGCCAGCAGCTGCCGCAACAAGCACAAGACCACCTGCCCAGGAATCGACCTTAGAAGACAGCTCGGCCCCATCAACAAACCGTTCAGGCGGCTGGTTGTTTGGCGTACCACCAATCTCCATTTCAAAATGCTGGCCATCCTCACAATCAGCGGCAACCCCCTCATGCGCCGTTGCATAGTCAAAGCTTGTGATCACCGGTTCTGTGCTGTCTTCCTCACGAAACTGAATGGTGTCGATGTTCAGATCCTGATGGAAGATGTTCCGCTTTTGCAAAAACGAAACTCCGGCCAAAAGGCCTCCGGCGAAGTCGTTGAGCGGCTCTTCATCCATGCCTTTGTCTTCTGGGAGACGGTCATCCAGCGACCCACCCTTCAGTTTTTCACGGATGGCGAATGGCTCCCCGAACTCTGTCAGGCCTGCGCCTTTCAGCTTCAAAATATTCTCGCTGCCGGGCGCCTGATCGAACTCACCAAGTGCGGTGAGGATCTTGGCTTCGTGCACCAGCAGCTCAGCCCCGACAAAGGTGGGCGGGGAATCCGGTCCGGCGGAATACGCGTTTGGCCGCTTGATCACAGCATCTTCCATGTACGGATAGTCCTGCACCACGCCAGACGCATCATAAGACAGCACATTTTCCGCATTGGCCGCACCGCCTGTGACAGGAGGACTGACCTTGCCTGTCACGTCCACGGCATGCTCTTCAGAAATGCCAAACATGTTGCCATAGGGCTGTTTGCCACCATTTGTGTTGCCATGCTGAAAGGCTGAGGGCACGGAATCCGGCTCAATAACCATGGTTCCGTCTGGTTTGGTTTGCACCTTGATGGGGCTGTTATCCGGAGGCGTTTCACGTGCGTTTGCGGAGCCCGCTGCAGCTTGTGCTGGCGGTAGATCAATACTCAGGACTTTGGCGACAGCTCTCATCCACGTGTCATAGTCAGCCATTGTCACCTCGGAAAACGTCACCAGCCTTGCGAACCACTCGAGATCTCCTCGTTTCAGCCTGCAGTATCGGGAAGTATCGTTGTTCGCCTATGCGCTGAAAAGCAAACAGCCAAAACAGCGTATAGGCAGCCCTACCAAAATAATGAGAATTGCAGCTACTGCTGCTCATCCTCTGGCTGATCTTCAATCAGCGCCAATGCCTGCTCAGCGGTCATTCGCTCATTCAGATCGATCTTCAGAAGTCCTTTAATCACGGCCTGAATGTTTGGCGGTACATTTGCGATGCGCGGCTCAAGAAAAGCATCATAAAGTCCCTGATCTCTGCGTCCGTCTTGTATACGAAACTCTGCGGTCTCATCGAGGAAAGCTTGTCGCCCTTCATTACCGATTGCCGCTTGTAACATCAGAACTCCGCCATTCCAGGAGTCGATCTTGCCAGTCATCTGGCCATTTTCATCGTATACTTCCGGCGGTTGAATATCAGGAGAACCGCCTCTCCTATAACCAAAGTCCCGGCCATTTTCGTGGTCAGAGGCAATGCCCTCATGTGCCGAGGCTGTATCAAAATCACTGATAACCGGCACAGTGCTGTCATTTTCGCGAAACAGGATGTTATCAGCCTTCAGGTCCTGATGAATGATGTTCCGATTTTGCAAAAACGCCATGCCAGAGAGAACGCCCTTTGCAAAATCATTCAGTTGCGGCTCTTCCAGACCGCGATCATCAGGGATACGATTTGCGAGTGTGCCGCCATTCATCTCTTCCATGATCAGGAACGGATCACCAAACTGCGAAATGCCAGAGCCTCGATATTCGATGATATTCTCTGCCCCCTTCGCATCTTTGAAATGAGAGAGAGCGGTCAGGATTTTGGTCTCATGCACAATCTGATCGGCACCAACAAACTGCAATGAACCATTTGCTTCTTCCATCGCATGGCATCGCTTAATAGCGGAATCTTCAATATCCGGGAACTTTTGCAGGTATCCTGTTGCACCACTCGCGAACACACTTTGCAGCCGCTCGTTGTCAACCTTATTGGGCGGTGTGAGCAGACCTTCTACATTCATCGAATGCTCGGTAGGTTCATAAGTCACCTTATCACGCCGTCCTAACCTGCGTTCCCGTTTGGCTTTAATCGTGGCTGGAACAGAGCGTCGATCAATAACCATGGTGCCATCATTTTTCCGGTTCAGGCGGATCGGGCTACCTGCCTGCGGCATCTCGTTGTAAACCCGACGTTCCGGTGGCTGCTCGCCCTCTCCTGGCTGCGGATCATGCTGGTGCAACTCGCGGTGCTCGGGCCGTTCCAGTTCCTCAAACTCCTCGTCATCCATATCCTCCTGTTCGCCCGCTTCATAAGGTGGCGGAGGATCGTAAGGCGGCGGGGCCTCGAACGGGATTTCCGGTTGCCGCAGGTCTACACCGCGTTGTTCAATACCCCGCTCAATGTCGCGTTCGTCCTCATCATCTCCAAGCGCCAGAAACTCGCCCCGCTCTTCGATAATGCGGCCTTGCTGATCGTGCGTGGGCCGCTGCTCAATGCCTTCCTCGATGTTTTCCTGCTCTTCATCCTCAACGATGGCCATAAACTCGCCGCGCTCTTCCTCAGGCCCATCAACAATCATGTCTTCAACGGCATTGTCACCTTGCGGAGGGATCTCACCCAGCCGGACATTCAATGCCCGTTCCACAGCATCCAGCCATTGCTCTTGCTCTGGCGGCAGGTTTTCCTGATTTCCAGCGGGGTTTTGGGGTTGGGCAGGCACGGCATTCCTCCGACAATCGGTCCTGAGAGATACAATATATCATGCGAAGAAAAATGCCTTCCGCTAAGTAATGTTTATTGGAGTTTAGGTGTAGGCAGTCTTAGCGAGGCCCGCAAAATTGTGCAGCCTGCGTTTACCCAGTCGCAATCAATGTGCTCGTCAGCTTTCTACACCTACCCCGTGGCGTCCCTTGCCGTGGCTGAAAGCCGTTGCGCCGGAAACGGTCTCTCCGCTGGAGATTACCGAAAGGCCGCGCCGCATCTCGTTCCTGATCGCTTCTGCTTCTGTCATGTCCCACTGTTCAAACATGGAAAGCCGGTCACTGCGCATGCACATTTGCGGAAATTGCGCCATATGCGCCGCCAATTCCTTCGCCCTGGTGAGAGCCTCCCCGTCTTCCACCAGGCGATTGACGAGGCCAAAAGCCACGGCTTCCTCGCCGCTCACACTGCGTCCTGTCAGGATCATATCTGCGGCGCGGGATTGGCCGATCAAACGCGGCAGGCGGATGGTACCCATATCAATCAGTGGCACGCCAAACCGCCGGCAATAGACGCCAAACACCGCAGATTTTCCGGCAACGCGCATATCCGCCCAAAGCGCCAGCTCCAACCCGCCAGCCACTGCATGGCCCTCAATCGCCGCAATCACTGGCTTTGATAGCCGCATTCGAGACGGGCCCATCGGCGCGAAATCGCCTTCCTCTTGCAGGGTATTAAGCTTGCCTTCTGAAATGGCTTTAAGGTCAGCTCCCGCGCAGAACGTGCCTTGAGACCCGGTGAACACGGCAACGGAGAGGCTGTCGTCCTCATCAAAACGAGTAAAGGCATCCACCAGCAGCTGCGCCGTCTCCCCATCCACCGCATTGCGCCGTTCAGGTCTATCCAGCGTAATAACCGCCGTCGTCCCCTCAACCTCAAAACCAACCGCCATAAACCCCTCCCCTGAAATTCAGGAGAAGCCTAACAGAACTTGCCAAGCCCCGTCAGCCATTCAAAGGTGGAGTGTGGGTGTCTATTTGGCAGAGCGTTTACGGGGGATTTATTGCTTAGGCTTTCTTCTAAAGATACGCCCAAGCACGACATCTAAGACCTTTTCGAGAGCAATGAAGGCTGCACCTGTTCCCAGTATTATGAGGATGGGAATGCGTGTGAGGAAATACAGAAACTCCCAAATGACAAGAAGCCAGCCAAGTATGCCTGTAACCACAAGTGTTTTACTAGGCCTCTTCTTTCCGCCTTCATTTTCCAATAGCTCCTCCCCTCTTCCCAACCTAAACAATATTTGGGGAGAGGAGCCAATATTGCAAGTATAGGTTGTTTCTACACTCACAGCATTGGGGGGTTCGGGAAGATTGGTCAAGTGGCTAACGGTATAGACATTCTCAAATCAAAGTGTCTATACCGAATCTTATCATCCAGATCTTCAGAGCTACACCAGCGCAAGCAGCAGGCGAAGCTCCGCTAATACTTTACAAGCTGAAGGACGCCAGAGTGCTTGGAGATGTCGCATTGACCAATGAGAAGACCTGTTTGGCGAGCTCAGTCTGAACATGCTGTGCTTTCTCGCGCGCCAGATCTAAATTCATGTCCTTGTTAATTTCCGCCGCAACTTCAGCATCAACAGGGCCTTCTGGCTGGGACAGCAGCTCAATCTGAGCATCACGAGCAGAACCGATACTGTCGTAAACATCCTCAAACGCAGCGTTCCAATTGATGAATGCCTCTGCCAGAACGCTTACAGCCACGTCGGCGGTATCACCTGCCAACATCTCTGAGAAATCAAAGGTGAGAACGTTGATCCCTGCCATGCCTGCTTCGCTCGCAGCATCCCCATTCAGAACCCAGCTCAGTGTGTTTGTCTGATCGTTCGGCTCACCATCCGTGCTGCCCGGAAGTATGCTCTCCAGTTTCTCGCGAATATCGTCATTCTGAAGGTACGGGTTGTCAGGATTAATCTCGATGCCATCCGCAAGGATTGCCTGAACATTTTCCTGAAACTTGGGAAGCTGATCAGCAAGAAGTGAATAGTTCCCAGTGCTGTGTGCGGCCTGCGCGTATGCTCTCATCAAAGAGAACTCACCCATAAGCGGAGCAACTTTTGTAGTGATCTCCAATGCCTTAAGCTTGGGCGTCACTTCTGACCAGTCTTTTTCAAAAATCTCAGCGTAGATCTTACTTGCGGATTCTTCATCCAGGGGAGCAGGTTCGAAAGTACCTTTGGCGGCGTCGACCCGAAAGCTCTTGAAGCTTTCATCTGCTTCAAAATAGGCCAGAGTCGAACTAGGTCGCTCTACAGCGTTTTGTGTTTCGAACAGCTGAACACTGCTAGTATTTAAATCAACAGAATTCATGTTTCTGTCCCTCTCTGGAAATAATGGGACATCTCGGTAAATCCGAGTCTGCAGAAGAGCATCATGCACTTTCATCGAAAGTCTGCAGCAAACCTGACAACGGAATCTATTTCAAAAAAAATAACGCGATCAAAGCTGCAAGTATTCTATCATAATGCATGCATAATTCACATGAATTATAGTAAGTCATGCAATTCACTACTTAGGAAAATCGTTTTCATTAGGTCCAGCCTCGACACACCAGGAACTATATAATGGTATAGACACTTTAGGAACAAACTGTCTATACTGCCTATATGACAGATCTTCCTCTCGCCTATCAGAATCTCGCCGCCGATTATATTCAGAAAACGCATGATGACAGCAGGGCTTTGCGGGGCTCGGTTTATCAGCAGGCGAAGGGGAATGTGGAGAACATTTTCGTCAAGATGCCAGTCGGAGCCGGGCGCAAGAGCCTGTATGTGGGGCCAGCGTTGCAGCCGGAAACACAGGCGAAGGTTGAGCCAATCTTATACACCAGCGAGCGGGCGCGAGCGCGGCGCAAGGACTTGAGCGTACTCAATAAAGTCGGTGTGCTGTCGACACACAGTTATGCGGGCCGTGTACTGGATGCCATGGCCTATCATGGCCTGTTCCGCAATGGCGCCATTCTGGTGGGGACGCTGGCTTATCAGTGCTACCCGCTGCTGTTGGGGTGTACGTTGCCATCCACACAGTTGGCGACGGATGACGCAGATCTCGTAGCCGCCTCATTGGCCATCAAGGCAGATGAGGGCATCGATATGCTCTCGATCCTGAAAGACGCCGACCCGAGTTTTGAGCCTATTCCGGAGCTGGATGGACGCGCGAAGCCATCGCGTTTCCGCTCTCGCATCGGGTTTGTGGTGGACTTGCTGACCCCAACCCGCAAGCGCGGCGAAAAGCAACCGCTGGAGCTGCAGGGGCTGGATGCGGGAGCCATGAGCCTGCAATATCTGGCTTGGTTGATTGACGATGCTTCTCCGGCTGCCTTGCCCTTTGGCGCAGGTATTCCAGTTTTCGTGCCACGCCCTGCGCGTTATGCGGTTCATAAGCTCATCCTTTCGCAGAAGCGAGCCCATACAACCACAAAAATCGCCAAGGATCTGGCACAGGCCAAAGCCCTTATCGAAGTGCTTGAGCGGTCTTGCCCCGGCTTGATCAGCGACGAACTTTTGGATGCTCAATCTCAAGGCAAACAAGGTTGGAGTGACCCGATCGTCAAAGCCATGAAAGCCCTCTGGCCCGACGGTTCATGGCAGGAACACCCTGAGTTTGAGGAGTTTGTAGAGGGACTGTAGGCCCGCTTTCAAAACTCACGCCATGAACAGATTGCTGATGTTGCAGTCTTGCGAAAGATGCCCTTTCTCCCAAATGGAATAAACAATATTCCCAGCAGTATTGAGGACAGAAGGCCCTAACTCATTTCCGTTCATATCAACGGGCACAAAATGAAACTGCTGAGAAGTGTTTGTACCCCCCCTATCAAAAATCCGATAGCACATGTCCGGCTTCAGCTCTCCGTCCATCTGTCCTTTGATAAACGCGGTTTTCAAATACCCGTAGCTATCAAACTCACCATTTCCAACCCACATAACACTCCCCTTAGTATTGGCCTCACCGTCATCAAAGCTGAGAGTATCGCCTGCATACATACAGAGCATCTCCGCCTTTATAGGGAGCTAAAGTCACAATAGCAGCACACCGACCTCTGAGCATTCAGGGGGCTTACAGTCTCTCAGGTTTCTTGAAGGCTTAAGGAAGACGCGTTATATTAGGTAAGTGGAACGGGAAGCGCTAACTCCCCGCTCCTGTTGTTAGGTTATCCTAAAGAGGGCCCGAAAGTAGACTGCCAGTCGTCTTCGGGCTCTTTTTACTTTGAACCTCAATTCAAATCTCACCTAACTACCACCTCCTTTGACCAGGCTTTGCTTCTGTCGGAGCGCCTAATCCCTCCGATTGCACTGACTGGCGGGTACTGCTGCTTCGTAAAAGGGTGGTATAGGAGAGCGTATGCTGACCGGAACAGACCGACAACATCATGATTTATCTAGCTTATTATCACTGGTTTAATTTAATGGGCGAGATCTACTAGTCTTGAGCACCGCTTCAGCTCACACCCTCAACTCGCCTCAGTCACACTCACATGTTTCATCAGGAAAGCATGGAACACCGCGTCGAACTCCTCCGGCTTTTCGATGTAGGCGGTGTGGCCGCAGTTCCTGACCACATACCGCTCAACGCTTCCACCATTTGCCTCATAGCGATCCAGCGCTTCGGAGGTTTGGGTGACCATCGGTTGGGGTGGGAAGACCTCTTCGCCGGGCCAACTGGGGAGGAAGCCGAGTTTGCCTAATGAGCCCAGATCAAACATGGAGGCATCAGAGACGACAAGATCATCCGCGCCATGCACCCAAAGCACAGGCGGTTTGGCCTCAACATCACAGAACCCCAGAGGGTTTGCCTGACGGGTGGGTACTTTTGCTTGCAAAAAAAAACAACGGCCCGGAGCGACACCCGGCCAATTGGGCGAGGGCACCACATCCCCCGGATAGGATTTGTCGCCGGTATGCTGTGCAAACACGGTTGTCATGTAATCGCCTAGCCGCTTGGGTTGGAAGGGCGGCTTCCAGACAAACGTATTGAGGATATTGCGCGGAGAAAAATCACTCCCCGTACTGCTGTCTTTGCCCATAAGCAGCTTTACAAACTCAGGGTTCACCGCCGCAGCCCCGCTGCCTGCCCCGTCTTCAAAACACGGCGAGCCATCCGCTTTGCAGCACCCAAAGCCAAAGGGAGAGGACGGGCTGACTTGCGTAAGCGACAACACCCGCTGCGGATAATCGGCAAGAAACTGCCAGAGCACTCCGCCGCCGAGCGAGTGGCCAACCAAATGCGCAGCCTCAATCCCCAGCTCGTCCATCAGCGCGGCAAGGTCATCGGAAAAATCCTTGGTGCCACGGGTTGCATCCACCACGGCGGCAGGGTCAGCGCCTGCATACCCACGCAAATCTGGTGCAATGGCGCGAAAAAACTTAGGCAAGCGCTGCATAGTTTCTTCAAACCACGTGGCAGCAGAAAGACTGCCATGAATAAAGAAGATCGGCACACCATCCTCAGGGCCAGAGAACAGCACTCGCGTGGTCAATCGCTTGGATTGAACAGACCGCGCTTCGAGAAGTGTTGGAATCTCAATCATCTTCACCCCAATGCTTTGGTGCACATTACGAGCTGGCCCAAGAAAATGCCTGGGACAAACACGCAGGACCAACGGCTTAAAGCAGTTTCGTTGCCCTCAAATAAAGGCAAACCACCTCAAATAGCTAAAATTTGAAGAATGATGGCGGCGCGAATGCACCAATGTCAAGATACCACGCCATGCACGTATGGTGGGCAGAAACGGGAGAGCAGGCGACAAAGCAGAGGCGTGCGGTTCCCGTCACAGTGCCCGCTTGGCAGGTGTCGCGAGGGCTTTGATTTCCAGCAGGGCTTTTACTGCGATTTTGCGACTGGTCAGGCTGAGTTGCCGCTGCCAGGCGTCTTCATGACGCGACCAGCGGAACGCATTGCTCTTTAAGATCCGGCAGATTTCCTCGCTGGGTTGCTCATCAAACACAAACTGAATGCGGTTGATACGCGGGTTTTCTCTCACCGTCAGCCCAGAAATACGAATGCTTCCCGGTTCAACCAGTTGCTGTTGTTGCCGAGGATTGTCTTGGTGCATAGCCTCGATCCTTTTTCTATATGCTATTCCTGAACAGACAGAGACGGGATGCCAACGGGCAGGTCTGGTCTGATGCCAGTTATCTGACCCGTTGAACTCCCTCTCCGCATCACCCGGCACAGGGGTGTGGTGCTGCGATCACCTTCAATCTACAAGGTGGGATCAACTGCATGTTGAAGTAGGGCAAGAACCCGTAGACTGCGATCCTGTAGGTCCTCATTGTGTCCCATAATTGCGTGATTGATAGTGAGCAGCATGTCGTATTCCCGTGTGTGCTCCAGTCGGCTTGTCAAAACGATGTTCAGAGCTTCTACGAGGTTCTTCAATTGGCAGGATGCAAGTTGAAGGCCTTCTAATTCCTGATGAAAAGAGGTTTCGTCCTCTCTGATAATATTCAATTCCGACATTCCACCTCACCCCGTATTTTTTAAACTAATGACTTATTCCGTATTTTTATTATCCCGCGAATGCCTCCGGTATTTTGCAGGAGACACCCCAAACTGCCGCGTGAACGCGCTTATGAAATTGTTGTAGTGGCGATAGCCAATGTGTTGCGCGATTTTAGAGAGCGAAGCATCGCTCTGCTCAATCGTTTTGCGTGCAATCTCCAGCCGCTCGTTGCGGTAGACTTCAAAAACCGTCCCTCCAAAAATCTTCTTGAAACCGCTGTTCAGGCGCTTCTCACCAAGGTTCACTTTGTACGCCAGATCACTCAAAGACAGCGGCGTACTGAGGCTGCCCATCAGCAGCTTGTAGGCTCGCTGCACACTCGCCACTTCGTACTCGTTAAGCATTCCGCCAGCAGACACCTGATTGCTGAGAAAGTTAGCTTTCAGTGCCAGCAATTGCAGCACAGCGCCTTCAATAAACAGGTTCCGCATGGTCCCAACCAGCGGGCTGCTGATCACAGACCGCACTAGCCGCCGCATCTCTGGTGTCGGGCGAAACTCCAACAGATTAAACTCCGGTTCGCTTCGCTTCAGAAACGGAAGGAACGTGGCAGGAATGTCGTCTTCAAGAGCCCGTGCGAGGAACTCCTCAGAAATTGAATAGGAGAGCAACTGCAGGTCGGTGCCGCGCGCAATCTGAAATTTGGTGGTAGAGGGGCCGTATCTGACAAAATTAGCCCGATCCGCACTCAGACTAAATTGCCCAACCCCGGAGACCGTTGCAACCAACGAGCCTTGTAAAAGAAAATTTCCGGATATCGTGCAGGCTTCGTTTCTAAAAGAAGTATAACAGGCACTAAAATCCCGTTTTGGAAGTATTTTGGCAATCCGAACCTGAAGCTCTTGGTTGTATTCAATATTGCTAATTATAGCAGAGACGTTTTCGTTGTTTACGTAGAGTGGAGCAGATGCGTCAAAGTACTTTCTGAAATGACCGTCACGTATATAGGTCCACTCTGATTGCATTAAATATTCCACTCATAACTATTCCAAAAATAAATTCATTATGCATTTATACCTAGTGCATAATTTTAGTATCAACTAAACAGCGAAACTTAACCCCAGTATTACCCTTGCGAATATTTTCGACCTTCAAGAATAGAAAAACGGGCACAATTACTTACAGGTATGAACACCATAGTTTTCAAATGGATGCGCACAGGCCCACAGTACACACCCCGCAAATGGGTGTGTTTTAAAGCTAAATCAGTAAATCCTGAAATGTGTTCAGGCCTTTTTCAAAGCCTGCTGCATGGCGCGGTAGGATTGGGTTTGCAGGGCGTTTGAGGAGAGGTTGAAGCTGTCGGCCAGTTCGCCGATCTCCTGCTCGTGCTGAGATAGCATGTCAGCGTCATCTGTCATGATAGCCAGTTCAACAAAACGGCCACGGTCAGGCAGCTCGTCCAGCGTGACGTGGAATTTGCCGAGGAAGTAGATATCGCGTTTCTTTTCCAGCCGCTCGACCTCCTCAAACCCCAAAGACAGGATCATGGCATTTGTCTGATCTGCATCTGCCATATCCATGGAGATACATTTGTCCGGCCCTGGCCCTTTGCTGATCCAGAGTGCACGGCCTGACGGGCGCATGACACGCAGCACGTGTTGCTGGTTGTTGTTGGCAAGGCGCCTGTCTGCAAGGTCATAAAAGATGTCTTGCTCGGTATTGCCAAGGGTGAAGGGCACGGCTCCACGCGCTTCCAGCTGACTGCGGATCACTTCAAGATCAGCAACAGCGTATTTGCGCTCCACTTCATAGATACCGATGAAGTGATCACCCGGATCACACAGCATGCCTTTGGTTTGAAGATCGGTCCCAGTCATCACAGGCTCCCTAAGCTCATAAGAGTATCCTTAAAAAGCGTTTGAGAGGGATGCAAGAGCGGAAGCATCACGGACCACTGTTACGTGACCCGTGATGTATGTTTGTGTCGCTAAAGGCCCTTATGGTCGGGAGGCATATTGGGTGCCGACCTTGTAGCGCTTCATCTCGCTGTCGGTCATCCAATGCACATCTTCCGGCGGCGCGGCTTCCAGTGTGTACCAGTAGAACAGCGGATCGATGCCGATGTTTTTGTAGTACTTGAGATACTTCTCGTGCTCCTTATGCGTTTTGGACAAGTCCAGCGCGTTGTAATCCTCAGCACTCCATGAATGCACACCAATGCGCGCGCCCTTCACCACAACTCGCTTTTTACCCGCAAGGAAGAAGTCCGTCCCACCAGACGCGATAATACCGTTTGACGGAATAACCGTGGTCAGCCCGCGTTCATGAACTATGCGGCCCGCCTCCAGATTGGCGTAATCATCATCGGAACCCGGTACATCCACCATGACGATGCGTTTGATCTTCGGGTTCTCATCCAAAGCCGCCCGCAAATCAATCGGCGTGGACGAGCTGATGACTCCATTCATCAGCAGTTCTCCATCCACGGCCTCAAACCGTGCAATCTCGTAGTCATCTTCAATCGAGCCACACCCGGCCAGCACCAGCACCAACAACGCCGCTGCGGGCCAAACTATCATCTTCTTCAAAGCCACCATTCCAAATCCATCAAGTCGTTCTTGTTGGCCTAGTGCTTCTCATAGGTGGGATGAAGGCTGGGTGATCGTCTGCTTGCTTATCAGTATCACCGTCTCCTGTGGGATTGATTTGATTCAGAACGATCATTCTGCTATCAACTGAGTCATGCCAAGAAAAGCCAACATAACCACACAGAACCTGACCGACCGCGCACTGGAGCATTTTTGGAAGAACGGCTTCCATGCCTCCTCCCTAGATGACCTTGTGAAATCAACAGGGGCCACCCGTCACGCCATTTACGGCGCATTCGGCGGCAAAAAGCAGATGTTCCTCGCGTGTTTCCAACGCTATCAGGACCTCGTTGTCTCACCGGCGTTCACTCAGGTAGAGCAGCCTGATGCAACGCTGGAGCAAGTCGCAACCTATTTTGAAGCGCAGATCAGCCGGGCGGAGGAAACCGGCCTTCCGGGCCCGGGATGCTTTGTCGCCAACTCAGCAACCGAGGTTGCACCGCACGACACGGACGTTCTGGCCAAGGTGGAAGAACACAACGCCCGCCTCAAGCTGGGTTTTCTCAATGCGTTGCGCAACGAAACGCCTGCACCGCACCAGCTGAGCGCTGAAGAGCTGGAATTGCTTGCGGGAGTGCTGGTGGTGTTCACCAACGGCCTCTGGTCCACCTCCCGCCTCACCCAAGACGGTGATTTTCTGCGGGCCAGCACCAGACAATTTTTGGAAACCATCAGAACACGGATTTCGGCCCCATGACTGCTATCGCTCCCCCAAATCTCAAAGGAGCCTTCTGGCTCGCCCTGCTGCTAAACCTGCTTTGGATCAATGCTTCCGAGGTCTTTCGCTATTTCGCCTTCGTCATGCCATTGATGCGCAGCTCACTTCCGCAAATTCAGGACGTAGCCCCCATGAACCTGCCGGTGTTTATGATCTGGGGCGTGTGGGACACAGTGCTGGTGCTCGCAGCAACCGGCCTCAGCTGGGTGCTGCTGGAACGGTTCGGCCCAACCATCCGCAACGCGCTTTACGCAGGCAGCGTAATCTGGGCAACAATCTTCGTCATCCTCTGGCTTGGCCTTTGGAACATGAACCTGGCCACCACCCAAGTCGTCCTGACCACCTTGCCGCTGGCCTGGCTGGAAATGATCGTATCCGCCCTTATCGTGAGATGGATGATGGTGCGGGGCTGTTTGGATTGAGCCACTTCAAGGATGCTGGCAAAACTCTCGCCAACATCCAAAAGCAATTCCAATCGGGCACAAAGCCTAGTTTTTCATCTTGTCTGTCTGATGCAATACGACTTGCGCCAAGCCACCTGATTGCGAGCCAGAGACTTCAACCTCAACGCCTTTTTTGACATAGCGATATCTATACTTGCTGTCGCTTTTTACTTTTTTCCAACCACGCTTAACCAGCTCACTTCTTATCCAGCCGGCCAGCATATACACGCCACCACCAACACCGTTGCTGGTCACCATGCAACGGTCAATCCAAGAGTGGAAGACAAAGGTCACCCCCCTTGAACCCGGGAATCTGCTGCCTCCTTCGTCCTTCGGACGGAAGTAGGCAGGAAAGCCCAGACCAAAGGTTGGCTTGTATCCATACTTTGCAAACTTCGCTTTATCTGGTGCTTTGTTACTCGCCGCAAAATCGATACATTGGTCGATAGCTCCGCCGATTGAAGCAGAGAATGTTTTGTTGCTGCGATCAACAATCTCTTCAACGGTTGGGCGAGGGCCTTGTTGCGCGGTTGTGGTACAACCTGCAGCTAACAAAGATAAAGCCAGTACGGCACAAACATGTTTTTTCATTTTCTCACAAAGGGCTAGAGAATATTTTTATGCTAAATGCATATTTATACTCTGCGCTTGCCCCAACCTTATTAGTGTAAAGCGCTGCTCTAAACTTCCTTGCCCTCAATACATGTCACGCAGTACCCTGCCCGACGGATAACGGGGGAGTGTTGAGATGAAGCAAATCACGGGTGGGTGTTTGTGCGGGGCGGTTCGGCTTGTGGCATCTGGGGAGCCGGACAGGGTTGGCGTTTGCCATTGCATGGATTGCCGTAAACATCACGGCGCCGTTTTCCATGCCTCGGCGGTCTATCCTGAGGAGAAGGTCAGTATTGAGGGTAAAGTGAACGCCTATCAGGGCCGCTTCTTCTGCCCAAAATGCGGATCTTCCGTCTATTCAACCAGTGAAGGCGAAGTCGAGGTCCACTTGGGCGCTCTGGACGAACCCAACCAGATGACCCCAACCTATGAGCTCTGGACCACCCGCCGCGAAACCTGGCTACCAGAGTTCCCGGTTGCAAAAACCTATGAGAAGGATCGTGTTGAAGAGTGAAAAGGTTGCAGTCACGCTTCAGCAAGAGCGCTGTACCCCTCTAATCATTTCTTTCTATAAATCCCTCAAAAAACATCTAATCACGACCTTTAAGCCTAACAGAAATCAATCTCTTGATCGTGCTTCAAAACCCAATGACTATAGCCTTGAGCGTTTCACTTGAGGAATGTCTATAAAGAGGTTGCCGAGGATGCCAACTGCAATAAAAGCACCTGAACTCCCCAAGAAGTGGTCGAGTAGCAGTATTCCAAGCGAACATGAAGCAAAGCAAAGTATCAAGATCCTTCAGGCTCGCGCGAAACTGGCCGGAGATTCACAAGCCCGCAAGCTGGCTGATCTAACGCTGCAGAAACTTGGAAATTTTTTGTTATTTGAAGCGAAAAAAGGGGATCAGAACAAGCAAAAGCAAGCGGATGAAATCAAGCCAATGGTCATGAAGCTCTTTGAAAAGGCGCATGAACTAAGTGCTCGTTTAAAGTTGCCATCCGGGTCTTTTGTTGTGCGGGTTGCCAAGCAATCCAAGCCAAAATTTTATCACAACGCCTCAAGTGCCGGAAAAAAGGCCGTTTGGACTTTTAGATACGAAGATGTGGGATTACCATCAGTGAATGGGACATTCGATATCACCATGGACCGCAGCTATGCATCCTTAAAAGGGGATGAGAACAAACAGGCCAAGAAGATTGGTGATGAAGCTGTTGCTGAAACAAAGAAGATTACAAAATCAAGAGACGTAAAGCTGGTGAAGTAAAGCGCTCAGCTTGTAGCAGAGCCCCATTCATGAAGCATATCTTCAATGGCAGTCTGGTTTCGGCAATGCCAAATGCACTGGTTTGTGGCGCTTTCCAAACAGGTCCTGATATTGCGGCGAAGTCTTGAACCATTTTTGAGACTGCGAACTGCGAAGCGGTATTGCTGAAGCGGCCAGTCCGAGTTTCCTGCAGGCAGTTCCCGGCGTGTCTTGCCGATGTTGCGCCACGGACGCGCTATCAGGCGCCATGTCCTGACCAGCTCAAGTGGATCAAGGTAGGAGTGATCACATGTTCGCGATTGGCGAAGCGTCTAAGCGCAGTGGCGTTGCTATTGAAACGATCCGTTATTACGAGCGCGAAGGCATAGTTATCAAACCTGCCCGCGGGGATAACGGACGTCGTGCCTACTCCGAAAAGGAGATCGGGCAGTTACGCTTCATCAAACGCTGCCGGGATCTGGGGTTCACCATCAAAGATGCACAAGCGCTTCTCAGCCTCGGTGAGCAGCAAGACGAGAACTGCAAAATCGCCCATGACATGAGCAAGGCGCATTTGGAGTCTGTTCGGGAAAAAATCGAAAGCCTTCGACAGTTGGAAAAAGCGCTCGAAGAGCTCATGGGAAACTGCGCCAGCGGCAATCTGCAATGCCCTTTGCTGGATCGCCTGCACGCAGACTGAAACGCCTAACCGGCCCAACCAGCAAAAACATAACAACGCAGAAAAACGCTAAATCGCGCTAAGCAACGCAAATTCCAACGCAAACGAGATATTCCCTCTGTAAGCGGGGATTAAGTCTCTTCCAGCAGCGCTGGATCAGCCACCACGGCGCGCAGTACCAGATCAGAAACGCTGCGGGCGATTTCTTCCAGATCCTTGTCGGTTTGCTCGGCGCGCGGTGAGTACCAGAAGCATGGGCCGTTCATCAGGATGATGATGGAGTGCAGGGTGATGGAGACCGATTGCTTTGCAAACACGCCAGCCTCAATGCCTTCCGTCAGCACACCGCGATACAGATTCTCATAGGCACGGCGCATTTCGATGATTTGCTCGATCATCTGTGTTTCATGAGGCTTGGCCGCACCACGAAAAAACATGCGGGTGTCTTCGCTGACAACACGGTGATAGCTCAGGAACTTGAGGATGCGCAGCACATGGGCAATGGACATGGCGCGCAGCTTCTCGACGGGGGGGATGTCTTGCTCTGCAATGGGGCTAACCCGTTCCATAAGCAGGGAAACAGAGCGCAGGCGGACGGCATAAAGCAGCTCACCCTTGGAGCGAAAATGGTGGTAAACACGCCCCTTTGTAGACCCAAGCAGACCGGCAATATCATCAATGGAAGCCACATCCGGCCCCATCCTCATGAAGCACTCCGCAGCAGCGTCCAATATCTCCTGCTGAGACCGGCTCAAATCTTCGATCATTCCCGTATTCCCCTAAAGGCTCCCGCTGCCTTCCCTTTAACGCAGTTTACTTGCAATCTGAATCCGACAAACTGCTTTAAAGCATCTTTCTTGCGCCCAGTCCTACCCGAATACCAACAGGCACATTTCAGGAATGCGCTGTAAATACACAGGTTTACAGCCTCCATCTGAGCCAAAACCCTAGCATACCTAACGAAATTGTGTATCAGAAATTCCTTTACCTGAAGCACCAGTCCCTAGTATAAGTTCAACCTATGATAGATGGAATTGGATCCTCATTTACCGGACTGGCTCGCTCAGCGTCTTACAACGCAGTTCAGCCCGCCCGCATAAACCAGCACGAGTCCACGTCTTTTTCCGTTGAACATGCGGTTCCAAAAGACTCCGTCACCATCAGAAGCGACCTTTCTGCCAACCCGGTAGCGGCCTCCTCTTCCTCTGAAAAGTCCAAGAATGAAAACGGACAGCTTTCTGATGGAGAACAGGAGCAGGTTCAAGAACTTAAGACACGTGATACGGAAGTTCGCGCGCACGAGCAAGCGCATGCAGCAACAGGTGGTGCTTATACTGGAGCGCCGAGTTATACTGAGTCTCGCGGCCCGGATGGTCACAGCTATGCCATTGGCGGCGAAGTCTCAATCGACTCCGCCCCCATTTCCGGTGATCCGGAAGCCAGCATTGCCAAGCTAAACACGGTGATCGCAGCAGCCCTCGCGCCCGCTCAGCCATCCGGTCAGGATCAGGCTGTTGCAGCGCAAGCCCAGACGAATCTGGCACAGGCTTATACCGAGCTGCGCGAGAAGAACCTTGGTAGCAGCGAGGACGAGCAGGAAACCAGCGAAATCAGTGGCTTGCAGTCCCTGTTGCAGGTTCAGGAATACCCTGAAACCGCCTCTGATCCATCTGCACTGCTGCTCAATGCAACTCAGGCTTATCAAGCCGCAGCAGTTTAACGCTCACCTGAGCATTCTTCATCCAGCAGCAATCCTCAGCACCCCACAAGCGTGTACCAACACCATGAAATCATGATGTTTTTCGGAACTTCCAAGTAACTCTACGAGCCAATTACCTGACAGAACTTGCTAAAAAATTTTCATAGAGTCGCGGTGCATATAAGTAAAAATCATTGACTTGGTTTTTGTAGTGGCCTAAGGCGGAAATGTACTTAGCGTCACTCGAGTTTGCTGTGAAACTGACAAAAGCCAAAGCGACTGTATTTGCTGCACTGTTTGTGTTGATGCAGCTTGTTGCGCCTCCCGGCATGATGGTGTCCGGCGGTGAGGACGGCTTTGAGATTGTCATCTGCACCGCGCAAGGTATGCGAACAGTCCTTCTTGACGAGCAAGGCAACGAACTCCCGCAAGCTGAAGAACAGGAAGCCTACGACAACTGCGCATTTGGCAGTGTTGTTGCAAAGGCCCTCAGCACGTCTCCTCACACAGAGTTTGGCGGGTCACCCCTTCCTATCGATGTAGTTTCACTGCCAACAAGCGTTGCGCTTGCTGAAACAACAGTGCGCATCGCTGCACCCAGAGCACCTCCCGTCTGAGCATAAATTGGTTTGTCCCAGCCTTTCTTATTGTGGCTAATTTGCTGACATAAAAGGGCTATTTTCTCAAAGGACATTCCTGTTCCGTCATGCAAACCCATGGCAATTTCAGGTTTTCTGCAAGCTGCTTGCCAGAAAACCCACGCCACATTTGCATGCAACGGACCCCGCAGGGCACAGCCTCGCGTAAAGCTCATCCCTCAATCTCGGCAATGTCTGAGGTTGGCTCTGATTGCTCATCAAGTGCAAGGTGCATTCACTTGGCTTTGAAACCATCAACCGTACTGGCCTGCTGGCTCGCAACCTGGTTTGTGATCCTACAGCTTGTTGCGCCTCCCGGCATGATGCCGCGTGCGGGCGCGGATGGTTTTGAGATCACCATTTGCACCTCGCAGGGCTTACAGCAGATCTTCATAGAAACCTCTGATGAAGACGACGAGCAAAAGGACGTACAGAACAACGCGTTCTGCCTTTTCTCCCTTGCCATGCTGAAGTCACCAGCCCCTGCCTCCTTGGGCAGCTTCGCTATTGAAACCTCAAGACCACAGCATACCTTCGCCCTCAACGAGGTGGGGCATTACGCAATTCCGCGGCGAAGCCATGCTCCGCGGGCACCTCCTGTCTTTATCTGATTTTCGCTCGATTACAGATAATGATTGGAATTGAAATGAATAAATTCAAACAACTACTTGGCGTCAGCGGTGTGCTCGCAGCGTCTCTTCCTGCTCTGATTTCCGGCGTGCCAGCGGCACAGGCGGAAGACATTCAACAGCTGCGCATTGCGGTGAAAAAAGACCGCTACAGCGTAGACCCGAAGAAGTTCAACTTCACCACCCGCCGACCAGCCGGACAGATCGTTGAAACGGCTGTTAAACCAGACGAAAACTTCATTCCGCAAGGCGTGTTGTTTGAGACTTGGGACTACAAAGACGGCATTTACAGCATCAAACTGCGCGAGGGCATCAAGTTCCACGACGGTCAGACATTTGACGCCAAAGCCGCAATCGACGCACTGAAGCTGTACGATCAGGGCCGCTCTGACTTCCTGCAGATTGATCAGGAAAGCTTTGATCAGACCGGGCCTTACACCTTCACGTTCAAGTCCGAAATCAATTCCTCCCTTGTCATTGAAAACATGACCCACCGTGGGGCATCGCTGTTCTCCATCAACGGTGAGCGTGCAGAAAACCCAATTGGTACAGGCCCTTACCTGCTGGACAGCTACAAGCCAAAACAATCCATCAGCATGAAACGTAATGCGGATTACTGGGGGGATGCACCGAAGGTTGAGAACATCACCTACCACTTCATCGCGGATGATCAGGTGCGTTTGCTGGCACTGCAGAACAAAGAGGTCGACATCGTTGCTGAAGTCACCCCACAGATGTTGCTAAGCTTGCCAAAAGACGGCTCTGTGGTGGTGCACGAATCCCGCCCAATCCGTTACGTAGCCCTGCTGACCAACCTGCACGGCAAAGCACCATACGACACGCTGAAGGACAAACGGGTGCGCGAGGCACTGGCTTATGCCATCAACCGCGAGCAGCTGGCGCAAGTTCTGTTCAACGGCAAAGGTGTTGTTGCAAAAGGCATTTTGCCAGACTGGATGTTTGGCCTTGGTGACAAGCACGTGGACGGCTTTGACTACAACACCCAGAAGGCAGAAGCCCTGCTGGATGAAGCTGGCTGGACCAAAGGCAGCGACGGCATGCGCAGCAAAGACGGCAAGCCGCTGAAGCTGCGCCTTGTTGCGGCTTATCCGAACGTTTCCAGCGTGCGCCCAATGCCAGAGCTGCTGGAGCAGATGTTCCGCGGTATCGGCATCGACATTGAGCTGGTTCAGGTTGATGATTCAGGCGTTTACGACGACACCTATCTGGCAACCGGCGAAGCGGATCTGTACATGGAGTTCGCCTCCAACAACAACGCAGACCCAACCTACCTGCTGTACAACCTGTTCCACTCCAAAAACCCGTGGGGCTACCAGTATACCGCACCGGGTGGCAAGCTGGACACCATCCTCGACAATGCCCGTCAGGCGCAGAGCCGCGAAGAAGTCATTGAACTTGTTCGCGAAGCACACCGCGAAATCGTGCAGACCAAACTGGCTGCTATTCCAATCCTGATGGTGCCAAACTTCAACCTGTCCCGTCCGGGCCTGAACATCCCGATGTTCGAGCACGCTGACTGGATCGATTACGGTCAGGTTACCCAAACCAAATAAGAGATGCGCAGCACAGATCATTGCAACACGACGGTCTGTGCTGCCTTTTCACGAAAGATCAGCACATGAAGCAGTTTGTTTTCAAGCGCACGCTTTCGGGAATTCCAACTCTGTTTGGCATGACCCTGATTGGTTTTTTAATCATCGGCCTCACCCCCGGCGATCCTATTGAGATGGAGCTGCGCCGTCTCGGCGTGTCGTTCACCGCTGAGCAGGTGGAAGCGCTGCGGGTGGAATATGGCTTGGATAAGCCACTGATCCAGCGCTACTTTATCTGGCTGCTGGACCTGTTCCGGCTGGATCTGGGCACCTCCATCGCCTCAGGCCGTCCTGTGTTGGAGCTGTTTAAAGAGCACCTGCCCATCACGGCAACGCTGTCCGTTCTGGCATTCGTCAGCTCGCTGGCCCTGTCGTTGATGCTTGGCACAGTAACCGCTGTATCACAGCGCACATCGGTCTCTACCAGCCTCTATGTGCTGACCATGTTTCTGGTCTCCGTGCCCTCCTTCTGGTTGGCACTGTTTCTGCTGGCGGTGTTCGCGTTGGGTCTGGGGTGGTTCAAACTGCTGCAATTCGGTAATGCGCAGGACCTGATCCTGCCGGTGATCACGTTGACCCTCGGCAACGCGGCAGTGATGAGCCGCCTTGTGAGGGAACGGATTATCGCTGTGATGAGCGAGGATTACATCCGCCTTGCGATCACTAAAGGCCTGTCACGGCGCACTATTCTGGGCCGCCACGTGCTGAAGTCCATTCTGCCGCCACTCATCACCAACTGGGCCATCTCTTTTGGTTCCCTGCTGGGTGGGTCTGTGATTATCGAGAATATCTTCAACCTGCCCGGTCTGGGACAGCTCGCCCTGCAAGCCATTGCGGAGCGGGACTTTGCGATCCTGCAGGCGTATCTGCTGTTTATGGGGCTGGTGTTCTTTCTGGCGAACTTTGCGGCGGACCTGACGAACCATTGGCTCATGCCTCACCTCAAGGAGGATGACCATGGCGTACGTTGATAGTGCAAAATCTATCCCCCTCTCGCGGGCAACACAGCTCCTCAGAGGCAGAACCACATTTTTGCTGGGTGGGCTCTTCCTGTGCTTCTTCATCACTCTGGCACTCGGCGGCGAAGCCTTCGCCCCCAACCCGCCCAACCAGATCGACCTGCTGCACCGCCTCAGCGCTCCCAGTCTGACTTACCCACTCGGAACGGACCATCTGGGCCGGTGTATCCTCTCTCGCCTGATGGCAGGAACCGCACTCTCCCTTGGCGCAGCACTGACAACAGCCGGACTTATCCTCGCCATCGCCCTGCCCGTGGGCCTGCTCTCCGCCCTCTGCAAAGGTTGGGTTGATGCGGTTTTGATGCGGATTGCGGATATCTTCCTCGCGTTTCCCATGCTGGTGTTCGCCCTTGCCATCATCGGTTATCTGGGCGCCTCCCTCACCTCCGCCGTCATCGGCGTCGCCCTAGCCTGGTGGCCAAGCCTCGCCCGTTTAGTCCGCACATTAACGCTGGAAGCCGCTTCCAAAGAATACGTTTTGGCCTCCCGCCAATGCGGACAAAAGCCGCTTAGCATCATCGGGCGGCACATCCTTCCGCAAATCTTACCCCCGCTGCTGGTGGTTCTTTCCCTTGAAATGGCAGGGCTTTTGCTGGTGTTATCCTCCCTCAGTTTCCTCGGCCTTGGCGCACAGCCACCCGCCGCAGAATGGGGTGCCATGCTCAACGAGGCACGGCCCTTCTTCGCAGAGCGCCCAAGCGTCGTTCTGGCACCCGGCATCGTCATCATCCTCGCCGTTCTCAGTTTCAATCTGGTGGGCGAGGGCATCCGCTTTCAGCTGGACAAGAGGAAACCCTACAGATGGTAGAAATCCCCCTTCTTCAGGTGCATAACCTCACCATTTCCAACAGTGCGCAGAACAACGAGCCGCTGGTTGAAGGCGTCAGTTTTGATCTTGCAACCAACCAGAAACTGGGCCTGATTGGCAAATCCGGCTGCGGTAAGTCATTGACCTGCCACGCGATTACAGGCGCGTTGCGTGCACCTCTGGAAGCTTCAAGTGGGTCCGTCCGGTTTCAAGGCAAAGACCTTCTGGCAATGCCTTTTGCTGAAAAGCAGCGGATCCGAGGCACCGGCATTTTCTGTATCTTCCAAAGCCCCGGCAGCGCCTTGCACCCCAGCCTGACCATTGAAACACAACTGCTTGAAACAGCTGGAAACGTCTCACTGCACGGTCAAGCTGCACACCATGCTCTCCTTCAGGCGCTCGAAGCGGTTTCACTGCCCAAGCTCTGTTTGAAGCAGTATCCCAACGCTTTGAGTGGTGGTATGAAGCAGCGGGTGATGATGGCTATGGCGTTGATTTTAAAGCCAACTATTCTGATAGCTGATGAGCCGACCACTGGCCTTGATGTCATCACAGAGCACGAAACGCTAGAAGCTCTCAACGTGGTGCAGCAGGAAACTGGCTCCGCTCTGCTGTTCGTCAGCCACGATCTGCGCATTGTCCGCCAAACCTGCACCTCTGTGCTGGTGATGGACGCTGGCCAACTCGTTGATGCCTGCGATCTGAACCAGCCAATCGCCCCGGATTGCCACCGTGCGACTGCGGAAATTACAGGCGCTATGGAAAGACTTCAGCTATGACCATGCAAGCAAGACACCTCTCCATCGCCTACGGCTCTAATCAGGTGCTTTCCAAAGTCAGCCTAACCCTGCATCCTTCCCGCACAACCGGCCTGGTAGGCCGCTCCGGCTGCGGAAAATCAACGCTTGCCAAGGCCATGACAGGCATCATCCCCGCACCGCAGGAGACGCTGTTTCACAACGACCAGATCTTCTTCCCCGACCTAAGCAAAACCGGAGATATCATCCACTACATGTGGCAGGACCCTCTGGCTGCTTTAAGCCCGTTTTTGAGTGCATTAGACCTGATCTGCGAACCGCTCAAAGCCATCCATAAGCTGCCCAAGGCTGAACGCCGACGACAGGCACGAGACCTGTTAGATAGGGTTGGGTTGGATGCAACCTGCGCAGCCAAACGACCACATCAGCTTTCTGGTGGGCAGTGCCAACGTGTTGCTCTGGCACGCGCTTTGGCCGTGAAACCGCGGTTTCTTGTGTTAGATGAGCCGCTCTCCGCGCTGGATCTGGTGACGCAGGAGCAGATAACCTCCCTGCTGCGCGAGGTGCAGGCAGAGATGAACATGGGTCTCCTGATCATCTCACACGACCTGCAAACACTGGCAAAACTGGCCGATGACATCGCGGTGATGGATGGCGGAAGGATTGTAGAACACAAGGAAACACAAGAGTTTTTCGCAGCCCCTGAGCATCCGTTGTCACGCCGTTTTGTCGAGATCTCGAAGTACTCAGCCCCTGCAGCTGCCCTTAACTGAACTTCGCTATCATGCCCGCCTAACCCGATTTAGGCGGGCATTGTTGTTTGTGGAGCACTTCTTTTAGGCTTCACGCCTTCTCAGGCTTCCAGTCTGGCTGGGTTTCGAAGATCGCCGCTGTTTCTGGCAGGGCATCCCAATGCGGTTTGTCGCGGTCAAAGATGACGACCTCAATTTCCAGATCATCCGCGTTGTCCATGGAACCGAGCGGCAACGTCATGTGGTCAGGCGCGTTGGTGTTGCGGCCATAGATCGGACTTCCGCAACCTGGGCAGAAGGCTTTGGTGACTTTTGAGCCGTTGGCAGAGGTGTAAAGATATTCCCCCAGCTCGCCGGAGATATTCACCTGATCAGCCCGGAACATGGCACCAACCGTATGGCCGGTCCCACTCACCCTGCGGCATTCCTCACAATGACATTGAGCCGTAACCACCGGGTCGCCCTCAATTTTGTAGGACACCGCCCCGCACATACAACGCCCGGATCGCTTGTTCACTCTCGTTACTCCACCAGTTCGCCAACCACCTCACAGGCCATGTCGGCGATGAGAGGGACAGCTTTTCGCATCATTTCTGCGGCTTGCGGATTGGACGCGTTGCCCGCTTCCGCACGGGCCACAACCCCTTGAAGAATAGCGGCTAATCGGAACATGGAAAACGCGAGATAGAACTCCCAGTTCTCAATCTCGCTGAACCCACGACGCATACAGTACTGGCGTACATACTCCTCTTCAAGCGGAATACCAAGCGCCACACGATCCAGCCCCGCCAACCCGCGCAGGCCTTTGAAAGACGGCAAACGCCACTGCATGCACTGATAGGCAAGGTCCGCTAGCGGATGGCCAAGCGTGGAAAGTTCCCAGTCCAGCACAGCCACAATCCGCGGTTCTGTGGGATGGAAGATCAGGTTGTCGAGCCGGTAATCCCCGTGCACAAGCGAGGATGTTCCGTCGTCCTCCACCATATTGGCTTCCAACCACTCCATCAGGCGGTTCATCGCTGGAATCACTGTGGTTTCAGAGGCTTTGTACTGCTTGATCCAGCGCCCGGTTTGCCTCTCAAAATAGTTGCCGGGCTTACCATAGTGCATCAGGTCAACGGCATTGGGAGAGACATCATGCAGTGCCGCCAACACGCGGTTCATCTCCGCAAAGATCGCCATGCGCTCTGTGTTAGAGCATTCCGGCAATGAAGGATCCCAAAAGATCCGCCCTTCAACATACTCCATCACAAAGAACATGGTGCCGATTGGAGAGCTGTCCTCGGACAAATGATAGGTTTTGGGCACTGGCACATCGCTACCCGCCAGAGCCGTCATCACCTGATACTCGCGATCCACCATATGGGCGGATTTCAGCAAATTTCCCGGGGGCTTAGCCCGCATGACGTAGGTCTTGTCAGAGGTCACCAGCTTGTAGGTCGGGTTGGATTGCCCACCCGGAAACTTCTCAATCTCCAGAAGCTCACCAAACTCCGGTATGTGCTGCTTCAGATAGGCCTGTAGCACTGGTTTCTCTAATGTATGCAAGGCGTTCGTCATGGGCTCCCCTCCTCCATGAAACATCCGGTTGCCTGACGGTTCTTCCGTCCCGTGAACAGTCAGGCTCCTTATCGGCTTTTAGGCTCAGGCGTTGGCCATTGCCTTTACCAGCTTGGCGACACCTTCCATGGCGCTGTTCACCGGCTCCGCATCCGTGCGGTCAGCAATACGGCCCCAATTGGCAGAAATTGCCTCTGGTGTACGGTTGCCCTCAGCCAGATGAATGCCTTGTGTTTCAACCATTTCGGCTAGTGTGTAAGTGCCGGCAGCGGCCACAAGCACCTTACGGGTTGGCGCAGCCTCAGAGCACAGGAACACCACTGCAGGCGTGATGTTCTCTGGCGCAAGCATCTTCAGCGTGCCAGCATCCATAATAGTTTCTGTCATGCGTGTGCCGGCAGAAGGTGCGATGCAGTTGATGTGAATGTTGCTTTTTGCCCCTTCAAGGCCAAGCGTATTCATCATGCCCCAAAGGCCCGCTTTCGCAGCGCCGTAGTTCGCCTGCCCAAAGTTGCCATAGATGCCGGATGGAGATGTAGTCATGATGATGCGGCCATAGCCCTGCTCTTTCATCACGTTCCAGACGGCCTTGGTGCAGAGCGCTGCGCCATTGAGGTGCACGTCTACCACTTTGTTCCAGTTGGACATTTCCATCTTGGCAAAGGATTTATCGCGCAAAATGCCAGCGTTGTTGATGAGAATATCAACGCGCCCGAATGCTGCAACAGTGTCCGCCACCATAGCGTTGACAGCAGTCTCATCCGTCACATCCGCAGCATTGGCGATTGCTTTACCGCCTGCTGCTTTGATCTCCTCAACAACCGTTTCAGCAGCGGTTGCGGACGAACCGGAGCCATCAACAGAACCGCCCAGATCATTCACCACCACCGCAGCGCCGCGCGCAGCAAGGTCCAGCGCGTAAAGACGACCAAGCCCACCGCCTGCGCCCGTAACAATCGCTACCTGACCGGCAAAATTTATCGTGTCCTGCGTCATGCAGCTACCTCCTCAAAAAACGTCATTGTCAGCCATTGTGCGACCAACGCGGGGCTTTCGACACCCTCAATCTCAATTGAAAGACCAAACTCCTGAAGGATCTGACCATCTCCCTTGCGGGTCAGATTATCCAGAGTGAAACGTCCCCGAATGCGCTTACCACTGGCGACAGGATGTAAAAAGCGGATTTTATTGAAACCATAGTTGATGCCCATGGTCCGCCCCTTCACATCCGGCAGGGTTTCTATGGCGAATTTGCTGGCGAGTGAGAGTGTGAGAAACCCATGGGCGATGGTACCGCCAAACGGGGTTTCAGCCGCGGCGCGCTCAGGATCCATATGGATAAACTGCTCATCAAAGGTCAGTTTGCCAAAGGTGGAGATCATATACTGATCCACCTCCACCCAGTCAGACAAGCCGATCTGCTGGCCAACCCGGGCCTCAAGTTCTTCTATGGTCAGTTCCATAAGCCCCTCACTGTCCAAACAAATTGGTGCCTGTGGCGATATGAATGCCACCATCCAGCGGGATCACTTCTCCCGTGACATAAGACCCGCCTTTGCCACAAAGGAAGAGCGTCGCGCCCGCGATGTCATCAGGGTGCCCGATCCGGCCAAGTGGCACGCCTTTCCCGACATGCGCTGCTTTTTCGTCCGTTCCCGTTGCAAACGCTGTCATGTTGGATTGGAACGGTCCTGGCGCGAAACCGTTGAATGTAATGTGTTCTTTCGCCAGTTCTTTTGCGAGGATACGCGTCAGCTGGTGCACTGCGGCCTTTGAGGCTGAGTAAGAGTAAGCGCCATCCCCAATCGGCGTGGAGCCCATGACCGAGCCCAGATTGATAACCCGGGCCGGATCTTCCGGTCGTCCACTGGCTTTCAGCTCTGGCAATAGCGTCTGCGTCAAATGGAACAGGCCTGCCACGTTGACATCCATCACCTTCTTCCACGCAAAATACGGGAAGGTGCCCAGTGGCTCACCCCAGGTGATGCCAGCATTGTTGACCAGAATATCGAGCTTTGGACTGCGCTCACGCACAGTTTCAGCAAGAGCCAACACGCCCTCTTCAGAGCCAACATCTCCCTGAAACGCTTCAACAGATCCGGCAGCCGCCGGATTGTTGGCTTTCAGGTTCGCATTGATCTCCTGTGCTGTCTTCTCAACCACGTCCAGCTTGCGCGAGCAGATGAAGACGCGGGCGCCACCTTCTGCCAGTGCAGTGGCAACCATGCGGCCAATGCCGGTTCCACCACCTGTTACCAGCGCTGTTTTGCCAGCGACACCAAACAGTTCCTCAAGATATCCCATGAAGACACCCTACCTCCCATAGTGTTCTTCGATCTGCCACCGCCTCTCACGCGACTTGATTCAGGCGTTTCTTCATTCAGATACCGCCACCCACGTTTTGGGGAGGCCACCTTAAACCAATGGTCAAGCGTGCTCATCTTCGCGCGCAGTTGACAACATACTCAGTAGTATGTTTCCGTATATCAACAGTTGTAAAGCAAAATTTTTAGCTCGTTTCTTTTGTCTCTCCGGCCTGGGATTTTGATTTTGTGTGGGAGCTCATGATCACTTATCCCTCTGATAATAAGTGGAATTTCCCCACGGGTCTGTAAAGATAAAAGAGCTCAGATGTCTTGGGAGGGTCAATCATGAGCGACACTTTATTAGCCGAACGTCCAGTTATGGACCTTGGGGTAAGCCAGCGTGTAGCGCCACTCATGGAACAAGTGCGCAGCATGGTTCGCGATGAAATCATGCCTCTCGAGGACGAATTTCATGATGAGATTCCGGTGGGAGACCGCTGGCAACATACTCCGCGGCAAACAGAAATTCTGGAAAGCCTCAAGGCAAGCGCACGCGCCAAAGGCCTTTGGAATTTTTGGCTGACAGACTCCAAGCGCGGCTACGGCCTCAGCACCGTTGAATACGCCTATCTGGCTGAAGAGATGGGCAAATCTCCGCTTGCACCAGAAGTATTCAACTGCAACGCCCCTGACACCGGCAACATGGAGGTGTTTGAGCGCTACGGCTCCGAGGCGATGAAAGAAACCTGGCTGAAGCGCATGCTGGACGGCGAGATCCGCTCAGCCTACCTGATGACTGAGCCAGATCATGGGTCTTCTGATGCAACCAATATTCGTATGTCCTGCGTGCGTGATGGTGACCATTATGTGTTGAACGGTGAGAAGTGGTGGTCTTCTGGCGCTGGCGACCCGCGCTGTGCGGTCTACATCACCATGGTTCACACGCCAACGGACGGCACCAAGCATCAGCAGCATTCCATGATCGTGGTGGACGCGAACACACCGGGCATCACCAAGTTACGCCCGATGCAGGTGTTTGGTCATGACCACGCCCCTCACGGACACTTGCACTTGCGGTTTGAGGATGTACGTGTCCCTGTCGAGAATCTGCTTCTGGAAGAAGGGCGCGGTTTTGAAGTGGCACAAGGCCGCCTTGGACCGGGTCGTATCCACCATTGCATGCGAGCAATTGGACAAGCGGAACAAGCGCTTGAGTTGATGTGCAAGCGCTCCATCAACCGCGAAGCCTTTGGTAAGCAGCTCTACAAACTAGGTGCGAACTTCGACATCATCGCCGAATGCCGCATGGAGATTGAGCAGGCCCGCCTTCTCTGCCTGAAAGCTGCATGGATGATGGACAATGCCTCCTCCCGCGAAGCAGCATTCTGGATCAGCCAGATCAAGGTTGTTGCGCCGCGCATGGCCCTCAAGGTGACGGATGAAGCCATGCAGATGTTTGGTGGTCAGGGCATCTCTCAGGATACCCCGCTGGCAACCAACTGGATGAACCTGCGCACCTTGCGCTTTGCGGATGGCCCGGACGCGGTACACCGCAACTTCATTGGTCGCTCCGAGTTGCGTAAACACACTCAGGAAAAGATCTGATAGGGCGGGAGAGCCACCGCTCTCCTTATCCTTTGCATCTGCACTCCAAAACAGGGAGAACGCAATGACATCACTTGATGATTTCCGCATGGAAACAAGGGCTTGGTTGGAAGAGAACTGCCCGCGAGACATGCGCAAGACAGTCACCACAGAGAGCGATATCTGCTGGGGCGGTCGCAACTGGACGTTCAAGTCCGAAGCACAACAGCAATGGCTGGAGCGCATGGCCGAGCGTGGCTGGACAGTGCCAAGCTGGCCGAAGGAATACGGCGGCGGCGGCATCAATGGTGACGAAGCTAAGATCCTAAAAGAGGAGATGACGCGCATCAACGCCATGTCTCCGCTGGAAAGCTTTGGTATCTGGATGCTTGGTCCCGCTCTGCTGAAATACGGCTCTCACGAGCAAAAGCTGCAGCACCTGCCCAAAATCGCACGCGGTGAAATTCGCTGGTGTCAGGGCTACTCAGAACCGGGTTCCGGCTCCGACCTGGCGTCCGTCCAAACCAAAGGCGTGGACATGGGCGATCATTTCCTCGTCTCCGGCCAGAAAATCTGGACATCCTACGCTGATCAAGCCGACTGGATCTTTGCTCTGGTGCGTACAGAGCCGGATGCAAAGAAACACAAGGGCATCTCGTTCCTGCTGTTTGATATGACCAGCGAAGGCGTCTCCACCAAGCCAATCCGCCTCATTTCCGGCAGTTCTCCGTTCTGCGAAACCTTCTTCGATGACGTGAAGGTGCCTATGGAGAATGTGGTTGATGAGCGCGGCAACGGCTGGACAATCGCCAAGTATCTGCTGACCCATGAACGCGAAATGGTCAGCAATCTGGATGCGATTTTTGGCGGTTCCGCTGGCCTTTATGAGACTGCGATCGACTCCATTGGGCTGGATGAGACAGGCCGATTGGATGACCCGCTCCTTCGTGCTGATATCGGGGAGTTCCTGATTGATGAAATGGCGCTGACCGCACATCTGGCAGCTGCAAAAGACTTCCACCGCGCAGGCAACCAGCTGGGCGCCCGTTCTGCAGAGCTGAAGTATCTTGGCACAGAACTGAACAAACGCCGCCAGAGCCTCGTTGTACAGGCTGGAGGGCTGGAAGCCTTGTCTGGGCCGGAAGAGAACAACGGCATCAGCAACCAGTCTGCCTCGTGGCTGCGTTCCAAGGGCAACAGCATTGAAGGTGGCACTTCGGAGATCATGCTCTCCATCATTTCAAAGGCAGTGCTGCGCCTGCCATCACTGGGTTAAGGAGAGAAAGCATGGAACTTTTCAGCTCTGAAGAAACCCTTCTGAAAGACTCAGCCTCTGGCTTTATGGCAGAAAATGCCTCAGTTCAGGCACTGCGTGATCTGCGCGACCAGAAAGAGGCGCTTGGCTTCAATCAGGAGCTTCACAAAACACTGACCGACATGGGCTGGTTTGGCATGTTGCTGCCGGAAGACGCGGGCGGATACGACTTTGGCCACCGCGCTGCGGGCCTTGTGGCTGAGGAAATGGGCCGCAACCTGACGGCCTCTCCGTTCCTCTCCACCGCTGTTTTGAGCGCAATTGCACTGCGTCAGTCTGGTGGTGAGCATTTAAGCGAGTGGGGACCAAAGATCGCGACTGGCGACGCAGTCATCGCACTGGCCATAGATGAGGGAGCAAAGCACAACCCCTCCCGCATCAAAGCCACGGCAGAACCGGACGGCAACGGCTTCATTCTCAACGCCAGAAAACGCGCGGTGTTTGATGGCTACAACGCCGACCGACTGATTGTTGTTGCAAAAACCGGCGAAGACACAGGGCTTTTTCTGGTAGACCCAAGCGCGGCGGAAGTTGCGGTAGAGCGCAACGCTATGCTGGACAGCCGCAATGCGGCAAACATTCAGATCACCAATTTGCATTTGGATGGCAAGGATCTGCTCTGCCCGCTTGATAAAGGCGCAGCCGTTCTGGAAGCCACACTCCGCTCCGGTCGTGCAATTGCAGCTTCAGAGCAACTTGGAGTTGCAAGAGAAGTTGCAGAGCGCACAACGAAATACCTGAATGAAAGAAAGCAATTTGGTGTACCAATCGGCATGTTTCAGGCACTTCAGCACAGAATGGCCGACCTTTACTGCCAGATTGAACAAACAGCTTCACTCATCTCCTCCGCGTTACGTGCGATAGATACAACCTCAGATAAGGCAGAGGCACTTTCGAGAGCAGCCAAAGCGAAGGTTGCTAAGGTTTCTCGCGTGGCAACAGAAGAAGCAGTGCAGATGCATGGTGGAATCGGTATGACAGACGAAGTTGATGTCGGATTGTTCATGAAACACGACCGGGTGTTAACAGAGATGCTGGGTGACAGTGCTCACCATATAGACTTTCTGCTAAAAATACGGGGTCTTTAACTGTATAATCCGTAATTCTACTTGTGATTATTTCTAAAGTAACTTCATAATTGAAGCTATCTGGTCCACCCCTTTGGATCAGCGAGAGCCAGTCCGCAACAGCATTGCCCGGTGTTGCAGACTGGCTCTTTCCTTTTTTGGCTAACCAAAACCATCTCAGATCTTCATACCCGGCATGTTGAGGGAGGATGTGTTTCCGCCATCCACGGCGAGGGCCTGTCCGGTGATGAAGCTGGCATCGCGGCTGGCAAGGAATGCGATTGTTGCTGCAACTTCAGCAGGATCTCCGTGACGACGCAGCTCTGCCCTTGAGCCGAGTTTGTCTTCTTTGCCCACATTGCGGGCATGATCAAACACAGGTTTTGTCATTCCGGTTTCAATAAGCCCCGGACAAACTGCATTCACACGCACGCCGTGCTCGCCAAAATCGCAGGCAGATGTCTTCGTAAAATTGATGAGCGCAGCTTTGGAAGCACTGTAGGCATTTCCCCCAGCACCGGCTCTGATTCCAGCAACGGATGCAGTATTCACAATAGAACCGCGGCCTGAAGCCTTGAGTTGCTCGCGGGTGTACTTGGTAAATAGCATTGCACCGAGTACATTCACCTCATAAACCTTGAGCCAGTCGCTAAAGTCCTCATGGCTGCCGCCCCAGGAACCTTCACAGATGACCCCGGCATTGTTGCAAAGAACGCTTATACCGCCAAAGGTGTTTTCAACCGCCTCCACGCAGCTCTCAACCGCTTCTTCATTCGCAACATCGACGACATAGACCCGTGCACGGCAACCTTCTGGCAACAGCCCTGCGGTTTCATCAAGGCCGTCCTCATTCAAGTCCACCAGAGCAATCGCGGCGCCTTCTTCTGCCAGACGGATTGCGGTTGCGCGACCTATGCCACTGCCTGCCCCTGTGATCAGGGCTGCCTGACCTGCAAATCTAGGTTGCATCTTCATTCCCTCCCGGTTTCCAGAACAACCTTCCCTACCACACGTCGTTCCATGAGGTCTCGAAGCGCCTGAGGGGCTTCTTCCAGTGAATAGCTCTTACTAACAACTGGGTTGATTTTGCCGTCCTCAAGCCATTTAAACAGCTCTGAGAAGTTCTTCTGGTCCTTATCCGGCTCCCTCATGCGGAACGCCCCCCAGAACACGCCCATAACGGCACAGCCCTTTAGCAGAGGCAGGTTGGTGGGGATTGATGGGATATCGCCAGCAGCAAAGCCTACAACCAATGCGCGACCATTCCAGGCTGTTGAGCGGAGTGCCTGTTCGAAAAGCTCTCCGCCAACCGGATCGTACACGACATCAACGCCAGCCTTGGCCGTGATCTCCTTAAGACGCTCTCTCAGATCCTGCGTGGAATAGTTGATCAACTCATCTGCACCCGCTTTCCGCGCAGCTTCCAACTTTTCAGCGGAACTGGCAGCGGCGATCACCTTGGCGCCCATGACCTTGCCCAGTTCAACAGCCGTGAGTCCGACACCACCGCCAGCGCCCAGCACCAGCAGTGTTTCGCCCGGTTGCAACTGCGCACGTTGCTTCAACGCATGCATGGACGTGCCGTAGGTCATCGTAAAGCCGGCGGCAACATGAGCAGCCATCGCTTCTGGCCGCTTCATGACAGCGGAGGCATCAACCACAACCTCCTCCGCGTATCCGCCTTGTTGCAGCAGAAGGGCCATCACGGGATCACCCGGTGCAAACTGAGTGACGCCTTCACCTACAGCCTCAATTCTGCCCGCAACTTCACCGCCTGGAACAAACGGCATTGGCGGCTTGATCTGATACTTACCCGCAATCACCAGCGTATCTGGAAAGTTGACGCCTGCAGCTGCCACCGCAATCCGCACTTGTCCTTTCCTCGGTTCCTTGCGTTCAACATCTTCCACACGCAGAGCTTCTGGTGGTCCGTATTCTGAGCAGACAACGGCACGCATGATTTCCCTCCCAAATCAAAACATACCAGTGAGTATGTTACGGAAACACAGTGAGCGCAACCACAACGCTAGGCGCAAGCCCTCTCCCCTCTCAGCAAACCTGAATAATTTGAGCAAGCCGCTTCGCAATCAGGAAACCACGGTTCATGGAAGCTCTCCTTGTTCTCATCATCCGTTTACATGCAACAGCGAAGATATTCCCGTGATGAGTGCTCAATCCATGGAAAGACCGGATGGCTGAACAGGATAAGCCCAGCTTAGCTGATGAATTCAAACGCCTTGAAAGCTCACCGGAAGGACTGACGGGATCAACCGCATCCAACCGGCTGAAGCAATATGGCCCCAATGCGCTGGAAGAAAAGAAGACCAGCAAACTGGCTCAGCTGCTTTTGACTTTCTGGGGGCCTATCCCGTGGCTCATCGAAATTGCGGCGATCCTGTCAGCCATCATCCAGCACTGGGCCGACTTCACGATCATCCTGTTTATGCTGATCCTCAACTCTGGCATCGAGTTTGTTCAAAGCAGCAAAGCAGCTGACGCGCTGGCGGAGCTGAAATCATCCATGGCGCTCAAAGCCCGTGTGAAACGAGACGGGAAGTGGGCTGACATTCCTGCTGAGGAAATCGTTCCCGGAGACATCATCAATCTGGAAAACGGAGACATCATCCCGGCTGACTGTATTTTGGAACGCGGACCGTACCTTGCCGTCGACCAGGCAGCCCTGACGGGCGAGTCGCTCCCGGTCGATAAGCAGATCGGTGATGTCGCGTATTCCGGCTCAATCATTAAACAGGGCACCATGCAGGCGCTTGTGACAGCGACGGGCGGCAACACATTCTTTGGCAACACAGCAAAGCTGGTTCAGTCTGCGGGCAACATTTCTCATTTCCAGAAAAGCGTTCTGGGCATTGGCAAGTTTCTCATTTTCGGCACGGTCTTGCTGGCGGCGCTCATCATCGTCAAACAGCTTTATCTGCAGCAGAGCATTCTGGGCATCATTGAACTGGTGCTTGTGCTGGTGATCGCCTCAATCCCGGTTGCGATGCCCGCAGTTCTATCTGTCACCATGGCTCTGGGTGCACTCACACTTTCTAGAAAGAAAGCCATCGTTTCGCACCTTCAGGCGATTGAAGAATTGGCAGGGGTGAATGTGCTGTGCTCCGACAAGACCGGAACGCTCACCAAAAACGAACTCACGCTTGGCGAGCCAATTCTGTTTGACGCGAAGAGTGAAAAAGAGCTCGTCGTCATGGCGGCCCTCGCATCCAGTACAATAGAAAAAGACGTCATTGATCACCTGATTGTCAGCAAGGCTGAACGAGGCGTTTTGGAGCTCTACAAGCAAAACACATTCACGCCGTTTGATCCCGTGAGCAAACGAACGGAAGCGGGCGTCTCTGGTCCAAGCGGGGCGTTCAAGGTCATCAAAGGTGCGCCGCAAGTCGTCATTGATCTTTGCACAAATACACCAGAGGAGAAAGCCGTCGCCAGCAAAGCCGTGCACGAGTTTGCCGTCAAAGGCTTGCGCGCACTCGGCATTGCCAAGACCAACGAGAACCACGAGTTACGCCTGCTTGGGATCCTCTCTCTTTTTGATCCGCCCCGCGTCGATTCCAAAGCTGTGATTGAAGAAACCCAGAATGCCGGAATCACCGTGAAGATGGTGACAGGTGATGATATTGCCATCGGCAGAGAGATTGCCGGACAGCTGGGACTGGGCACCTCGCTTGAAAGCGCCAGTCAGGTGTTCTCTGAGGCGAAGGACATGGACAACCTGCCAGTTAACATCCGCGAGGAGATCGTCAACGCAGATGGCTTCGCCCGCGTCTTTCCCGAGCACAAATACGGCATCGTCAAAGCGCTTCAACAGTCCGGAGATTACGTCGCCATGACAGGTGACGGCGTGAACGATGCCCCGGCATTGAAGCAGGCAGATGTGGGTATTGCCGTTTCAGGTGCAACAGACGCCGCCCGATCTGCCGCTGATCTGATCCTGACGTTGCCCGGTCTATCCGTCATCACGGATGCAGTGATAGAGGCTCGAAAAATCTTCGCGCGAATGATCAGCTACGTTGACTACCGCGTGGCCATGACGATCAACCTGATGGTGTTCGTCTCAGCCAGTGTGTTGCTGTTGGAAGAGGTGCCCCTGACCGCCATCATGATTGTGATGCTGGCATTGTTGGACGATATCCCAATCATCACCATCGCCTACGACAACACAGAGGCTGCACCAGCCCCAATGGAGTGGCAGCTTGGAAACATGCTGCGCACAGCAACGGTGCTTGGGCTCATTTCAGTTGTCGAGAACTTCGCCCTGATGATGGCAGCGTGGCATTGGCTGGATGTACCCGCTGCGGAGTTGCAGAGCGTCATGTTCCTGCAGCTGGTTGTCGCCGGGCATTTGCTGTTGTTTGTCTGCCGGCATGATCACTGGTTCTGGCAGGCGCCACACCCTTCGGCTAAATTGCTGATGGCAATTATCACCACACAATTGCTCGCAGTTGCCATCTGTCGATCCGGCTTCCTTGTTCCCGCTATCAGCTGGGACTTGATCGGCATCGTCTGGGCTCAAGCTATCCTCTGGATGTTCGTGCTGAATGTTGCCAGAAAGCTCTGCCGTTAAAAGAAGTGCAACACGCTCTTTTACTCGCCACGCAGACAGACTAGATATAGAGCATTGTCTGCAATTGGAGTTGGCGCGTTGCCGAGCTTACCCCTTCCCTTTTTTACTGCCCTGTTTTTGTGTTTCATCCTGTTGCGCCTCATGGTCGGGTATGGACGAAAAATACCGTCGCTGCTCGTAGCGACTATCAGCCTTTATGCAATTCAATCTGTCCTACTCGGTATCAAATGGGGGATGGGTGGGCTCCCCCTCTGGTCGCTCATAGGACTGGCGTTGTTATTGCCGCCCGCGACCTGGCTCTCATTCCTTCAACTCACTGATCGCCTTTCGAAGAAAGCTGTTGGCTGGACGATTGGCGCGACAGCTGCAACTCTTAGCTCTCTCTCTCTGGCACCCGGCTTCAACGCTCCGGTGCTGATTGATCTTACAAGTGTTGTTGTCTATCTCAGCTACGGCCTGTTGTTCTTCCGGTCTGCAACGACTAGGCAGTGGGAATGGGCCAGTCATCTGCCCATCGATCAAATGCTCCCGGCACGCCAGACACAGCTGATCGCAGGCGCTATTTTCTCAACCTCAGCACTTGTTGATCTCGTCGTAGCGGCGGACTTTGCCGTGAACAAAGGGACCAATGCAGCAACCATCGTTGGCACTGCAAACCTCTTCATGCTGCTTGCACTGGTCACAATCGCTGTTCTGTTTACTCGCAAACCAGCGGCTACACCGCAGTTGCCAGAACCTGAAACAACGACCGCATCAGCCTCTGAGGAACAGATTGTGCTGGTCGAAGCTCTCGATCAACTCATGCAGAACGAGCATCTGTACCGGGATGAAAACCTCTCCCTCGATAGGTTGGCTCGCAAACTCCGTGTCCCGGCGCGCCAAATTTCGACAGCTGTCAACACAGTGCGTGAGATCAACCTGCCGCAATACACCAATGGGTTCCGAGTGGCTGAAGCCTGTCTTCTGTTAGAGACAACGGACAAGCCCATCACCACGATCATTTACGATGTTGGCTTTACAACGAAGTCCAACTTCAATCGCGAGTTCCAACGTGTCACAGGCAAGAGCCCGAGTGTATGGCGGAAGGTGAGCCGTACTGTGCAGAGTGTGGAGTCGGCCTAAAAGATCTCTAGCAGGATGCTTGTGGCGTGCTTCCACCCCTTCGCCAAGTTGATGCTGGACACGAGCTTCTCAACATTGATGCGGATGTTTTCCTTTGGAACATCTGCATCAAATTTCAAATAGACCGCGGCCATCTCTCCAACCAAATCGAAGCGCGAAACAATCCCGTCGAAATAGATGACAGACTTCTCTGAGGTGATAGCGAAGTCCTTAAACTGCCCCACAAAGTCACCCGCTAATCTGTCCATCTTTACGCTGATGTTCATCGAATTCGGCAACCTGAGCGTCGCCGCCGGGTCGCACCAACCAAGTCTCCAGGACCCGCGTCTTTCAAATTTAATGGTCATAAGACCGTCTTCATTCTTGGATGTTGTAGCGGTTAGAGAGCAACCTCTTGCATCGCTTGTATCAAGCTTAATGTCGCTTGAACTGCTATTGCCTCCGACGATGCGCAGACCCAGATTGCTTCCTGAGATCTCGATTGAATGCACACCTTCAGGGCTGAGAGTCTCAGAGGTTTCCATGCCTGTTGAGAATGTAACGTAAGCCGCAATCGCTATTACGCCAATCGCGATAAGGGCTTTGGTGCTGTGCTTTGTTGCCATTTGATAACTCCATGATTTGCCTGTTGGAACCATGGGAGTTTGGCGGATTGCCTGCGACCTAGAACGCGATATAGGACCAGAATAGCCTTCCTGAAACGCGATGGAGGACTTAGTTACCCTCTATGAGAAGTGCTTTTGCCGCCGCCCGCACGTCTGGCGGAAACGGGCACGCATGGCGGGCTTCTCTATCCAGATGCGCGCATATCAGTTCAGTGGTCGCGATCAATTTCTGCGTTTCAGTATTATGCATTTCATGGAGGATATAGAGCGTCTTTTCATGAATGTCCGTCACCCCTGATCGACACAGAAGCAGGTCTCCCGCCAGCGCTTCGGCATGGTATTTCGTGGTTTGCTGAACGGCAGCCATACCCCTGTTGTACTCTCGAAAATAGGTCGCGCTTAGCCCGGCTTGTGAGAACAGATGCCAGTTGGCCTCATCGAATTTCTCGGTGTACCACTGAACATTCATGTGTCCCATATGGTCCAACTGATAGGGGTAAACTACACCGCGATAGGTCTCTATCAACGCTCTATCCTCACCGCCCGATGGGCCTAATTTACTCTCTGACCCATTCCCAGGCCTTGTCGAGATTTGCCATATCGAAGTGCTTTTCACCTATTCCAAGCATGGCTGCAAACGGACTATCAATCGCGACGAGCCACTCCCAAATCTTCCGGTCAGAGACGATTGCGATGCGATGAAAACTCTTGATATGTGTCATCGCCCACTTCAAATCTTCGTAGCCAGCCTCGATGCCCCACTTCGCTTGATCATTCAAAATCACCAGCACACTGACATTTGCATGTTTGTCGAGGACGTTCTCAACCTGCGAAATCAGCTCCATTTCTTCGTTAAGATCGACCTTTCCATCCACCTCGAAACCGAGGATGTTCTCCGAACTTTCTGGGAGTTTTTTGATCATTCTGGCACCTCTTTTTCCTGTCAGTATGCTACCTGAACCACGCCTTCCATCCTGTTTCATTCCACGGATAGTTTCGACGTAAATTCGAAATCTCTTGCCAATTCGAAAAGTTGACAGCTGTCCACTTTTATAAAAGTGTAACCGTTATCCGCAGGTGAAGCGGTTGAGACAGTTGATTACAAATGTAATTTGAAAGCTGTGCCGGTACTCCCCATTCTAGTGATGTCTAATAAATATCCCAAGGAGATCACTATGTTTCATCAAGCAGGAATGCACGGATTTCACTTTTTCCCATTCCCAATCACGCTTATTCTCTTGCTCGTCATCGGCTTTTTAATCGCTCGGTCCTACGGCTATTTCGGAGGTTCCAACACTGCTCGCAAGGTTGAACCTGAAGAGCTAAAGTCCCAAACCTCAGAAGCTCTGGACATACTGAGCAGACGTTTTGCGACTGGTGAAATCGATGAGGAAGAGTTCCAGAAACGTTCTCAGGTTCTGCGTTTGAACCTGTAACATCCTCCAACATCGGCACTCAATTCGGGCAACCTGAGTGCCGATATCCCTTCCAGAGCAATGTTGTCAGTTGGCAACTCACACGTATTCAGCTCTGATGACCCGTCCGTTTGGTAGGTCAAAAACCTGCACATCTCGCGCAAAGCCGATAAAACCGAGTATCAATCCGATGCTTTGAGGCCCAGTTTTCCTCTCATTCTATCCAAGCCAACATTCGCAGCACACAACTCACTCAACAGTCTATCGCAGATTTGCGGCGGGTTTCTTTTCAGAGGCCCTCAGCTGTTACTGCTGTTTGCAACCACGTTTGCATCAAAAACAACGCAACTCTTGTTAAAGTGTAATAGAGGAAGCCTTTCGCTAAACACATGCAGAAAGGACAGTTTGCGGGCCATTGTCGGAGCTTCTTAAATTATCTAATGCCTCCAATATGTTGGGCCATAACTTAACCGACACCACGAAGCAGCTAGATCTCTAACCCAACCAAGTTCCACGACATTTTGTTACATCTGATTTCTTGCGGAAAAGACAGAGCTGATCCAGTGTTTAGACAAGGTTGAACGCGAACTCCGCAGTCGCAATCGGCCGCACACTGCTGACTTCCCACGTACCCCAACACCGCGAAATCAGCAGTGTGCACCTTACAACTCAGTGCAAACTCATCCGGGCGACCATGTCTTACCTTCGAGCAATTTGGAACTCACCATTTACCTTCTGGTCTATCCTTGCACTCCCGGGGCTTGCTATCATCGGAGAGCTTCTCCGTGAAAGCGACAAGTTGGAGCACCTTCTCCTTCCAACTGGAGAGTTTGCCGCTCGTTTTCTCATCATAAGCCTCATGATCACGCCGCTGATGTTCCTGACAAACGGTCAACGATGGGTGCGTTGGCTGATGGCACGGCGGCGGTATATTGGCGTAGCTGCAGCTTGCTATTCAGCTCTGCATGTCGCTATCTACCTGCTGGATAAGGGATCTCTTGGCCCTATCCTGCAAGATCTCGTCAAAATCGGGATCTGGACTGGATGGCTGGCTTCTCTCATTTTCATTCCGCTCACAGTCACCAGCAATGATTGGTTCATCGCCCAGCTCGGATCCAGATGGAAGAACCTTCAGAAACTTGCTTACGCAGCAGCAGTCCTCGTGTTCGCCCATTGGGTCCTGGTCGACTACAAATTTGGGCCAGCACTGGTGCATTTCACACCGCTTCTACTCTTAGAGCTCTACAGATATGTGCACGTCACCAATAAACGAAAAGAGCGTAAGCTCTCCGCCCACGCTTAAATCCCAAGCAAGCCTCCAACTAAGCCCGCCTCTTCCCAAAGGCGGGCTTTTCTTTGCTCTCCTTTTGTAGTGAGGACAGTTCCTTCAATCACAGTTAAGCTGCTGCAATGGAGGAGAGACCATATAATGACTACAACCGATTTTCAGAAAATAGAGAGCGCAAGCCTTACGCATCCGACTGCCTTGAAGCTTAGCCTGCCGGATCCATTACCTGATGATATTCAGGAGCTTTTTGGGAAATGTCAGAGCAAACTCGGGTTGATCCCGAACGTGCTGATTGCCTTCGCACATCGACCAGAAAAGCTCAGGGCGTTTTCTCAGATGTATAATGAGCTCATGCTTGGAGACTCTGGCATTTCCAAACTGGAACGAGAGATGATTGCTGTCACCGTTTCGTCGATCAATTCCTGCTGGTATTGTCAGGTCGCCCATGGCGCTGCTGTTCGGGAGTATTCCAACAAGCCGGAACTGGGTGAAGCTATGGTGATGAACTATCGCTATGCTGATCTGACTGACAAGCAGCGTGTGATGCTCGACTTTTCTACAAAGATTGCGAAGACGTCCTCTGAGATTGTTGAGGGTGACCGGCAAGGCCTTCGGGATATTGGGTTTTCGGAAGAAGACATCTGGGACATTTGCGAAGTCGCGGCCTTTTTCTCCATGTCCAACCGCATGGCCTCTGCAACAGGCATGCAGCCCAACCCAGAGTATCACTCCGCAGCACGATAGAAGTGAGCAGGGGAGGGGAGTTTCAGCTGTCAACTCGGCTTCAAAAAAGTTGACAGCTGTCAACACAGAAAGGCCTTGCCAGTGGGTGAGGAGAGGAGTATATCGTGTATCGACGATATACGGAATCAACGATGACAGAAAACACCTGCGTTACGGAATTCGCACCTGCCTCTTTGAATGAGGTAGAAGAAGAAAAGCTCGCAGTCCAGGCCAAAGCCCTGGCGCATCCTGCGCGTGTTCGCTTGCTGAAGATTATGGCGGCTCAACCCGGCTGCGTCGGTGGAGATCTCGTGAACTCTATCGGTCTGGCGCAATCCACTGTGTCCGAGCATCTTCGGATCTTAAAGGATGCAGGGTTCATACTGGCGGAAGTTCAGCGCCCGCGCATTTGTTATTCAGTCAATCGGTCTGAGTTGAAGAACTTCAACTTCCTCTTTGAGAGCAGCTTCAAGCTCTAAAATTTGTCGAAATTCATCGTCTATCGACGATAGGCAGGAGAAATCATGGGTACTTTTGAACGCTACCTCTCAGTCTGGGTAGGTCTTGCAATGGCTCTGGGGGTAGGGGCCGGCCTCCTTCAACCTGGCCTTTTTCAGATAATCGGTGACTTGCAGGTCGGCGGGATCAATCTGGTCATCGCGGTTCTGATCTGGCTTATGATCTATCCAATGATGGTGCAGGTCGAGTTCACCGAGGTTCGCAATTGCTTTGTGAAACCTAAGGGACTCATCGTAACACTAGCTATGAACTGGCTGGTGAAACCCTTCACCATGGCAGCTCTGGCCGTGCTGTTCATGCGCCATATCTTTGCGCCGTTCATTCCAGCAGATCTGGCGGATCAATACATCGCAGGCATGATCTTGCTTGGCGTTGCTCCATGTACTGCAATGGTGTTTGTCTGGTCTTATCTAACAAAGGGCAATGCAAGTTATACGGTGGCACAGGTTGCAACCAATGACTTGATTATGATCTTCGCTTTCGCGCCAATCGCGGCGTTTTTGCTGGATGTCTCAAACATCATTGTCCCATGGGATGTACTGCTGGTTTCAACCGCACTATTTGTTGCGTTGCCATTGGGGGCAGGGTGGTTGACCCGGCTCGGCCTCAAAGACAAAGAGCACCTTTCTTCATTCAGTGCAGGGATGAAACCATTCTCGATTGCAGGTCTGGTGGGCACCGTGTTCTTGCTGTTTGGTCTTCAGGCTGACAACATTATTTCATCACCAGCAGACATCGTTCTCATCGCGATTCCGCTTCTGATCCAAACTGTCCTGATTTTCTTCGTCACGTACTTCTGGATGCGGAAGTGGCGCCAGCCGCACAATGTTGCAGCGCCCGGCGCAATGATTGGTGCGTCGAACTTCTTTGAATTGGCCGTCGCTGTGGCAATCAGCTTGTTCGGCGTCACCTCCGGAGCTGCCCTGGCAACCATCGTTGGTGTACTGGTTGAAGTGCCGGTGATGTTGGTGCTGGTTTCTTATGCCAACCGGACTCGCGGTCAGTTCTCTAAAGACGATCAGGTCCCTGCATCAACAGCCCATTCCAAAACTTAAGCGTGAGGGCAGGGGAGTGATCTCCTGCCCTTCGTCTCTCTTGGTTTTTCGTTTATCTCTGAGTATGCTCATGGTCTATTGCACCAGTTATTTTATGAGCAACTTATGACCCCCAACAATATTCCCGTTCTCAGCAACGGCGTTTCCATTTTCCTTCTCGACCTGAATGCAGAGGAGCCGCAGGTCTTGCTTATGCGCCGCGCTGATACTTTGCTCGGCGCCTGGTGTCAGGTCGCAGGCAAGGTTGAACCAAATGAGACCGGCTGGGAAGCAGCATTACGAGAGGTGAAAGAGGAAACCGGTTTGGTCCTCACCGAACTCTGGTCTGCTGATCTGTGTGAAGAATTTTATGTTCCGGAAAAGAACATCATCCAAAAACTGCCAGTGTTCGTGAGTTTTGTCTCCAGCGAAACGCCAATCACCATCAACGAAGAACACGATGCCTATCAATGGTTTTCATTTGATGATGCCATGGAGCTCTTCAGTTTCCCCGGCCAGCGCCGCGTTCTTGAATATCTCCATGCCGAGTTCGTAACACGCAAAGCAAGCCCACATCTTCGGATCGAGTTACCGACACAGCAGAATGAGGACGCTAGCGAAGTTTTGAGCTCCTGACACTCCACATTCTCTCTTCATGGAAGTGCCGGAACTCTGGTGGTATTCAATGCTGAACGAACTCATTCTTCTGAGACACGGTGAAAGTGAGCACATGCTGAAAGGTGTTGTGGGAGGTTGGACAAATTCGATACTTACAGCTCACGGCATCACTCAAGCGAAGCAAACTGCCGATTACTTGGCAAAATCTGTTCCAACTCCTGCCTTTCAAATTTTTACCAGCGATCTGACACGCGCAGTGCAAACTGCGGAATGGATAACTCAGAAAACCGGAAATGCGCTCACTAAAGCCGGGCAGTTGCGTGAGTTGAACAACGGCGTGGCAAAAGACCTCTCAAAAGCAGAAGCCCAGAAAATCTGGAGCTCACCAACCGAACCAGTTCTTGATTGGATTCCTTACGATCAGGGTGAAAGCTGGCGGATGTTGTATTCTCGAATTGCGACCTACATGGAATTCTTAGCGAGTGCCAACATGGAGAGGCTCATAATCATTAGCCACGCAAACTCCATCATCTGTATCATCAACTGGTGGCTTGGCCTTTCAAGAGATATTCACCTACAGAACATTATGTACGACATCAGACCCTGCAGTCTCACGCATTTGAAACGAGAGAAGCATGGTTCTTCTAGAGTGGCAAAATTAAACGATGTAAGCCATCTGATGTGATGACCAAAGATCTCGGTTCAACCTAGCGATGTTAAGGAGGAGGCGGGTAATTGACCACCAGGATAAGAGATAAATCTGCTTCTCTTGGCTTAATCTGAATCCTTTACCATTTTCAATGAGACCATTATGTCCCAAGTCCCTGTTTTTTGCGACGCCGCAACCGTATTTCTCATCGACAAGAACACTCAAGAGCCACAGGTTCTCCTGCTTCACCGCCTCAAACCACCAGTTCATACCTGGAGTCAGATTGTTGGGGGTATCGAAGCAGGAGAGACAGCCTGGCAAGCAATGCTACGCGAAGTGAGAGAAGAGACTGGCATAGTGCTCGACAACCTTTGGTCCGCAGATGCTGATATTCGTTTCTACATCCCAGAAAAGAACAGCTTCGTAATTCTGCCAGTGTTTGTTGCAGATGTTCCTCACGATACCTCAATTACGATCAATGAAGAGCACGATACCTATCAATGGTTTTCCTTTGCGGATGCAAAGGCGTTGATGAGTTTTCGGGAACAACGCAATATGCTTGACCTTATCGAAGACGAGTTCATCACCCGCACACCAACACCTCACTTGCGGATCCATCTACCCCATCCGCAAGAAACCGGCATTGCAGATCCTTATCCCAGAGCCAGCCCATAAAGCGACTTGTGCAGGGCGAGTTTTCCGTCCTTGGCGCGGTCAACACAGGCGCGGAAGTAACCCGCCGGTCGAGAAATGCCTTCAGGATCGCGCAGGGTTTTTTCAACCGTCACCACCAGAACCGCCGCAGCCATTTTTTCGCCCAGTGTCACAACCGCTTGTTTCCAGCCATCTTCGGAAAGGCCAATCGCCAAACGAAGCTGCTCGCCAGACTGCGCAAGTTCGAACCAGCTTGAAAACTGCATGCCCAGCATTTCCTGGGTTTCCGTTGTTGCACTATCAATCAAACCAATGGAAATAGCAGATAAATGCTCACTTAAACCGTTATCTAACTGACCAGATTGCCGAGATTGCAATTGAGCTGGAGCGTTGGATTTGGCAGAGAATTTGCTTGATTGGTCTTTTTCAAGAGCAATCTTCGAAGCTTCGTTAGAAGCGGAATTGTTATTTGAGTAGCCATCGTTAGATGGCTGCCGTGTTTTACTATTTATATGAGCTTGATGGGTTGTAATATTATAAGGGGTGACATCAATGTCATGGTCGCATGACATTTTGGCATATTCATTGAAATCTGAGGCAGCTTGCTCGTCTTCGGTTTTCTCTTCTGCGAGCTCTTCCACAACCAGTTCATAGAGTTTTGAGACCTTGTCTGCCCGCTCAAGAAGCAGCATTGGCGTTTCCATAATGGCAGAGAGTTCTTCCAGGAACACGGTACAATCCACGCCTTCGCTTTGGCCGGTCCGGCAAGCATCAACGATTGCGCGAGACAACCGATTAACAGTCCGCTTTGCTTCCTGCTCTGCCCGCACCCGTGCCTGAAACTCTTCCCCAATCCGTTTGATCTCATCAATCCGCTGGCGTGCTGGCGAAAAGTCAAAACCATATCCACGGTCAATCTCACCACTTGCACCATTGCGGTAGATAAAACGACGGCCTGTTGAACTGTCGCGGTATGCTAATATGCCCACCTCAACCAGTCGCTTAAGTGCACGGATCACTGTGCGCGTGGAGCGGCACACGTATTCAGCCAACTTGTCATTGGAGATCGCGACCAGCGGACGGCGGTCCTGTTTCCAGTCATCTGCCCGTGTCAGGCCGATCAGAATATCGAGAATATGGTAGGCGGTACCATCAATCCCCAGAGCAGGGGCCGCCTTTTTTAACGTGATCGCCACCTCGGCTTTTGTTGTTTTGACGATATCATTCGCCATTGCCAGTCGCTGGCTTTCCAACATGCCGGGTGTCATTTTGCGAAAGGACGCAACACCGGTGCTTTGCATAGCTAACCCATTCACCGAGGGAATACCCAAGGTGTTATCCAAGTAAGATTGGGGATTGAGCGCCCGAAAAAGCAAAAATGCGCCACAAAGGGTTTCAAGAAAGCATTGCTGACTTGATTCGCACCGCGCGTTCGTCGTAGGATGATCGTGCTAAAGATGGTCCTCGACGAGTGCTCTTCACTCTCTTGGGCGACGATTTTGGGGCCTTGCTGATTGCCGTCAGCAGGGCCTTTCGTCATTCAGGGGTTACACCATCAGGCATCCTCCCCCTTCGTGTCTTCAAATTTGGCAATCAGGCCGGGCAGCTCTTTCAGCAGGAAGGAGCCAAAGTCACTCTGCGTTTTGCTATCAACGGAGAAGACGGTCGCTTTGCCAGTGTGCTTGACGAGCACATGCTTGTTTCCAAGCCATTCAGAAGATTTCGCGGCACGGGTATGAGCTGCAACAGCAATCTCACCAGAAGAGGACGCAGAACCTGCCTCCATCTCGCTTGGCGTTTCTTGCAGCAGCTGCAACACTTCGCTAAACCGCTCATCGCTGTGCAGCTCTGTGAATGAATCCAGCGCAAACAGCGAGGCAATCGCTTTTTCGTGGTTCGGCGCCAGCTGGCCCTCGTGGAAGAAACTTGCCATCTCTTCCCAACGTGGCCGCCCGATTTTTGGGGCAGGCCCAATCACACGCAAAAACTCCTCAGGCATGGTTGCCGCCAGCTTGCGGAGTTTGGAAACGAGAGACTTGTCTTTGCCAATGGCTTTGACAATAAGCGTCTGCGGGTAATCTTGCGCAAGGCGGAAAACGAACAGGCAGGTTTCAATGAAACTCAGGTCTTTCCGTTCATGGTTTTCCTGGCCTTGAGCAACCAGCAATTCTTCATCAGAGAGCGGTTTTATGACACCGCGGACGGGCTTGCCCAAAGCGCGGCAGGCTTTCCAACGACGGTGGCCATAGGCAATCTGGTAGATGCCGTCTTCATCCGGCGCAGGACGCACCAGAATTGGCACTTGCTGTCCGGTCTCGGCAATAGACTCTTTGAGCGCCTCAAATGCCGGATCAAACGCAACTTCCATACGGTCCGCAACAAAGGAGGGTTGAACCTGTTCCGGGTTCAGTTCCACCACATTGTCAGAGGTCGCCATTTGCGTGTTCAGCGTTTTCAACTCTTCACGCAGTTTGTCACGTTCGTCCTTGATCAGGTTGATCTCGGCTGCGCCAATAGCACCGGACGACAAGCGGGGGCGCGGCGCTGTTGCATCCGCAACCATACCTGCCATACCGCCGCCTGAAAACAGCGTGTCTAATGCGTTTTTCCGATCCTTAGCTTTGTTCATAGTGTTCGACCCCAAGAGCTGCGGAGAAGATCTTCAATTTCACGGTTTACCGAATCCATGGATTCAAGCGCACGCTTAAGCGTTTCACGGCCAATGGCGCCCGGTTCCAGTTCGTAAAGCGATTTCTTTTCAAGGCCCGCATTGGCAACCGCGGTGGATTCCAAAGCTGGCGATGTCAGCACATCCTCACCAAAGAGGGCACGCAACAAGCCAACCACACGGGTTTGCGGGCTGTCATTTGGATTGTGACGGGTCACGAGGAACCGCATCCAATCCAGATTCATTTCGCCGCCATTGTTCTCAATCACGGCCATCAGGTCAGAACTCATGCCGAGAAACTGGTTACAGCTTGCAAGGTCCAGCATCTGCGGGTGCAGCGTGATAAGCAATCCGGTGGATGCGAACAGCGCGCCCAGAGTGAGGAAGCCAAGCTGTGGCGGACAATCGATCACAACAACATCGTAGCGATCATCAACTTCGTTCAGAACGTTGCGGATGCGGCGGAAGAAGATGTTTTCGCCGGTAGACGCACCAGAAGCGATCGCTGTTGGAACGATGTGTTCGAACTCGGCCAGCTCAAGGTTGGCCGGAACCAGATCCAGATTGTCAAAATAGGTCGGGCGGATCACATCACCCAGTGTCCGGCGGCCTTCATCATAACGCAGAGCACCAAACAAGGTGCAGTTTGGCTCAACATCAAACTCAGGCTGCACACCAAACATCGCAGAAAGCGAGGCTTGCGGATCAAGATCAATCGCGAGCACACGATAGCCGCGCAAAGCCAGATAATGGGCAAGATGGGTGCTGGTGGTGGTCTTTGCGGAGCCACCTTTAAAGTTGGCGCACGCAATCACCTGCAGCTTTTCACCGTCGCGACGGCGCGGCAGGATATTAACGGCTTCATCGCCCTTTTTACGGGCGGCAAGCACTTCACGGATGGCGTTGATCTGCTGCAGCGTGTAACTGCGGCGGCCATTGGCAAGGCGGGTTGGCGTCGGGCCTTCTCCGTCCAGATCCAGCTGGCGAATGGTGCTTTCAGAAACACCGATAAGACGGGCAACATCGACAGAAGAGAACGAGCGCAGCAATTTATGCGCTTCAGGCGGATAAAGTTCTTGTCTTAACCGGTGCAGCTGGCCAGAAAGGAGCTGCGAATAACGGGAGATCTTCTCAGACGGAGTTTCCTCACGCAAAAGAGTGTTGTTGCCGTATTCCACTTCGCTTAGCCCTCAAACGGTTCTAGTCATCTACAAACGGAAAGTGCGCCCATATGGCCCGTGTTTGCGTCGAAAGGGTAACCAACCTGTAGTTCAGTTCAATCCCTTTTTGGTTAATCCTCATTAACACTTATGATCATCGCCTCCTTGAGAGGCATAATATCTATTATTTTCAAATAGTTATGCTGTTTCAAAAACTCGAAAACGAGGCGTGCATAAAATCGACAAAACAACCGATCCATTTCTCCAGAAACATATTCATGCGTCAGCTCGCTCCGACTCAATCATCCAGCTCCTGATTCTCACGCCTCCTCACTGAGCAATAACACTGCGTGGAGTAGGGGGGATAAGTTTTCTGAAACACCAGAGATAAGCTGAGCAATTCATCGCGTATTGGGGGGAGATATTTTGCGTTCTATAAGTGATTTCCACTTAGAGCGTTGCTAATAGTTTCTGCCGTTTATACGCGAAGAAGTGAGCCGGCAGAGTATAGTTGAGATTATTTTATTAAAATAGCGAATAAACTCTATTTCTGCTCATCGAACTCTAAGTAAGTCTGATTCATATGCTCAATGAATAAGACCGTAGTTACACATTTTTTTAAAAATAATCGATAATTCGACGTTATTTTCCATAAAACACTCTCGTTTTATTGGAAAGTTATGTCATTCCGACGCAATTTCATTGCTTTTATAGTTCAGATATTGTTTTACAATTGATGTAATAAGAAGGCCAATTCATATTTGCAATTTAACTTGGCCGGATAACAAAACAAATGACCTAGTTTCCATACCGACGAAAAGAAACGCCAAATTGCATAGATAATAATTGTAAGGCAGATAACTTTGAAAATAGAGGATACCTTAGAAAGAGCCGTAACATCGGTCACTGCACAAAACGTCCCGTCATCCGCCTCTCTCATTGACAGGGCCTACGCGCACCTGCGGGCGGCAATTTTGTCTGGCCAGCTTGAGCCGGGCAGTAAATTGCGCATTCGCGAGATGTGCAGCACATTTGATGTTGGGCCTACACCTGTACGCGAAGCACTTTCCCGTCTGGTGTCTCAAGGACTGGTTGCCACGCAATCTCATAAGGGATTTTATATTCCAGAACTTTCGCAAAAAGAGTTTCAGGATATTATTGATCAGCGCCGCCTTCTTGAAAGCGCAACGGTGAGAACCGCCGTTGAAAAGGGCGACGCTCAGTGGCGCGAAAGCGTGCTGGATGCCTACCATGCACTGCAGGAAATTGAGCGGACATGGCAAGCTTCACGGCGTGATTTCTGGAATGAATGGGAAGAAGCCAACCGCGTGTTTCATATGACGTTGGTTGAGGGAGCAGGCTCCAGTTGGGCAAGCCGGTTCCTGCATATGCTTCATGACCAGTGCACCCGCTACCGCGCTGCAATGCGCCGTGCCGGGTTTATTTCAGAAGGCGTTCAGGATGATCACACTCAGCTGATCAATGCTGTGCGCACTGGGGACGGTGAACTGGCCGAGCAAACGATCAAAGCACATGTTGATCGTTTACCTGCTCTTTGCATGCCATCTTAGAGCGCGTTCCGTTTGATTGGTTTCAATCAAACGACAAGAATTCGCTCCACCAAAGATATTAGAGCGCGATGCGTGAATGTTAATGAACGCGACGTGCTCTAATGGCTTGATATATTGAACTTATTGTCGGTGAGAGACTTGTTCTCCCACCGCAATAGCCGGTGAGTGATCCAGAATTGTCTCTGGAGAGCGCAAACGCTGCCAGGTTTGATGAGCATCAGCCTGTGCAGTGATATCTTCGTATCCAAGCGCGCTGTAAAACTTCAACGCAGGCTGATTGATGCGGTGCACTTTCAACTCGTGCCTGCAGCCATAATTTTCCAGCAAAAACTGAAGTGCCTGTCGCCCGAACCCGCGTTTGTGGTGGGCGTAGTCTATGTACAGCGAATGCAGGAAGTGTTCTGGTGTGAAGTAGCCGATGAAGCCGATACGGTCCCCCGCCTGCTTCAAGACCCAGACATCCTCCCCCTCAACAAGGCTTTGAAACTGGCTGGCATCTACGAGGCTGGTGTAGTCATAGGCAAACGTACGGCTCGCCACGCTCTCATAGAGCGCAGCGAGCACGTCGTGGTCGTCAGATGTGTAGGGCAGGATTTGAAGCAAGCCTTGCCTTCCGTGTTCAGGGTCAGGCTTTACTGGCCGTCCAGACATTCTGGCGGCAAAACTTCCGTTTTGTTTTGCGAATCCAGGAAATGATCGAAGCTGTGGTTACTCGCCTGCGTTTCAACCTGCTCATAAGCGGCGCGGGACTGAGAAACCATCGCGTCCTGGAACTTCAGACGCTCACCAGACAGCGGCATCGCTTTCAGGTGATCAGACTGGTTCTTGGAAAGATCAGCGATGAAGCCGGTGTAAGAGCCCTTCTGCTTCACGCCTTTCAAAATTTGAGCGGATGGTGTGAGCTCCGGATTGTCCAGCTTGGCCGCTTGCGCGTTCACAGCGTCTGTGTGGCCTGTACCGCCGTACACTTCATCCATAATCTGAGCTGTCAGACGCATATCATCAAGCACCTGATGGCCAGCTTCACGCAGTTCCATACCACCATCGCCATAGGCTGGTAGCATCAGGTTTGGCAGACGACCCTGCCAGGCAACCATGCGCTGCTGATCGTTGAGCGCCTGCTGCTCTCCAGAGGAGATACATGGAGATGGAGCAAGGGTCATGTGGGTCAGGAAGGCATTGAGGAAGTGCGCCTGCTGCTCACAAATCCCGATCGGATTGAGCGGATTGATGTCGAGAGAGCGCAATTCGATGTACTCAACACCACGGCGACACAGCGCGGCAATCGGGCGCTCGCCTTCCTTGGTGTTTCGCTTAGGCCGCGCAGAGCCGTACAGCTCGTTTTCAAGCTGCAGCTGGTGCGTGTTGATCTGCTTGTAATCGCCTTCTTCCGCCACACCAATTTGCTCGTACTGGCGCACAGACGTTGCAAGAGCGCCGCGCAGGCCTTCAATGTAATCGCAAAGAGAGTTGTAGTGAATGTCCAGCTCACTCTGCACGACGCTGGTGTAACCCAGATCGCTCATGCGCAGAGACGTTGCATACTCGCCAAAATAAGTGTCATCACCCAGCATGGACAGGGTTGGATGCGGGGAGGCCAGATAGCTTTTGTCGACGGCAGGAGAAGCTCCAAACAGGTAAAGCACCAGCCAGCCATGACGCTGCAGGTTACGGATCAGGCCGAGATACCCTGCACTGCGGAAGTCCTGAAGGCTTCCGCCGGAGGTACACTGCTCATGAAACTCGTGCCAAAGGCCATCGGAGATGGAGAAGTTGTAGTGGATTCCGGAGATCGTCTGCATACGCTTACCATAGCGATGCGCCAGTCCCTTGCGGTAGAGCGTTTTGATCTGCGCCGCATTCGAGTTTCCATACTCCGCGATGCGGATCGTCTCATCGCCGGCGATTTCCGGCGGCATGGACGCATTCCACAAATACTCGCCATCATCCGTCTTACGCGCTGCAAAAGCCTGCAGTTCTTTCAGAAAATCCAGGCTCTCTGCAACAGAATGCACAGCAGGTGTGATGAACTCCACCTGAGCCTCAGAAAAGTCTGTCGTGATAAATTTGTGCGTTAGCGTTTTACCCAGAGATTCCGGGTGATCACGCAATGACATAAAGCCATCTCTGCCAACACGCAGAGCTTCTTTTTCGATCCCCACGCGGAGTTCAGCAAGACCTTTTCGTACTGTGCTACTTTCCAACAGCTTCAGCGTGGCTTCACCTAATTTTGTCATTCTCGTTCCGTTAATCTGCGCAAAACGGCTATATGGGCTCAAAGTATCCTTGTGCACCTTTCGGTTCACTCTCTCATAGATACTTCCTAATTTCGTGGATGCAAGAGTACAAAACCTGTCGAATTTTCCTTAGTGTTTTATGCGCAACTTCCATCATTAATGCGTGAACCAAGTTCAATTCGAGAATAAAATTAAACTGAGAAAATGAAGAAATTACCCGTCTGACTATCAACATGCCAACAAGATGTATTCCTTAACCCGCTTCAATAATCAAAAAAAATATACTTCGGCAAAGCACCGCCTATCCACGACCTAAACTACTGATTTCACCATGAAAGATCCAGATTATCTTCACCCACAAAGACATAGAACAGGAAACAGCACACTTGCATGCACCGAAATACAATCCTCTCGTTCATAAAAAAACCGAGCATTCCTAAACTGCCTTACAAAGTTCGTGTGCATTTTGAACACTCTATCTGATATTTCGAACGCCGTGCATCATGCTGCACAGCCAGAAACTTCCATGCAAACCTTACTCGGCATCTAAACTTTGCTTGCTTTAAGCTGAAGCATTCTCAGGAAAGTCACAGTCGCTCATCCCGCATAAAACAGTCTGGTCCTTGCGAGTATTATCGAGAGTTACGGCGGGTCTGCTTGCAAAATCCTCAGTGGATCCAGAGTTGGATAACTCCTTGTCTTTCGGTGTGGCCCCCACCACTCCTCACCATTTTTGAGGCTATCAGCAAAACAACCTCAGCAATTCTTATGGGTGTCATCCTTTTCATGTGCCCGTTACCTTTTGCAGATCGTCCTGAAGAGGCCCACGACTTGCAAATCAAGCTCCCTTTAAGCACTCTCGCAATCACTCTTCCCCTATTGGCAGGGTGCGTTTCTGATGAAGAACGCCTGCCACAAGCTTATTCGCCCTCCATCGAGATTCCACCGGGGGCAACGCTGATTACGGTCAATACCACGCCTGATGGTGCCTTCTGTTTTCTGGAAGGGTATCGCTCATCCATCTTTGTAAAGCACACGCCCGGCCCGATGGTTGTTCCTGCCGGATTTGAGAGCAGAAATCTCATTTGCGAGTTGAAAGGCTACAAAACCACACAAGGCGCCGTGCTCCCCGGCCCACCGCCGCCAGATGGTGACAAGATCATCATCCAGCGCGTCTTCATTCCGGTTGGCGTGAATGTTCCCAACTCCAGCCCCGCAGGCGCTGTTGTGCCAGATGGCTTTGTTGGCACCTACCGCCGCTAACCCAGCACCGCCTCATAGCGGGTTTTGAAGTTGGCTGTGAGGTAATTCATCAATTCCCGCACCCGGTGCAGCTGGTGGCGTGTTGGCGGGCTCACCAGCCAAAGCGGTGTTGTTTGCTTCCATCCAGACAGCATTTCCGTCAACTCGCCGCGTTTGACGAGTGCATCGGTGTAAACATCCGCAAGGCGCGCAACACCCAAGCCCGCAGCGGCTGCCTGGCACATGACGCGGCCATTGGAGATCTGGAATCCTTTTTCCGCCTGCACCACAATGCGCTCTTGTCCACGAGTGAAAATCCATTCCTGCACACTGCCGGAAATGAAAGGAAGACCTTTCAGATCAGAAGGATGGCGGATTTTGGAATGAGCCGCCACAAAGGACGGGGACGCCACATAGCGGGTTGTGATGGTGTGCAACTTGCGGGCAATCAGGGTGCTGTCTTCTAAATCTCCCATCCGCAACACAAGATCGTAGTCGGTCTCCAGCAAGTCTTCCCGGATGCTGGAAAAATCCAGTTTCACCTCAATCCCCGGATTGGCGTGCTGATACTCAATCACCAGCGGTGCAATCAGCTCCTCGCCAATCAAACCGCCTACAGCGTTCATACGAATAGGGCCAGTCAGACTGTCCGTCGCCTGCGATGCCAAATCAGATGCATCTTCAATCTGCTTCACGCCGGTGCGGCACATTTCATAGTAACGCTCACCAATTTCAGTCAGTCGCAGTTTGCGGGTGGTTCTAAACAGCAGCTGCACATCCAGCTGCTCCTCCAACTGGCTCACCTGTTGGCTTAAGCTTGCTTTTGAAAGACCCGTTTCATCAGAGGCTAAGGTAAAACTGCCATGTTCTGCCACAGCCAGAAACGAGCGAAGGCCATTCCAGTAGATATTGTTCATCTCAGCCTAACAATTATTTCAGATTACCCATATTTATCAGCGTGATCATTTTTGTACAATCGCCTCAACACAACGCAAGTTCATCTTGCTCAAGAAAAAGCTAACTAGGCAGGAAAACAAAATGACAAAGCCACTTATCATTATCACTGGCGCAAGTTCCGGCATTGGTGCAGCGATTGCGAAGTCTTTCAGCGCAGCTGGCCATCCACTTCTTCTGCTTGCACGCCGGGTTGAGCAGATGGAAGCTCTGGGTCTTCCAAACACACTGTGCCGCGGCGTTGACGTCACCAGCCGTGAGCAGCTGATTGCAGCAGTAAAGGAAGCGGAAGAGAAATTCGGCCCTGCAGACGCACTCGTCAACAACGCTGGCTGCATGCTGCTGGGTGATCTGTCCGTTCAGGATCCAACTGAATGGGACCGCATGATCGACCTGAATGTGAAGGGTGTTCTCAATGGCATCCACGCAGTTCTGCCAGGTATGAAAGCGCGCAAGGGCGGCTCCATCATCAACGTCAGCTCCATTGCAGGCCGCAAAACATTCCCGGCACACGCAGCTTATTGCGGCACCAAGTTTGCCGTTCACGCCATCAGCGAAAACCTGCGTGAAGAAGTGGCAGCAGACAACGTGCGCGTCATGACCATTGCTCCGGGCGCTGTGCAGACTGAATTGCTGTCTCACACCACCTCTCAGGAAATCATCGACGGTTACGAGCAGTGGAAGAAAGAAATGGGCGGCGTACTGGACCCACAGAACGTAGCTGACACTGTGATGTTCGTTTACCAGCAGCCACAGAACGTCAACATCCGCGAAGTTCTGCTTGCAGCAACTGGCCAGCCTGCATAACGCAGAGCAACCAAGATTTTATAAAAGCCGGCTCTTTCCCAGAGCCGGCTTTTTCTATGGAGCGAATTCTTATCAATCAGAACGCGTTTTAAGAGTTTGGCACGTCGCTCAAATGACGGGCGATGGCCTGAAACAGCGCGATCGACTTCATCTTCACCATCTCCTTATCGCGTTGATAAGAGGGATAGGTCGAGGTCTTAGCGATCACCACATTCCGAGCCGGGTTGATATAGAGGAACTGGCCGTGAATACCGATCGCGGTGAAGTCACCCTGATCAGAGTCCAGCGGCAGCCACCACTGGTATTTGTAGCCAAGCGGTGAGGGGCTCTGCGGATTGTTGTAACCGGGCATCAAGCGTGGCTCGTCCGGCGTGACCGATGTGTTGATCCACTCTTCCGACACGATGCGCTCGCCTTTGTGGTTCAAACCACCACGCTCCAGCACCATTCCCACACGCAGCATATCACGCAGGCGAATGTTCACCCCGCCAAAGACAACCGGTTCACCTTCCTGATCCACCATGATTTCAGCGGAGGATTCAGCACCGATCTTGGACCATAGCTTTTCGTTGAACCACTCTTTGTAAGGTTTGCCAGTCGCTCCACGCAGCACCCAGCCCACAACATGCGTATCAATGGAGGAATAGCGATTGTAAGTGCCCGGCTCCAGCTCACGCGGCACATCCTTGGTGAACTCATCCTGAGAACCCAGCAGGATTGCGACGACAGACTGGACGATGTCTGAATTCAGATCAGCGTAGTTCTCGTTCCAGCGGACACCCGACGACATTTCCAGCACGTCTTTCAGACGAACACCGTCATAAGCCGTACCCTTGAGCTCCGGCACATACTTGACGACCTGATCTTCCACACTCTCGATATGCCCTTCATCCAGCGCCACCCCAACAAGGATGGAGGCCATGGATTTGGAGACAGACATCTGAATGGCATGAGTCTCAGCGGTGTTGCCGCGATCATAATACTCATGGATCAACTTACCATTGTGCATGATGGCAAGGCCGGTGGTGTGAGAATCCAGAATGTAATCTGCTGTAGAGGCTGCCTCGCCCTTATACATAAAGGTCGCTGGCATCGGTGATGCCTGATGCGCCCGCGGCAACTCATAGGTCTCATCTGGCGCTTTCACCGAGGTACTGGAATACTCTTTGTAAAGCGACCTGAATTTCTGATCGATGTTCTCAGGTTTGAATGCATCCGCATAAGCCATCACGGCACGGATCTCGGCAATATCTTGCCGGAAGTAAAAAGCACCCGCTGCCAGCAGCAGCACAACGGCCAGAACACCCCAGCCAATCTTCTTCAACATGACGTCCCCCCATTCGCGGTGAAAGGTCAAAACCTCCAGAGCGAACCCAAACCTTACGCATAGGTTAATCGCTTGTAAAGCGAGCCGCTGGCTACATAAGAGCGGTGTATTACTCAATTAAACGCAATTAAAACATAAGCGCTCACACAACCTTTGCGGGTTTCCTGTTTAATGGTGGCGACCTTCTTTTCTCCGAGTGGTGGGAGCAACTGGTATGCAGACAAAAGCAAAAACAACCCTTCTTGCACTGAGTTTCTTCGTTTTTTCAGCAGGTTACGGCCTCGCGCAGATCAACAACTTTGCGGATGACCCTGTCGCGAACGAAAACGCCAATCCCTTAAAGTCTGAATATCCCGATATCGTAAGTCCGGTCTCTGATTGTCCCGACATTGCAGAAAAATACCGCACCGGCGGCGCTGGCGCTGATCCACTGGGCTATCCGCCGAATTTTGGTTTCACCAGCATGTCCGCCGCTGATCAGGAGGCTTGCATCAAGGAAATCAACAAGGATGGCAACATCAATGAGAAGCAGGAAACCCAGGAAGAGAACAACATCCTGCAGAATTAAAGGCAGGCTTGTGCTTCTCTAAGAGATTGTTATTGCAGCGGTAAATAGATCTCGACAATGAGATCTTCAGGAGCTGTGTTGGTTGGACTGTTCCAAAACACCTCATAACACGGATGGTCCGCGGCCTCTTCACCTGAGTTCGGCAGCCACACACCATAAAGGTAACAGAAGGCCGCCTGTAAACCTGCATACGGCCCCTGATGGCGCAGCACGGCACAACGTCCAGCTGGAATGCTATGTGCTTCAAGTCCCTCAGTATTTTCAAACTGCGGCGGAACAACAGCACCTACACGAGAGCGTAATTCATTTGGTGGGACGATTGAAGGATCGTCATAATAAATGCCAACAAACGGCCCACATTTACGGATCACACCACGAGAAGACAGCATCGCAGCTAACTTACTGAAAACTATACCCATATCAGAGTAGGGACCGCGATGATAAAGGACCTGCAATGTCTTTTCAGGCACATCTCTGATTTCCACCGGATGCATTGAAAAGATACCGCTTTTTTCCGAGGCAACCGCAGGAGCAACGCTTTTATCCTCCCGGAACTGACCGGGCGCAACACCATACTCTCCCTTAAACGCACGAGAAAAACTCTGTGCGCTCGGGTAGCCATATCTCTCCGCAATCTCGGTAACAGCTTGTTTTGTCTGGATAAGATCTAACGCGGCTCTATTCAACCGGATGCGGCGGATTGAGCTCGCCAGCGTTTCACCGCGCATGCTCTGGAAAACACGATGCCAGTGAAAGCGCGACATGCATGCAACATCAGCCAATGCATCAAGGCTAAGATCACCATCCAGATTTTCATAGATATATTCAAGAACACGCAGCATTCGTTTCTCATAGGCTGCCTTGTTCTGCTCCGCCTTCACGCCCTGCTTCCTCTGTCTGTTGTCATTTCCACCCTTACAACACAGGTGGAGTGAACATATCTTGCTATTTTGACCTTGAAGCAGGCGAGTTGAGGTGTTTCATGAGCAAACCGAAGCAATCATTACTGGCGGCTTGCTTTGAGTAGTTCCACCTATTGCTGCATTCACTTACCAACTCACCTTACACGCTTTCTTTCAGAAACTGACAGTTCTTTGAGCTTCGACGGTGACTTAGTCACTTTCACGAGCAAATTTCTGAAATTTTACTTATAAAACGGTTGCTTTTCGGACCTTGGCTCGGATAAAGCGGAGGCAACAACTGGCCAAGTATCGGGCTATGGCCTAATCAAAACAATCTAAGGATTGCAAATGACCGACGCAGCGTTGGCCCCAGCTCCTGTGCTTGATCAGGAAGCCAAGACCGAATTTCCTATTCCAGCAAACGTATTTGCTGAAAAAGTAGTGTCCGTTAAACACTACACTGACCACCTGTTTAAATTCCGCATCACGCGCCCAAGCTCTTTCCGTTTCCGCTCTGGCGAGTTTGTCATGATCGGCCTGCCAAATGCTGAGAAGCCGGTTTTCCGCGCATACTCCATTGCAAGCCCATCCTGGGATGAAGAGCTGGAGTTCTTCTCCATTAAAGTTCAGGACGGTCCGCTGACTGAACATCTGCAGAAGATTCAGCCAGGCGATACCGTTCTTATGCGTAAGAAGCCGACCGGTACACTCGTAAATGACGCTCTGATCCCAGGCCGTCGTCTTTACATGTTCTCTACCGGCACAGGCGTTGCGCCGTTCGCATCCTTGATCCGTGATCCAGAAACCTATGAGAAGTTTGAAGAAGTTATTCTGACCCAGACTTGCCGCGAAGTGAATGAACTCACCTACGCGAAGGAACTGGTTGAGGAAGTGAAGAACGATCCACTGGTTGGTGAGTTCGCAGCTGGCAAACTACGCCTGCACACAGCAGCGACCCGCGAGCCATATCCTTGTCAGGAACGCATCACCAATCTGATCGAAAACGGCAAGCTTTTTGAAGACCTTGGCGTGCCAAAGCTTGATCCTGCCATTGACCGCGGCATGATCTGTGGCTCCATGGAAATGATCAACGACACCAAGGCGATCCTTGAAAAGCATGGCCTTGAAGAAGGTTCCAACGCTGCCCCATCCACATTCGTGGTTGAGCGCGCATTCGTTGGCTAAGCCTTTCGCCTATGATTTTTGCGAGAAGCCCGCTGAGCATTCAGCGGGCTTTTCTTTTGCCTGCCCGTCTCAGGTCATGCCTCTTCTGTTACTTTCAACGCATCTTCAAGGACTTGGTTAAACCGATCAAGCGCCCCTTCAAAGCGACCGAAAGTCAGATGCGTGTTGGCACCGGATGCAAACCCTTGCTGAATCTCTTCGCCCAACTCAAAGTCTTCCTTCAAGGTCGTTGAGGTGATCGCTTGATTGCGGACCCAGTGCTTCTGCATTTCGTCAGTTTGTGGCATGGAGTTCGGGACCAGCGTCGCTAGTCGGACCCGTGTGCGGTTAACGGCAAGCGGCTCACAATGCACCCAGACAACATGATCTTGCTGAACAAGCAGCTGCGTTCCAGGCAAAACTGAATAGATGATATTGGCGTGCTCACGAATACTCCACTCGTCCTGAGGTTTATCTCTCAGTTCAAACAGAGTGATGCGCGGCAACACGGACCGCATGTTCCCTCCCAGCATCTGATAACTGGAGAGGTTATCCGGAAAGTAGGGGCCAATCGTTTTGCGGTGGGCCACGCGGAAATGATAGGCCTCGATCCCGCCTTCAAGCAGCGTCTTCCAATTAGCCGCAATTTCAAAGGTTTCTTCCACCGCGATCCGATGATCAGCAAGTCCCAGCCATGACAAGTCGTCATAAAGTGGAGCAAGGCATTGCTGGATTTCCTCTGCATTCCGAACCTCTGGATCAGCAATGACCCAAATAAAGCCGTGGGCTTCCAGAACTGGAAGTTCCCTCAAGCCATATTGAGAGCGATCCAGATCCGGAAAGCCTTGTTGCTCCTGTGGCACCGCTACCAAGTCGCCCTGGTTGGACCATGTCCATGCATGATACGGGCAGGAAAACCTTTGTTTACAGCCACTTTCCTCACTCACCAGCTTAGCACCACGGTGGCGACACACATTGAGGAACGCATGAGCTTCTCCCTCAGTATTTCTGGTCAACAGCACAGGAAGCCCGGAAACCGATCGGCTTAGGAAAGCGTTTGCCTTGGACAGTTCTGTAGATTGCGCAGCAGCAACAGGCTTGCCGCGAAACAAAGCCGTCATTTCTTGAGCAAAGCGATCAGGACAACTGTACCGTTCCACTGGGGAATGCGTGACTTTCTCATCCAAGAACTTCTCGTTCTTCGCATCCAACCCAAGCAGTTCAGCAATCAAACCAATTTCTTCATCCCGTATCATGGCAAACCCTCCACTTACCGACCGGTAAGTATAAACTTACCACTTGGTAAGTTGTCAAGTTTATCCTATACAGAACGCAAAGGGAGCAGGATTTGGATCAGCACGCAGACAGCCCCAGAACGCGTTACATCACAGCGGCGAGCGCGGTCTTTGCCCACAAGGGGTATCACGCCGCAAGCCTCGCAGGCATTGCAGACCAACTTGGGGTGACCAAACAGGCACTGCTTCATTTCTTCGGCTCAAAGGTCGTGCTTTATGAGGAGGTGCTCAGCGCGCTTTCTGATCGGTTGTTGTCTTCAATCGAAAACGTCGAAGGGACGACGCCAGAAGCCAAGCTGCGCACGTTCTTTCTTCGCCTCTCACAGGATGCACTTTGCAATGTGGAGGACACGCAGTTGGTCGCCAGAGCCCTGCTGGATGCCCAGACAACCTCCGAAAACTGGCCGATGAAGCCCTTTCTGGATGCACTGGGCGCACTGGCCCACAAGACGAAACGCTGGTCAAAAGCCTCAGATGCTGAGTTATTTTGTTGGATTTACCAGCATATCGGCTCAATCCAGCATTTCGCTATTTCGCAGACCACACTCCGAGGCATGTATGGAGCAGAAGCTTTCGACGTGCTGAAGGAGACGCACCAAGCACAGCTCCGCGCAACTCTTGCTGATCTGGAGAACGACCCGGTTTAGCCGTTCAACTCAAGCCGCTCGTGGATCTGAGTAATCTCGTCTTTCCATTGCACCTGCAGGTGAGGGGATTGTCTGTTAGGCCGCCGCGCCAGATCCGCTTCCATCAGCGTTTCCAACTCAATCAACCGTTCAAGCAATTCATCTTCACCCGAGTGATCCGGTTCAGGAACACTTTCCCCAACCGTAGTGTCGACAACTGATTGTGAAGCAGCATCCGCTTTGACAGCTTTCACCTGAACTTCAGCGATCAACGCATAAGCCGCATCCGCGTCATTAACTTCCTGCAGACGTCCATTTTGCACGACCCAGAACCGGTTGCACGTCGCTTCCACCAGATGCCTGTCATGCGAAACCAACAAGAATGAACCGTTAAACGACTGAAGTTGGTTTGACAGCTCATTACGACCGTATAGGTCCAGATGGTTGGTCGGCTCATCAAGCATCATCAGGTTGGCTTGCACCTGAGACAGAGAGACAAGCAACAGACGCGCGCGCTCACCGCCACTCAGTTGAGAGACTTTCTGCGACAGCTGATTGTATTTGAAGCCGGCTGCAATAATGGTCTTTTCGCAGTCAGGAACCCGCAGATCGACACCAAGAGCTTCTCCAACAGACACCATACCCTCAACCAGATTTGCTTCCCCCGGAAGTTGTTGAAGCGTCTGATCATAAAAAGCAATCCGACATCGAGGATGGACCCGGACGTCGCCCGCCTCGCTCGTTCGTTTTTCCCAACAGCAGCGCAACAGGCTGGACTTACCTGTTCCGTTCGCTCCCATAACCGCAATCCGGTCACCGGGCCGCACAGCAATGTCATCGACATTGTATAGGAACACATCCGCCACAGGTGGTGTCACGGTCAGGTCCTTCAACTGAACCAGTCGGTCGGCCTGAATTTGCTCTCCGGCAATGGAAAGGTTCCACGGATAAGTCTCGACGGCGTCAGTCTGGTCGTCCTTCATGCGGTCGACCATCTTTTCCATGGACTTGGCTTTGCGTGACAGGTCCTCGTTGTCGTACGTCCGTCCCCAATCCGCGAGGCGTTTGGCACTGGCCTCAACGCGCTTGATCTCTTTTTCCTCGGAGTCACGCCGGGCGATACGTGCTCGCGTCAAAACTTCATGCTCTGCCAAGGCCTTCGTGCAGGGCAGATCGAAGGCATGCAGTTTGCGATCCTGAAGGATCCAAGTGCGGTTGGTGACAGAATCGAGCAGGGTCGCGTCATGAGAGATCATCAGAAAACTGCCCTTCCATGATTTCAGGAAGCTTTCGAGCCACATGATTGTTGGCAGGTCCAAATGGTTGCTTGGCTCATCCAGCAACAACAGGTTCGGCTCTGTCATCAAAGCACGTGCCAGCATGAGCCGTGTCATCTGGCCACCACTGAGGTCTTTACAAAGCACAGCGGACTGGTGAGGTTCAAACCCCATTTCTGGCAGCATCACATCTACCTTCCAGTCCGTCCAATCACGCTTGTCCTTCGGCAGCGCATCACGAACAGCCTCAGCCAGCGTCAGTTCCATCAACTGCTTGGGAAGATGCTGCTCAACGCAGGAAACGACAGCAGCGCGAGAAACCGAGATGCTGCCCTCACTTGGTTCATTACGACCAGCAAGGATGTTGAGAAACGTCGACTTACCGCACCCGTTGTGGCCCACGAGCCCAATCCGGTCGCCTGCATTGAGCCCGAAGGAGAGGTTTTCAAACAACACACGCTCAGGCGACTGCTGCCACAGACCACTGCCGGTTATCAATGGATTGCTACTGGACTTCGCCACGGGACCGTGCCTCCCAACACATAAAACATTAAGAAAACGGATTAGAGAAAAATTGCGAAACTTCCAAGAGGGCGAGAGGTGTAATGCAGCAAGGGCACTTCAACTTAAGGGAGAACAGAGGATTTCACGTCACACATAATCGCAAAAAACAGTGTAAATCCCTTGAATAACCGCCGCAAACTAGGGGATCTTGCTCACATGCGGTTTGCAGAGTTGTTCTACATTGCAGAAAAGACTGACGGCAGTGTCACTTCCATAAAATCCTGGATTTGAAAGAACAGAAACCTCACATGACGACCTCTATGCGCCCCCCATCAAAACCAAAACAGACTATTGGAGTGGTGTTCTCCGTTGCCGCATCCGCGCTTGCTCTTACAGCTGCAATTGGTCTTGCCTATCTTGCAAATCCGAACCCAGCTTCAAAGCTGCATCTTGCCAACACTGAAGTCTCACATTGCACCGTTGCGGGCGCTACAGCTGTTTTGGGTCTTCGTGGTGAATGGAACTGCATTGCTGCGCAGTGATCAGCAGCTTACTTTGAGTTCTGCGCTCGCATCTCGTTGTAGGCTTTTGTAAAACCGGTGGCTGAAAAGTTGATACCAACCTTTTTGCCTGCTCTTGACATCATCACAAACCGTCCTTGATCTTTTGCAGCTTTCATCGCATTGATGAAGGCCTCTTCGGTTTTGCCTTCAATCACACAGCCTTGCGACATACAGCGATTGACCCGTGCAACCGCCTGAAAATCACCGATGTTCACGCCAACACCCGGAGCCAAAAGAAAGTCGAGCGGCAATACATATTGCACCATATCGCTCTTTTCTTTCGGACTGTAGGTGAGTGTCATCAGCAGAATATTCTGACCACTTTCATTATGAACCACACGCTGCTTAATCTGGCAGCTCATGCCATTCACGGCGGGGTCATAGCACTCCAGCATCCAGTCTCCGTGTTGCTGCGTGGTGACCTTGGGACTGCTGGCAACAGCCGCATCGCCTTTAGGGGCTGATTGAGCAAAGCCCGGCGTAGCACCAAGAAAAGCAACAGCTCCCAGAGCAAGAGCTGCAATTGTACGAAGGGGAAAACCAAAAATCTTCATTTGAATATCTTGCTTGCAACTATAACGATAGGACTGAGTTATCTATCTCACCAATCTAGTTTTGTTGCAATATTGGAGATTTGCGGGAGGTCTTTGGGAAAGAGCCCCCTGTTTTCCTTAGGGATTTGAAATTATGAAATCTGGAAAAATCAATTACATCGAGTTGCCAGCTGCTGATCTGGAAGCCGTAAAGACATTTTACAGCGATGCACTCGGTTGGACTTTCGAGGACTACGGCCCTGACTACGCTGCCTTCAATGATGGTGACTTCAATGGCGGCTTCTTCAAGGCAGACCTGTCGTCCTCCACCGCAAGCGGTGCGGCGCTTGTTGTGCTTTATGCCGAAGATTTGGAAGCACTGCAGGACACACTGATGAAGAACGACGCAAAAATCTGCCGAGAGATCTTCACCTTCCCGGGTGGGCGCCGGTTCCATTTTCTTGACCCGAACAACAACGAGCTTGCTGTGTGGTCAGACAAATAACAGGCGAAGGCATCGCTGACCTGCAATATTAGTGGGGGTGAATTGAGGGATTCACCCTTCTCTATGAATAGGCGTAGCTTCCAAGCGAAATCCAGTTTCTCAGGAGATTCGCGTGCGGTTCGCCAAAGCATCAGACGCCGGTCAGTTCAGCCCCCTCAGTTTTAAAGGGGCTTCCCTCGGAGCTATCATTGCATCTGCAGTGCTCCTCACCGGATGCCAATCCAATGTATTTGGACCCGATCCGTCGAACCCTCCTCCTGATGCTTATGTTGTTTCTATCGAAACCAAGCCATCTGGCGCGCAATGCATCTTGGATGGGTTTGCTGAAAACCTGCACGTGGAAAGCCCCGGCCAACTCGTCATTCCAAAGGAATACAAAGACGCGCAAATCGTGTGCACAAAGGAAGGCCACGAGGAAGTTCGCGATGACTGGTACCCCGGTGCGGGCGTAGAAATGCCGACAGTCTCCTGGGTCAGGACACTTCCGAAGAAACAGTAGTCCCTGTCATTTGAACATATTAGCAGCGCTTAGGCGCTGGCTTCAGCTGAGGTCGTGTTTGACAACGCGATCTTTTCTGCTTTCTGCACCCTTGCGCCAATAACCACCAGCACAAGTGCAATTCCGCCAAAAACGCAGAACGCAAAGGACAAGGGCAGCAAGGTCTGATCGTAGAAACGGCCAACAATCACAGAGAGGATGAGCGCAATAAACGTGGTGGTCGCGCCAACCAATGTTGCAGCCAAGCCAGCGATATGCCCGAGTGGTTCCATGGACATGGCGTTCAGATTTCCGTTCAACATCGGCTGACAAAAGAACGCCAGCGAAAGATAGGTCATGAACAACCACAGATCAGGCGTGGTATCAATGAGGAGCAGATACATCGCAAAGCTGAGGCTGGTGACAATCTGAATTGTCAGCGCAGCACGGCACATGTTCTGCAAGCCGATACGTCTGACAATACGGCCATTGACGATGGACGCCATGCCAAACACGACGGCAATTCCGGAGAAATAGAGCGGGAATGTTTCGTGGACGTTGAAAATGTCTGCAAACATCGGCTGAGCAGTGCTCAGATATGTCATCATCGTACCAAAAACAAAGCCTGAAGCCGCTGTATAGTACAGCGTCGCTTTATGGCTTACGACTTCTTCAAGACCTTCCCAAAGCACTCTGGGCGTGATTACCCGGCGATTTTCCGGTTTCAGTGTTTCCGGCTGACGCATTGCCAGCCAGATGCAGCCAACAGACGCCATAACCAACATGATGACAAAAATTGCCCGCCACCCAGCGGCAAATAGAATGCCCTGACCAATCAACGGCGCTAATGTGGGCACAATAATAAACACTGCTGTTACAAACGATAGGATACGCGCCATTTCCGCGCCGACATATTTGTCGCGAACAATCGCCATAACAACCGTCCGGTGAGCACTGGCTCCGACACCTTGAAGCAGACGCCCGAAAATCATCATTGGCAGTGATGTCGCCGTGGCTGCGAGCACGGCACCAATTGCGAAAACAACAGACCCCGCATAAACCGCAGGCTTTCTGCCAAAGCGATCAGAGACGGGGCCAAAAACAAACTGACCCAAGCTTAATCCAAGAAATAACGCAGAAATGATGAGCTGGACGTTGTTGGAATTTCCGACATTTAAATCTTTGCCGATGACTGAAAATGCCGGCAGCACGGCGTCAATCGAAAGCGCAGTCAAGCTGGTCAGCGTAGCCATGAGGGCAACAAATTCAACCGTTCCCAGGCTTGCACCTGCGGTTTTCGGAGAGTCCGACATCTGGATATTCCTGTTTCAATCCTGGCATAACTGCGGGTTTATTTTTAAAAACCCAACACCATGGATCTACCGCGATTGCGGCATAGTCTGTGGGAGCAACATCTTTCACCTATCAGGCAACAAACGTGAAATCAAGAAATGAGATGAATTGTAATCAATGACGTTCTTTGAGGAGTTAGCACTGAGAATGTATTTAGTGCGGTTACTTTTGCGAGAACTGCGCGCCAATTTTGGTCCTCTTGCACACCTTTAAGAAGACACTAGGATTCTTGATGTTATTACTCTCCCATATTTGGGGGCATTATGATTTCGATTGACCGTTTTAGAGGCGCACTCCTCACAACAATTCTTGCTGGTTTGGTTTCCATTCTTCTGGCAGTCATTGTTTTCCGCATGATTGGGGAGCAGGCAGAAAGTAATTCTTACGCCTTGCTTGCGGAGGCTTTTTTGCAAGGCCGCTTTGAGGCTTCGCGCTGCTTTGATCTGGACTGTGCGCTTTTCGAAGACAAGATCTTTGTCATATTCCCCCCCGTACCAGCCTTGATCGCTCTGCCATTTGTGGCCGTATTGGGTGTAGGGTTTCATCATTTTATTGCTCTGGGACTGATTTGCTTTTTCATTACCGGTTTGGTGTGGTGGCAAATTACGCGCAACTACCAGACGGACTACCGACTGGCTCTATTGCTTGTCGCAGCTTTTCTTTTTGCGACACCGCTGCAATACACTGTGCTCCGCGCCGATGGTGTCTGGTTCTTTGCGCAAGCCGTCGCTGCGATGTTGACGTCACTGGCACTCTGGTCAGCGCTCATCAAGAGAAATGCTTGGCTTGTGGGATTGTTTATCGGTCTCGCATTCCTCACCCGGCAGATGAGCATTCTTTACATGCCGTTCTTTTTTGTTCTGATGACGCCACCGGACAGGTCCATCTTTGCAATCAATGCTGAGAGTATTGGGCGCCTGCTCAAACTCGCAGTCTTTCCTGCAATCGCAATAGGCATCTACTTTGCTTACAATTACGCCCGCTTCGGCGATCCTATGCAAACTGGGTATGCGTACATCTTCCCGCCAGAATGGGATGCTCTGGGTGATCCATCTGCGTCATGGATTGAGGATCGTGTTCAAGAGCTGGGCTTGTTCCATCGGGATTATCTGCTCTTCAACCTGATCCACTTCTTCGTGCAAGGGCCGGATGTAGAGTTTTCAGGCAAATACCTGACGCAGATGAGCGGCTTTGGCGACAAGGGTATAGCGCTCTTCATCGGCGCTCCGTTCTTGCTTTACTTCTTCCTCGCCAAATGGAACCGGGAATACCTTTTTGCAGGGCTGACAATCGCTCTCATCGCCGGAGTGACACTCTTCTACCATTCCAACGGCTTTTCTCAATATTCCGTGCAGCGCTACGTGCTGGACTGGCTCCCGCTCATGATGCTCTTCGTTGTGCGCACCGTGCGACAAGACAACATGGGGATCTTCGCTATGTTTGTGGCGCAAGCTTTGTTTCTCAACGTCGCCATGCAAGCGCTTGCTTTTGCGGCAAACGGTTGAGTTCCGCTCTATCGGGTTTGGCGGAAAGTGATCACCTTGTGGCCAAGATAGTTCGTCACCGCTCCAACAGCGATGGCGACACCATGTGCAAGTGCCTGTGCGATAAAGAGTGGTAGGGTAGTCATGAGCATTGCGTTTAAGCCAACAGACAGCCCAAGCACGATAAGAGCTGAGCAGAGATTCACTCCAAGAAAGATGAGTACCTGTCGTTTGATGCTTTCGGGTTTCTGCGCCCCTACAAACACAAAATGCTTATAGAGCGTGTATCCAACACTCATTCCAATGAAATAGGCCAGCAACACCGCCAGCCAAAACGGCATGAATACAGACAGAGCAATCCGCAGAAGCCAGTTTACAAAGGCAGCAAAGCCACCAGCAAACAGAAATCTGACAATCTGCCTGAATTCAGGACTGGTGTCATAAGAAGACTTGAGCGCGGCAAGGCGAGCAGCAACCATCAGATCAAATAGCCTCCGAACCATGCGAACACAAACAGGATGGCCAGCATACCGCCAAGCACGAGGCTCTGCTTATCCTTCAATGCGAAGACCACGGGGTCATCGTTCAGTTCCAGTCTCTGGCATTTCAGCCAGACGCGACCAAGCCAAAGAAACAGAATGGGTGGCATGCCCCACAAAAGCACAGATGCGGAATAAAAGTTGGCGTTGAACGCTTCATTGGTCAGGTAAAGCACCATAACCAGCGTTGCTGCCAATCCACTTGCCGAGCCGAGGGCAAGGAGCACCGGCAAATCTCTGTTTCGATACCCGCGCCCAGACATCTCCCCATTTGTGCCAGCCTCCACATGGCGACCAAGCTCCGTATGGCGCTTCGCCAAAGACAGCGAGAGGAACAAATACATAGAGAAGACAAAGAGCCAGGGGGAGGGCGGCACATCAACCAGCGTTACACCCACCCCAAGACGCATTGTGAACAGCACGGCCAAAACAGCGGTGTCAAGCAATGGCACGCGCTTCAGATAAAAGGAATAAGCAACCGTTGTTACCAAGTATGCGAAGAGCCCCAATACGACGAAGGGTCCTAACGTCGCCGCGATGGCAAAACTCAGAGCAAACCCCAAAGGGATAGCCAACATAGCATGGGCGATCTTCAGCTTGCCCGATGCCAACGGCCTTGCCTTCTTGCTCCAATGCTGGCGATCTGCTTCAAGATCCCAAAGGTCGTTCAACAAATAAGTGGAGCTTGCAAGAATGCCGAGAGCCACAAAGCCCAGCACCGCACTCGCCCATGCTGCAGGGTTCAAAGCCTGACCACCCAGAATAAGAGGCACAAAGAGCAGCGTGTTCTTTGCCCACTGGTGGAGGCGCAAACTCTTCAGGAGCGGACGAAAAAAACCATCAGGTCTTGCAAAGGTCTTTTCTACCTCCCCACATCGCATCGCTTTTTGAGATAAACTATCGGAAGGGTGGACGATTAAGGAGCGGACAGCGCTTTTAAAGACAGGCAGATCGGAAATACTATCACCAGCATACGCAAAACCATCCGGAAACCTTTGTTCCAGGTAGCTAGCTTTGTTGCCTGATTTCAGATTGATCTTGCCGTTGCTGGCGTGAACTTCATTAACAAAACCGAGCCGATTAGCAACTGCGATAGCCAGAACTTCATCAGCGGCAGTCGCCATATGAACGTCACGTCCTTTACCAGCTTCTGCACGAGCATAGGCAACAACATCTTCGTTCAACGGCAGATCATCGATTTTTAAATCTACGCGAATGGCCAGTTGCTGTTTTACATAAGCACGTCCGCGAAAGAGCCAATAAAAAACAACGAATAAGTTCAAAGGGTTTGATTTGAGGAACAGAATGAGTGCTTCAAAAAAGCAATCCGTTCGTATCAGCGTGTGATCAAGATCTAATATAAGCGGCAGTTGTAATTCAGGTTCCGCCGACCTCTGAAGTCTCTGAATATCTTCCATGTGCCCCACCCGAAGACTCTGCCCTGCAAAGAGTATGGGTTATGAATACCTAACTAATTACTCTCAATTTTGGTTAATAGTGTCTGCGAATGATTCAGATGTTTTTTCTTGGAAATTTTATTGAAGGCAAAACTACTTAAAAAGCTTACAAAGCCTAGGATTGTGCAAGGTTCCTAGCCAAACGATCTAGCTACATTTCCCCCAGGATATGATGCAGCGGGCATTTCTTGCGAAGAATACAATTGAATAAGAGAAAAACTACGTTAGAGTGCGTACCGGGATATGCGTATCTGCCAGCAGCGAGGGGAACTGAGCATAAAGCCACTCGTGGGGAGCTGCTAACAGGCGAAATAATTTCTATTTTGCGTTGCTCTCAGGAAAATATGCAATTTTTTGAGTTTGCCCTTCAATTGAGGTGAACTCTAGATCCTATTGAGAAATGTATCCAAGTCGGCGCTGTTGGGGAACAGGCGACCGATGTAGTGAGGAGATTCCTAGATGAAATTCAGCAAAAGCTCTCTTTTGGCGAGCGTAGTCGGCACCGCATTGCTATCTACCTCTGCATTTGCTGCGGGTGTTCATCCAGAAACAGGCGAGAAACTCGCTGACGACCAGACTTTCACATATCGTATTCTCGACGAGCACTCTTCTTTTGACCCGCAGGTCAACGAAGACGTATCCGGCTCCGAGATCTCACGTAACTTGTTTGAAGGTCTTTACAGCCAGGACAACCTTGGCAACCTGGTACCAGGTGTTGCTCTGAGCCACACTGTTTCTGACGACAACCTGACTTACACGTTCAAACTTCGCGACAATGCTAAGTGGTCCGATGGCAAGCCTGTAACTGCAGGTGATTTCGTATATGCATGGCGCCGTTTGGCGAGCCCGGAACTCGCATCTCCATACCAGTGGTATGCTGAGTTGATGTCCGTTGAGAATGCAGACGCCATCGTTAAAGGCGACATGAAGCCTGAAGAACTCGGCATCAAAGCTATTGACGATCACACTCTTGAAGTAAAGCTGACAAAGCCACTGCCTTACTTCACTGCAATGACCACACACTCCAGTACCTTCCCATCTCCTAAATGGGCGATTGAAGCACATGGCGCTGCCTGGACTAAGCCGGAAAATATCGTTTCTAACGGTGCTTATAAGCTGGTAAAGCACGTTCCGCAGGAAACTGCTATTATGGAGCGTAACACCAACTACTGGGACAACGAGAGCACAATCATCGACAAGGTTGAAACCCTTGTAATCAACGATGAAAACATCGCTCTGACCCGCTACCTTGCTGGCGAAACCGACCGCACCGAAGTTCCTGCAGGTCAGTTCCCACGTTTGAAGAAAGAGTATCCAGATCAGGCTGTGGTTTTCCCACGTCTCTGCTCTTACTACTACACCTTCAACCTGTCTGATTCCGGTCCGGAAGAGTTTAAAGATGTTCGTGTTCGCAAGGCACTGGCATACGCTCTTGACCGCCGCGTCATCACCGACGCTGTTCTTCAGGGCGGCCAGTTCCCAGCTTACACCTTCACTCCTGCTGTAACAGCTGGCTTTGAAGTTCCAAAAGTGGACTTCGCTGGCTGGTCACAACAAGAGCGTGATGCAAAAGCGAAAGAACTGCTTGAAGCTGCTGGTTTCACCAAAGACAACCCGCTTGAGTTTGACCTCGTTTACAACACTTCTGAAGGCCACAAGAAAATCGCTATTGCGATGACCCAGATGTGGAAGCAGAAGCTTGGCGTTAAAGTCAACATGAACAACATGGAATGGAAGACATTCCTGAACGAGCGTGGTAACCAGAACTTTGAGCTTGCTCGTGGTGCATGGTGTGGCGATTACAACGAAGCATCTACCTTCCTTGATCTGATGGATTCAGAATCCGGTTACAATGACGGTAAGTTTGTGAACGCTGAAGTTGATGAGCTGCTGTCAGGCGCAAAATCAACTGCAAACCCACAGCCAAACTACACTCGTATTGAAGAGATCATGTCTGCAGAAATGCCAGTCATTCCGATCTACCACTACACCAACGTTTACATGATGAACGCACAGTTGAAAAACTGGCCGATCAAAAACGCTGAGCAGAACTGGTACGCTAAAAACCTCTACAAGGTTGCGAAGTAATCCAGCAATCAAGAGCACCGGTGTCCCAGACGCCGGTGTTTTTGCATCTTTTTGTTGCTGAATCACCCGTTCTTCATACGAGACACTAATAACAATGCTCAGCTACATCCTACGAAGAGTGGCTATCGCAATTCCTACATTGCTGCTGCTCATAATAATCTCATTCTTGCTCATGCATGCGGCACCCGGTGGCCCATTCACATCCGAGCGTCCGCTCCCTCCTGCGGTTCTTGCCAACATTGAGGCCAAGTATGGCCTGAATAATCCAATATATGTTCAAATCGTCAACTATATTGGTGGAATCATTACAGAATTCGACTTCGGGCCATCCTTTAAGTACAAGGACCGAAGCGTAAATGACATCATCGCACACGGTTTTCCAGTCACACTGACCTACGGCTTCCTGTCGTTTGCAGTCGCAGTCATTGTTGGAGGCGCGCTAGGTATCGCAGCAGCGCTCAAACAGAACAGCTGGCTTGATTACTTTGCTGTTGGTGTTTCTATCGGTGCGCAGGTGCTGCCTAACTTTGTTATGGCACCAATCCTTGTTCTGGTGTTCACTTTGTGGCTGGGCTGGTTGCCTGGTGGCGGCTGGAACGACGGGCAATGGAACCACCTGATCTTGCCGGTGATCGCACTTTCTACCAGTTACATGGCATCCGTTGCGCGTTTGACGCGGTCCTCCATGCTGGAAGTGTTGCATACCAACTTTATCCGCACAGCCATGGCTAAAGGCCTGCCGTATAGAGTTATCATCTTCAAGCACGCGCTTAAGCCTGCTTTGCTGCCAGTCATGTCTTATCTCGGCCCTGCATTCGTCTCCATGATCACAGGTTCCGTTATCATTGACATGTACTTCTCGACCGGTGGTATCGGCCAGTTCTATGTGAACTCAGCACTCAACCGAGATTACGCTGTGATGATGGGTATCACGATCCTCATCGGTGGTCTCACCATTCTCTTCAATCTCATTGTCGACATCCTGTACGCATGGGTCGACCCGAAGATTAGATACTGAGGGCTGAGCACATGATGGTAGATGTTCAAAAAATGGAGCAGTTGGCAGACAATCTGGCTGCTCAAGAAGAAGTCGTAGGGCGTTCTCTGTTCGCAGATGCCCGTCGCCGCTTTTTCAAAAACAAGGCTGCAGTGGTCAGCCTGATCCTTTTGTGCGGTGTATTCCTGTTCTCAACCCTCGGTCACATGATCGCAGTTTGGTCCAACGAAGAGATCGATTGGGGTATTCTGGGTCAGATCGCAGAGCTCGGCGCACCAAACCTCGAGAACGGTCACTATTTTGGGGCCGATGAACTTGGTCGGGATCTGTTCGCTCGTGTCATTCAGGGAACTCAGATCTCGCTAATGGTCGGCATCGTCGGCGCCTTGATCGCTGTTATCGTTGGCACATTGTACGGCGCGATCGCTGGTTACTCTGGCGGTAAAGTCGACAACGTGATGATGCGTATCGTCGATATTCTGCAGTCCATTCCTTACATGTTTGTTCTGATCCTGCTGCTGGTGGTGTTCGGGCGTTCAATCTTCATGCTCTTCGTGGGTATCGGTTTGATCTCCTGGCTCGATATGTCTCGTATTGCACGTGGACAGACGCTGACGCTGAAGAACAAAGAGTTTGTTGAAGCTGCAATCGCGACTGGCGTAAAGCCGATCACGATCATCCTTCGCCACATCGTGCCGAACCTTCTGGGCGTTGTGGTCGTGTACTCAACCCTTCTGGTCCCGCAGATGATCCTGACCGAGAGCTTTATTTCGTTCCTTGGTCTGGGTGTTCAGGAGCCTAACACCAGCTGGGGTGCGTTGATTGCTGAAGGCGCTGGAACAATGCAGTATGGCACGTTGTGGCAGCTGGCATTCCCAATGTTCTTCTTCATCATCACTCTGTTCAGCTTTTTCTTTATCGGCGATGGTCTGCGCGATGCGCTTGACCCTAAAGACCGGTAGGAGGTGAAATCGTGGCACTCTTGGATATCCAAAATCTACGGATCACCTACAACACTCCGGACGGAGTGGTAGAAGCCGTAAGAAACGTAAACCTGCAAATCGACAAGGGCGAGACCCTTGCGATCGTAGGTGAATCCGGCTCTGGTAAAAGCCAGACGGCCTTCGCGACCATGGGGCTTCTGCCTCATAATGCGCAGGTTTCCGGATCGATTAAGTATCAGGGTCAGGAGATCATCGGGCTTTCTCATGAGGGAATGAACAAGCTTCGCTCCAATGAGATCGCGATGATCTTTCAGGACCCAATGACCTCCCTGAACCCGTATTTGCGCATCTCGGACCAAATGGCTGAGACGCTCATTTACAACTCGCCAGACGGCAAGCGCATGAAGAAGAAAGATGCAATTGCTGAATGTGTGCGGATGCTCGAAGCGGTGAAGATCCCGAATGCAAAAAACCGCATTCATCTTTACCCGCATGAGTTCTCCGGCGGCATGCGTCAGCGTGTGATGATTGCAATGTCTTTGCTGTGTCGTCCAAAACTGCTGATCGCAGATGAGCCGACAACCGCACTGGATGTGACCGTTCAGGCACGCATCATGGATCTGCTGGTGGAACTTCAGGAAGAGTTCCACATGGCGATTGTTCTCATCACCCATAACCTCGGCATCGTGGCAGGCTCCTGTGAGCGCACTATGGTGATGTACAAGGGTGAAGTGATGGAGCAGGGCTCTACTGTCGATATCTTCGGCAAGCCAAGTCATCCATACACGCAAGGTCTGCTGAGCGCCGTTCCACGTCTGGATCAGGACGAAGAACGTCTGGTTACGCTGGATCGCAGCTTTGAAACCCAAATGGCGGAGGGCTGATTTTGAGCACGAAAGAGCCAATCTTATCCGTTCGCGACATGCGGGTGGAATTCAAAATCAAAAAGCAAAATGCTTTGCCTTGGCATCAGCCAGACATTCTGCGGGCGGTTAAAGGTGTTTCCTTTGATCTGGCAGAAGGCGAAACCCTTGGCATCGTGGGTGAATCCGGCTGTGGTAAGTCCACTCTTGCCCGTGCGATCATTCGTATGATCCCATCTCAGGGCGGCGAAGTGTTCTGGCAGGGCCGCGACCTGATGAAGATGAACGAGAAAGACCTTCTGGCGACCCGCAAGGAAATCCAGATGATCTTTCAGGATCCTCTCGCATCACTTAACCCGCGCCTGACGGCTGGCCAGATCATCGCGGAACCGCTGAAAACGCACTATCCGAACACATCCAAGGATGAAGTGAAGAAGCAAGTGCGTGAGCTCATGGAGAAAGTTGGTCTGTCCGCACGGATGATCAACCGCTATCCGCACGAGTTCTCTGGCGGGCAGTGTCAACGTATCGGTATCGCGCGTGCGCTGATCACCAATCCTAAGCTGATCATCTGCGACGAGCCTGTTTCCGCGCTTGACGTATCTGTTCAGGCACAGGTGGTGAACTTGCTGATGGACCTGCAGAAAGAGCTCGGCCTGTCTCTGCTGTTCATTGCACACGATCTGAGCGTGGTGAAGCACATCAGTAACCGCATCATGGTTCTTGAGTTTGGTGACATCGCTGAGATTGGCGAAGCACACGACGTGATCCACAATCCGCAGAGCCCTTACACCAAAGAGCTGATCAATGCGGTGCCGATCCCTGACCCTATTGCGGAACGCAAGCGCATCGCGGAACGGCGTGCGTTGGAAGCAAAAGCCTAAAAGAATTTGTATCCTGGATACAACAGACGGCGGGGCAAATGCTCCGCCGTTTTTTTATGTTTTGCATTTAAAGACCGACGCTGCCACATTGCCGCTCCAACCAATTATATCTGCCCTTCAAGGCCATCATTATGCGCGAAACTCATAAAGGCTCCTGCCTGTGCGGGACCGTTCAATTTCAGATTCAAGCCACCTTTAAGAAGTTCTATTTCTGCCACTGCAACTATTGCCGCAAGGGAACCGGGTCCGTACACGGCTCCAATCTCTTTTCCTTTGATGCAGACTTCGCCTGTACCAGTGGAGAGGAGTCCATAAAGTCCTATAATGTGCCGTCCACCCAGCACCGCAGAAGCTTTTGCGAAGAATGCGGCTCTCCAGTGCCGACACATGACCGAGAAAACAACTTCCTCGTTGTGCCTGCCGGGTCGCTGGACACACCTGTCGATACCCAGCCGACCGCGCACATTTTCATGGCCAGCAAGGCAAATTGGGATGATCATCTGGAAGACGTCACGAAGTTTGATAAGTTCCCTAAGTAGTCCTAGGCTTTGTCTGTAACCTGTTCACTCGGCGAGCCCTTCTGCTTCCACTCCATCCAGAACTTAAGCCCCATACCGACCAGAAGCCCCCAGAATGCTGCCCCAATGCCAAAGAAGGACAGACCGGACGCAGTGATCAGGAAGGTCAAAATGGCGGGCTCACGACTTGGTGCGTCTTTCAGCATGCCCTGAACTGAGACGGTGAGTGTTCCAATCAACGCCAGTCCAGCAACGCCGCCAATCAAAATGCGCGGTGCCAGTTCAACCACACCGACAAACCCGGCAGAAAAGATGCCGAAGATGATATAAACAACTCCCGCAATCACCGCGGCCCAATACCGCTTTGCAGGGTCTTTGTGAGCATCTTCATTGGCACATATGGCAGCAGTGATGGCCGCAAGGCTGATCCCGTGCCCGCCAAACGGTGCGCTGAGCACGGAACCAGCGCCTGTCCAGCTGAAAAGCGGCCCGGGAACGGGCTGATACCCAAAGGAACGCAGGATCGAGACACCCGGAATATTCTGGGACGCCATTGTGACGATATAGATCGGTATGCCAATCCCAATCAAAGCAGAGAGTGAGAACTCTGGTATGACAAACACGGGAGCTTGCACCAGTTTCAGCGAGGTAAGGCTTGAGGTATCTGCATGGAAATAAAGCACGACAAGAAAGGCCAACAAAGCAGCAGGAACGGCCAATAACTTGTTGACCTGCCCAGCAACAAACCATGCCAGCACTACTGGCAAAGCGAGGGCAGGGATCTCGGCCACCGCTTCAAAGGGTACAAGACATAGCGGCAGGATGACGCCTGCCAGCATGGCCTGGGCCAGAGTAACCGGGATCAGGCCAACAATGCGGCCCAGGGGCTTCCAAAGCCCTGTAATGACCACAAGCACCCCAGCAAACACAAAGGCACCGACAGCGGCTGCAAATCCGCCCTCTGGAAGACCGGAGGTCGCCAACAGCGCGGCACTGGGTGTGGACCAGGCGACGGAAATGGGAACACGCTTCCATAAGCTGAAGCCAATACCGCAAATCCCCATGGCGATAGCGAGTGCCATGAGGCCAGAGGTTGCTTGTTCTGCGCTTGCACCAACCCCGCTCAATCCATGCAACACGATGGCAAATGAACTGGCGAACCCAACAAAAGCAGAAAGAATACCAGCGCTGGTAGCACTAGCTGAAAGGGAGGAAGACATTAGGGCCCTGCAACAAGCTGTTGGCGTGAACCTCTCAAATTTGGGGAACAGAGAAGCCGCGCGAGGCGTGAGGAGATCTACTGGTAATGCTAACAGCCATGGTGCTGTGAGCAAGCCTTCAACCAGTACATTTATTTGAATTTTGCTCAACAAACACGTGTAGGGCTTCATCTCATTGAAAACACTATAATTTATCAGGACCCAATTATCGGGAGAGGTTTTTCAATATTTACGTTCCAAAGCAGCCTGATAGGCTTTTCCAATCTTTGGCGGTATTGCGGATTGGCCTCATGTTCTCACTTGATGATCGGCGCAGAATTCTTGTGACAGGAGGTTCAGGCTTTCTGGGCTCCTATCTCAGTAAGACCCTTCTGGAGGCAGGGCATGAAGTGCTGTGCCTCGATAACTTCTTCACTGGCACCCGCATGAATGTGGAACATTTGCTGGATCACAAACGGTTTGAGCTGTTGCGGCACGATGTGTGTCAGCCGCTGTTTGTTGAGGTGGATGAAATCTACAATCTCGCCTGTCCGGCTTCTCCCGTTCACTATCAGTTTGACCCTGTGCAGACCACCAAGACCAGCGTGCTTGGTGCCATCAATATGCTGGGGCTGGCAAAGCGGGTTAAGGCGAAGATCCTGCAGGCCTCCACCTCTGAGATCTACGGTGATCCGAAGGTTCACCCGCAGCCGGAAGAGTATTGGGGCAACGTCAACCCTATTGGCGTACGCTCTTGTTATGATGAGGGAAAACGCTGCGCAGAGACACTGTTTTACGACTACTACCGCCAGAACAACATCAACATCAGAGTCATGCGGATTTTCAACACCTATGGCCCGCGCATGCACCCCAATGATGGGCGTGTGGTTTCCAACTTCATCATGCAAGCGCTGACGAACAAGCCGATTACTCTGTATGGCGATGGCATGCAAACGCGGTCTTTCTGTTACCGGGATGATCTGGTGGACGGGATGATCAAACTGATGAATGCACCGGATCACATTTCCATGCCGGTCAACATCGGCAACCCCAAGGAATTCACCATCAAACAACTCGCAGAGCTTGTGCTGGAGCTAACCGGGTCCAAGTCCCGGATCATCAGGGAGCCTCTACCTCAGGATGATCCGCTCCAGCGCAAACCTGACATCACCCGCGCCCGGGATTATCTGGGCTGGCGCCCAACCACAGAGCTGCGCGAGGGTCTGGTCAAAACAATCCAATACTTTGAACAGCTTATGTCCAAGCAAGGAGAGACAGAGGCAAAGAAACTTATGCCTGCGGAGTAGGGTAGCTCTTTAAAGCAGTTCGCATTTAAGTTGAAACACCTGAACTGCTTTAGTCTTTGTTTTTGCGTATCTTTATCCGAAAACCGGTTTCCACTTTTCGGAGATACGCTGTAGCAAATGCAGTTTTCTACCACCCCATCGGGTGATGGTCGCTGAAGAATCCGCCATTTGGTCCGGCTTCTGGCAGTGTGGCGAGCCATATTCCGGTTTCGGCACCTTGCTCTGGTGTCCGTGGCGCAGTTTCACCGCCCATTCGGGTTGCGACCCATCCAGGGCACATGGAGTTGATCTTCACACAAGACGGCAGTTCGCGGGAAAGCGCAAGGGTTAGGGCATTGAGCGCTGCCTTCGCCACGCCATAAGCGCCGGGGCCAGCCAACCCTTCAGTGAAAGACCCCCAGTTGGAGCTCATGTTCACAATGCGCCCGTATTGCCTATCGATCATAGCAGGAGCCGCACGTCGGATCAGGTGATACGGACCATGCACCATCACTTGCATGCTCTGCTCAAACTGTGCAGGGTTTTCCAACATCGGCTCTTCATAGAGAACGCCTGCGTTGTTCACCAGAACATCAATAATCCCAATGTCATCAAAGGCCTGTTCGATGGAGCGCAAGTCCGCGACATCCAGATGCACATGCCCGCAGTCAAGCTGCTTGGCAGCTTCCGCGCCTGCTTCCGCATTGCGCGAGCCTATAATGACGTCAAGGCCTTCTTTTTTCAGTCCTTTTGCGATGGCATACCCAATGCCCCTGTTACCACCGGTAATCAACGCACGTCTGGCCATCTGGCACCTCTGTTCAGTTCACACCAACATTCACTTACAATTAAATAAGTAATTCATTTTTATATTATCATCAAGGCTCGCCAATGAGAAAGTGATCAGGGTCTCTTCCCTCATCCAAGTCGTAGGCAAAGCGGAAGGGTTCTGGGTTAAAGTACTCGCGATAATACTGAATTTTACCATGAGGCACGTGGAACAAGCCGCCATAAATCTGGTTGTATTCCCGTCCTGTGGTCAGTATCTCGACCTCCCCCGTAAACTCCGCAAAAACCCATTCAGGCGATATCATCGGGTAGAATTTCAGGTTAGAGGTGAAATCCGCTTCTCCGGCATTTTCCGGCCACGCGCTGTAGTGCTTGATCAAGTTCGCCTTGCCTTCCACCACATCGGGAAAGCCATCAGGCGAGTAGGGCATATCTTGCACGGCCTTTTCCGACCAGACATCAGCAAGAGCCTCCATGTCCTTATTTTCCAAGGCCTTGAGGAACTTAACAACAGCAGCTTGCGCCTTGCGTCGTTTCAGGAAAGCAGGTGGATGGGCCTTGGCTCTGCTCTTGGCTGTCTCCAATATATCGCCATTGCCATTCTCACTCTTCAGCACAAAACTATGCTTGAAGATACGCCAGTGATTGCTGCGCTTATGAAGGCGGAACTGATAGAGGCCCTCGACCTCCCAAACCTTGTCACCAACATACAGCTGCCCCGCAACCGAGCACGAGGCGTTGGCGATGCCTTCTTCGATGCGGATATTGAAATCATTGAGGGAATGGCGCATCAGATCGAACCCCGGCAGCAGCTCTGCCCAGTCCATCAACTGTTGTTCCCGTGTCTTCTTATGCGCTGTGCCACCAAGCAGCGAGCTGTAATCCATCTCCACGTGGTCGCTATAAAGCAGACCAAGGCTCTCATAATCCCCCCGATCAAAACAGTTCACAACGCCTTCCAGCACCGTGGTTATGGCGGCGGTGTCTTTTGCTGTTTCAAGGTCGGATGGGTCGCTCATCAAAGATCCTGCTCAAAGCGTGGAAAGGAAGTGTTCAGCGACAGCTTCCAAAGCCCGGTCAATGGGTTGGGTCTTGTCATAAAAGTCAAACTGGCTGACATCCTCAAACCACAACGTGGTCGCTCGGTCACCCATACGCCGCGCAAACTCCTTGGCACCTTTGGGGATCGCGGCAGCCTCACTGTGCACAATCAGGGTTGGTTGATTTTGCTTGTCCGCCGTGTGCACACCATCAAACGTTAGCCACGCTTCCCACGAAGCCAGATTGAACTTGTTGTCAAACTCCGGGATCAGGCCACGGTCTTCTTCGGTGTAATACTCCACGTCAAACATCAGTGCGGTGTCATCAACTTTACTCGCGGCTACAATGTAGCGCGGCTCTTCATGGGTCAGAGCATCGCGGCCCACCTTCATCAAGTTGCTGACGCCTTCCACACCGCCGTAAACCTCTGAGATAATTTCCGAATTATGAAGCCAGGGAGCGACAAGTGCCAGTGAGTGGACGTGCCGGTTTCCACCTGTTGCAGCGCTCATGTACCCTGCTGAAGCGCAAATCCCCAATCCGCAAATCCTGTCCGGATTCACATCCGGGCATCGTCCCATGAAATCAATAGCCGCGCGGATATCATCCGTCTTGCGGACAGGGTCTTCCAGATACTTGGTTTTGCCATCATGCGCAGAAAGACCCCAGCCCCGAAAATCGAATGCCAGCGCTACAAAGCCACGCATGGCAAGCTCGGAGGCGTAAAGACCTGCCATCTGCTCTTTCACTGAAGTCCAGGCTCCGGTGACCACAACCCCGGGAAGCTTGCCGTTGGGCGGTCTTTTTTTCGGGAGGTAGAGATCTCCATGCAAGACTTCACCGTGACACTCAAATTCCACGGGCCGTACTTCAACCTTGTCCAGATTATTACCGAGCTTCTTCCTCTCAGGCATTGGCTGATCCTTGGTTCTTTGCGCAATTGTTAAAGACTAGGATCAACCAAAGACCAGAACAGGCCTTTAACAGGCAACATGGGCTTGTCCGCATCGTAAAAACGTAACTGCACGAACACTGCAAAATCGCTTAAACTCCTAGTAGACCAGAGCCGGACGCTGGGTCATTCGCACAATCCATTGATTGTAATTTAGAATTAGCTAAATTATATATTGCTTTCTTAGCCGGCTACTCCCATATAAGCCGTGTTGCAGAAACGAGGCCTGAGATGAACGAGAAAGTCGCGCACTGGAATGCGGTTTATGATGCTCGCGAAGAAGAGTATCTGACCTGGTATGAGACCCAGCCAACACTGTCTTATCAGCTCGTCACCCAGCATCTCAAACTGGGCGAAACCTTCATTGATGTGGGTGGTGGCGCTTCCAAACTGATAAGCATACTGCACGCTGCAGGTTATGGACCGCTTGCCGTTCTCGATATCTCATCTGTCGTGCTGGACGCTGGCAAAGAGCGTCTTGGTGGCGTTGCGGATGATGTAGAGTGGATCAACGCAGACATCACCACCTGGACACCAGAGAAGACCTATCAGGTCTGGCATGACCGCGCTGTTTTCCACTTCCTCACGGAGATTGAAGACCAGAAAGCCTATATAAACGCGTTGGTTAAGGCTGTTCCCGTTGGTGGCACTGCAATCATCTCCAGCTTTTCTGAGGATGGTCCTGAGAAATGTTCCGGCCTTCCTGTGCAGCGGTACTCTTCGCGCACACTTGCCGCGAAACTCCAGGCGCTTGCGCCGGGTGTCTTTGCGCTGACGGATGCACAAACGCATACTCACATTACGCCAAAGAAAAACCAGCAGAATTTCCAGACAAGCGTGTTCGAGCGCGTTGCGTAATATGTAAAAGACCGACTTGAGAACCCTGTAAGCCCCTATTAGAACGGCGGAATTCAGCAAGCGATCTATATTTATCAGAAATCATAGATGGCGATTTACCATCATCTTGGCAAAATGTTGTCCCATCATGTGTTTCTAATCAGACTGCTTGCAGAGTTGAGTATGTAGCAGGCGACGATTTGGGAAAGAGGCGAATTATGAGTGATACGAACAGGTCCCACTCCGAGTATTCAGAGGACTTCCTTGTACCTGCTTCCAAATCTTCCATTCTCGAAGCCGCTATAACCTGCTTTGAGAAGTTCGGTTACTTTGAGACCACTTACGCTGATATCGCCGCTAACGCTGGCCTGAAGGTTAAGGATGTAACGCAGGTCTTTCCTACGAAAGATCAGGTACTTGCCGAATACATCACCACCTATGAAGATGCCCTGCGCATTCAGCTGGATGACCATGACAAGGACGAGGAAACGCAGCTGCAGCAGATTTACTTCATCTGCAAAACAGCGCTGATTTTCCTGCGGACCCACAGGGTGATCACCGCGATCTGGTTTGAGTTCTATCGCCACAACGTGGCCAAGGTGGTTCTGCGCCGTTTCTTCGGGCAGATCAAAGCCCGGCTTTCCGATCTGGTCAAGGAAGGCATCGAGCAAGGGACTATCAAAGAGAAAGACGAGCACGACGTGGTGGAAGCTATAATCGCTCTCGTCGAAGGGACTTTGATCATTTCCCGTCTTGAAGAGTCGACAGACTTCGAACAGCGCTTCGACAATTCATGGTCGATCATGGAAGAGGGTCTGCGGGCATAACTCAGCCCCGGCCTTAACCGCAATCAAAAACAATCCCCGCTATTCCACTCAGGGAATTACCCGCATTGAAGTCCTTGTGAATAGACGTCATAAGGGATATTCCGAAGTGGGCTAGACGACCGGTCTATTTTTAATTAAAACATACCTTATGAAGATGAAGAAAAGCGAAGCCACAAGACTACACATCTTGGAAACCGGACGTAAGTTGATAGCAGAGCAGGGTTTTTCCAGCATGGGCCTGAGCGTACTGTTAAAAACCGCCGGCGTTCCTAAAGGCTCATTCTATCATTACTTCGAGTCCAAAGAGCACTTTGGTTGCGTACTCGTCCAACAATACCTAGATGAATATATGAGAAGCTTGGATGCTCTGCTTGCGACAGAGGCTCTGAGCATGCGTGAAAAGCTGTTCCAGTACTGGCACCTTTGGGAGAACTATCAGCACTCCGAGGATGCATCAAAGCACTGTCTGATCGTAAAGCTAAGCGCGGAAATAGCAGACATTTCTGAAGATATGAGAGAGCTGCTGGCCCAGATGACCACCAGAGTAGAGAAACGTTTAGGCGACATCATAGAAGCCGGCATCAAAGACGGTTCTATGGCACCCAAGTTAGAAGCCAGAATGGCCGCTCAGGTGCTCTACCAGATGTGGCTCGGCGCCAGCCTCATCGGAAAAGTTACACGAGATAAGAAACCACTCCAGAAAGCACTGGAGGTCACAGAAATAATGCTGCCTGCTGCATAACGCCATCAACCCGTATGAACCCTAGTCCATCAGACGCCAGTCCAAAATCTAAGGTGAAGATATGAAAGTCTTCTATGACACTGACACTACAGCAGAAAACGGACGCTCCGCCAAACCGACGTTGAGCGACGAAGCTGCTAAAATTCGAGTGACCCCTCCAGGAGTTGAAGGCCCTGGCATTACACCGGAAGAACTCTTCGCGGTGGGTTATGCCTCTTGCTTTGAGCATTCGCTAAAAATGGTTTCCGGACACAAAGAATACCCGTTGAACTCCATTGAGGTGCGTGCCGAAGGCGATGTTATCGAAAAAGCAGAGGGTGGATTTGTGCTGGATATTGACCTGCACCTGGAATTCTCCGGTTTAACCCGTGAGCAAGCCGATGACGTGATCCAGACAGCTCACACGCTTTGCCCGTACTCCAACGCCATTTGTGGCAATGTGGACCTGCGCGTTTACACCAAACTGAATTCATAAAACCAAATAATAACAAAGTATTACTGACATTAATTGAGGAACCTGAAATGCCGCAGAATACCGAAGTGAACCGCCAGATTGTGCTGGCGGAACGCCCTGTCGGGGCTCCAACATCCAAAAACTTCCGTCTTGAAGAAGCCGTTATCCCAGCACCGGGTGAAGGCGAAATGCTGCTGCGCACGATTTATCTGTCTCTGGACCCGTATATGCGCGGTCGTATGAGCGATGCCAAATCCTATGCAGATCCGGTGGAAATCGGGGACGCGATGGTCGGTGGAACTGTTTCTGTGGTGGTGAAATCCAACCTGAAGAACTTCAGCGAAGGCGACTGGGTGGTGAGCCTGGGTGGTTGGCAAGACTACTCAATTTCCAATGGCGAGATGGTTTTCAACCTTGGCAAAGAGCCAGCATTGCCATCCTGGGCACTGGGTATTATGGGTATGCCGGGCTTTACGGCCTACGCTGGCCTGTTGGAAATTGGCGAGCCGAAACCGGGTGAAACCATTGCTGTTGCAGCAGCTTCCGGCCCAGTTGGCGCAACCGTTGGCCAGATCGGCAAGATCAAAGGTTGCCGCGTTGTTGGCATCGCGGGCGGTGCGGAAAAGTGCAAGCACGCCGTTGATAACCTTGGTTTTGACGTCTGCCTTGACCGCAACTCCCCAACCTTCGCACAAGACCTGAAAGCCGCCTGTCCGGACGGAATTGACGTTTATTTTGAGAATGTTGGCGGTGCTGTGTTTGATGCGGTTTTGCCGCTTCTCAACGCAAATGCCCGTATTCCGTTGTGTGGATTGATCTCTCAATACAACGCAACGAGCCTGCCGGATGGTCCGGATCGTATGGGCCTGTTGATGGGCACTTTGCTGGTGAAGAAAATCCGCATGCAGGGCTTCATCATCTTTGACAGTTTCCCAAATCTTTACCCTAAATTCGCAGCGGATATGCAGCAGTGGATTGCAGAGGGTAAAGTGAAGTACCGCGAGCAAATGGTAGACGGTTTGGAAAATGCGCCGGAAGCTTTCATGGGCCTCCTGGAAGGTAAGAACTTCGGCAAACTCGTCGTAAAAATCGGCGACTGATCTCTAAACGAGAAGAACAAAAACAACACGAACACCAGTGCCACGGCACTGGTGGCTACTCCCCCTATGCCTGCTGAAAGGTAGATCACAATGAACGTGCTTATGGTCCTCACATCCCACGACAAGCTGGGCAACACAGGCGAAAAGACCGGCTTCTGGCTGGAAGAGTTCGCGGCCCCTTACTACGTCTTCAAAGACGCTGGCGCGACAATCACTCTGGCCTCTCCTGCTGGCGGCCAGCCTCCGCTGGACCCGAAGAGCGACCTGCCGGATTTCCAGACTGCCGCAACTGACCGCTTCAAGGCCGATGCAGCCGCAAATGATGCTTTGGCCAACACCGTAAAGCTGGACAGCGTTTCTGCCGATGCATTTGACGCTGTGTTTTACCCTGGTGGCCATGGTCCGCTGTGGGATCTGGTAGACAACACAGCCTCCATCTCTCTGATCGAGCAGCTGTATTCCGCTGGCAAACCTGTCGGCGTTGTCTGTCATGCCTCTGCCGCATTGGTCAACGCTAAGGCTGCAGATGGCTCTGCGCTGGTTAACGGTAAGAAAGTCACCGGCTTCTCCAACACAGAAGAAGACGCTGTGCAGCTGACTGACGTTGTGCCGTTGCTGGTGGAAGATGCCTTGCAGGAAAAAGGCGCGATCTATGAGAAGGGCGCTGACTGGGGCTCTTTCATTCTGGAAGATGGCAACCTGATCTCCGGTCAGAACCCGGCTTCCTCTGAAGCTGCAGCAAAAGCAATTCTGGCGCGCTTGAGCTAAGCTTCTAGCATTCCCCATTATGAGAACCGGTGCGGAGTTATGCTCTGTGCCGGTTTTTTATTGTCCGCTCCATGACGGGCATAAGTCCCGCCAGTTCAGTTTGCGTTCATTTGTGCGTTCGTTTGCGTTCTTTACGTTTTGCGTGCGTTGCAAAGTAAAATAAGCCGCTCTTACGCAACCTGCCTGGCACCCAGCAGAGCCTTGACCACCGCCTCCACCTTTTCCGAATAATCCTTTGCATTTGCAGAGGTAACAAAGACCCCTTTGGCAGCCAGCACGAGGACCATGGTCGTCTCTGCAGGAGAAGGCGAGAGCTGTCTGTTTTCGATGAATTTTTCTAAGCAGTTTTCGAAACGGTCGATGGGTGTTTCTGCTCTGGATGCGACCAGCTGTAACCCACCCTCCAATATGTCAGCACCATGAGGTGACTGGCAGACCATCGATACATGATCCCCGCCCCACCGCTCGAACGCCTCCAGAATAGCGTCCAGCGCAGCATCGGGTGGTGCATTGTCCAACACAGCGATGGCCGTGTCATTCACCTCAGACATAAACTCCAGCAATGCCCAGTCACGCACATGGTCTTTCGTCTTGAAGCGATTGTACAGCGTCTGCCGTGTGACCCCGACAGCCTCTGCCAGATCACTCATGGTTGTCTTTTGAAGACCGTAGTGGCTGAGCAGCTCGACCACGGGCTTGTAGTTGATCATCGATGCCATTTGACTCTTTTTACATTTTTTATATAACTTGTCAAAATTGAATGGCGAGAATCTTTAGTTAGGCTCGCCCCACTGAAGGAAATGGAGTGTCCCCATGAAACGCTATCGTATCGGTTATGTTGCTTTGCCTGGATTCAATGAATCCGAACTTGGTGAAATGCAGGCCGTTCTGGGTATCAATCCACTCAATCGCTCCAGCATTATTGGCGCGACCACAAAACCAGTAACTGGTCAGCATGGTCTGACCCTTGTGCCGGATCGTGTCTTTCAAGACCGCACACACTCGATGTGCTGGTCATTCCAGACATTCCGACAGCGGCACAGGATGATCCCGCCTTCCATGCATTTCTGACTGATCAGTGCTCACGGGTTGCCTATGTGGTCGCCTCAAGCGGCGGCGTTCTTGCGCTTGCCAAGGCCGATGTGTTGGAAGGCAAAGCCGCAACCGCAGGTGATCAGGGAGCAAAATTGCTGGCTGACTACGGCGTCAAACCAGTGTTTGAGCGCAGGGCAGTGGTGGATGGCAAATTTTACACCGCAGGTCATTCCACAGGCATGATCGAAGCTGCCTTCATGGTGCTGGAAAAGCTACGCGGCACCAGCTTTGCCAAGTTTGCAGAGCTGACACTGGAATACGACCCGCACCCTCAGTTCACCGCTCACACTCCAAAAAAGCCAGTGGATCTGACAGCTGGCGATGCTCCAACCATCGCTATGGCACTGCCCTCAGGATGCTATTTGCCAGACTTCCTGGGAGCAGTTGAAGTTTTGAGTGCGTTCCCCAACTCTAAGCTACATGTGGTCTCTCACGACAAAACTCCAGTGCAATGCTTGCTTGGCCCCAAGGTCGTGCCAACCACCACCTTTGCCACGTGCCCGCAGGTTGACTTCGTCATTATGGGCGCAACACAGCCAATGCTGCTGAAAGACAAGGAACTGCTGGATTTCATCCGGCGACAGGAACCTGCTGCAAAAGGCATGATTTCCGTCTGTGCAGGAACATTGGTGTATGCAGCAGCTGGCATTCTGGATGGCAAAACAGCCACCTCCAATTTCCATCACACCCCGTTGCTGGACAAACTCGGCGCTAAATCCAGCGGAACAGAGGTGGCGGTTGATGGCAAGTTTTACAGCGCGGGCCCTGCCATCGGCTCCTATGAAGTCGCCCTGAAAGCAGTCCGTGACATGTATGGAATAGATGTAGCTCACCACATTGAGAAAAACGTGCTGGAATACGCACCCAACCCCGTCTTTGGCGTCGGCTCGCCGGAAAAGGCAGGCAAGTGGTTAGCCCGTATCAGCAAATACCTCATTGCAGCAAGCTTACCCTTTTACCTGAGCGCAGGCCGCAGAGGCGCCAGATATGTCAAATCACAGGCATCAACGAGGCTTTTGAAACCAACAAGCACTTGATCGGCCTTTGCCCCTATCACTCCTCAAAGACAACGGAACACTGAGTGAGTTGGCCGAGTGTACACTCCACACTCTACGCTTCCCTTGGCCAGCAAGCATACTGGAGCACCCAAGCCGCTCCAGTATGCACTCCCGTTTAATCAGAATTTATAGGACACACGCCCGAAGAAGGCTGTATTTCGGGTGTTTTCGCCGTACTCTCCCAGCACACCAACAGAAGCCCCAAAGTTGCCTTTGGAGTATTCCAGTGAGGCAGAGGCACGCGCCAGTGTCTGGTCACTATCGCTGGTCACAGACGCCTTACCGTTTGCACCTGAACGCAACACATCCTTAAACCCGCCATCACCCAAAATCTGACGCAGGCCAGCACGCAGATTGGCTTTCAGCTCACCCTCCTGCACCTGATATGTGCCTGCCCAACCGAGGGAGGCATCAACTGAGAACTGGTGATTGTTGATAGCGTCATAGCTCACATCCGGCACACCTTGATTGTCGACGCCGAATGCGCCGCGAGAGTGCCAAAGATGGCTCAGTCCAACTTCCGGCGTGAAGGTGTTGTTGCCATACTCCCAGATGTACTTGGCCGCGACACGGGTCAGCAGGTTCTGGCTGTCATAGGTCTCGCTCGCCTGTGCTGAACCATCCTTATAGGTGTTGCTGGTGTGATAGAACGTGCTTTGCCCGGTAAGCAGCACCGCATCTTTGCGATATGCGCCCTGTACACCAAAGCCATAGGTATCGACCATTTCTTTGGCCTGATCATAGATGCCGTTGAAATCCAGTGCACTGTGACCGTAAAAGACGTTCGCTCCAACAATCAGATCCGGCGAAACGACACGGTTGTAACCTGTCACCACACCTGTGGTGCTAGCGGAGTAGCCCAGATCTCCATCCAGATTTTGCTGATAAAGATGAAGAGGGGCTGCATAAAACACACCATACTGTTCAGCAAGGTGTGGCTGGCTTACCATATCAGCAACAGCATTTTCTGCATCTGATGCCGGCTTATCGTCATATGCCAGCAGCAAACCTTCTCCGCTGGCGCTGTCTCCCTTTAACATCAGGTCTGTCAACAACCCTTCACCAATGCGCTGCGTGGCATCAATCACCCCACGTTGCTGCTGCGCGACCAGCTGCGGACTGGAGACTTCCGGCGCATATCTGAAGATCACCTCTTGATTGGTGGTCCCCCAACTGCTTTCAACAGCCTCAGCACTCCAGCCATGACCAACAACACCGCTTGCATCCAGTTGAGTAAACTGCTGAACATCCTGACCAGCAACGAGATCGGGGATCTCATAGGCCTCATCAATCTTCGTCGAGTTGGAAAAGTGCACATGCAGCGTGGCATTGTTGAACGTTACATTGTTGGGGTCATCCGCCTGGATGGTCCCGCTGAAGTTCTCATCCAAATCATCCCGGAAGAGGATGCCATAGGAGTTTACGGTCAACGCATTTGATCCGGCATGCACCTGATAAGCCTCGGACCCCGCGCCGCCAGTTGCGGTTGCTACAATCAAACCGCTGTTGTTGAGGGTCGTTGCACCGTTGAGCACAACACCATAGGCGAGGGCTTTATCCTGCGTTCCGTTGGCCGTACCAGCCGTGGCAGAAACTTCAATCAGGTTTGTATTGGTGAACTCACCTTCAACACCATAGCGTGTGGTGCCATTTACATAACCGATACCGAAGGCACGTGCTGCGCCGTTGGCTTTCGCCGCATTCGGGCTTTCTGCTTTTCCCCCAAAGGCCCGTACGAAAATCGTCCCACTGTTGGCTTCCGCATCCCCTTTGATCCCGACCGCGAGACCTTCGGCATTTGCGATTTTGTCGCCTCCCGTGGTGGCAGTTTTGCCCTCAGCTCGTGCTTCGATCCAGCCTTTGTTCTCACCGCCAAGTGAGCCATCAAGAGCTGACACGTCGGCATAGCCATAAGCGTTACCACCCACTGAACTTGCAGCTCCGCCGGTTGCCTTCGCAACAACGATACCTAAATTATCGGTGGTCACATTCGGGTCGGTATTACGAATGCCGTTGTAGACACCAATCCCTTCAGCAGACGCACTCGCATTTCCGCTGCCCGTAGCTGTCGCAGTGCCGCCATCAGTTAACGCAAAGATGCGACCTTTGTTGGTCCCACCAAGTGCACCAAAAATCCCCATAACGCGGGTCGTTGTTGAAGCATGGCTGTTTCCCTCAGCTTCAGCCGTCCCACCAATGCCTACAGCTCGAATCAAACCAGAGTTATCTTTAGTCAGCCCATTGTTGTTGCCATAAACATTTGCACCCGCTTCGGCGGAAGTAGCGCCATTGGCTGTCGCTGTCCCGCCCTGACCAAATGCAATAACATCGCCGCTGTTGCTGCCGTTTATGTAATCATTGACACCAACAGCAATGGCAATTGCATCAGCACCATCCCCCGTGGTCCCATCGCTAATCGCGGTTCCGGCAAAAGCTTCAACGCGAATTACACCAGAGTTGTCGCCTTCGAGCCTGTTTTCGAGACCAAAAGCAAACGCATTGGCGTTGGCTATGAGGCCAGAAGCGGTTCCGGCACGAGCACGAATATTAATCTCACCCGAATTATCATCATTCAGGTTGAATTTTGTACCAGAGGCTTGAGCAGATGCATCCGCATTTCCGTTTTCAGAGGTCGCCTTAGCATCCCCCCCGGCAGCATTCACGAGAATGAGACCGCTGTTCGCTTTGATATTTCCACTCACACCCACCGCCAGCGTTTTGGAGTTCGCAGCAGCACTGCCGGTCGTTTCTGACTGACCAGCACTCGAAATCACGCTTATCCGGCCCGTGTTACCAACCTGAAGATCTCCCTGGATGCCATAGGCATCAGCAGCGGTTATGGCTTCGCCATCCGCTGCGGTCGCTTTGGTGTATCTGTTATCAGCATCGACAAGAATGAAGCCACTGTTGCCTTCAACATGACCCTTCACGCCAACCGCAAGTGATTGGGAATTTGAAGTAGCACTACCGGTCGTCTCTGACCGACCAGCACGTGAGGTCACGTCAATCTGACCCGTGTTACTCCCTTGAAGATCTCCATGGATGCCATAGGCGTCAGCAGCGGCTTTGGCTGTTCCACCTGCTGAGATCGCTGTGCCATTTCTGTTATCAGCATCAACAAGGATAGTCCCGCTATTCGCTTCCGCATCCCCTTTTACGCCGATAGCAAGAGCATATGCATCAACATCTCCTGCACCTTCAGAGGTAGCCTGACCTCCTTTCGCGAGAATGCTGATCAGACCTTTGTTGGCCCCTTCAAGATCGTTGTCGATGCCAGTGATATCGGCATCAGCATCCGCGGCGCCTGAGGCGGATACAGCTATTCCAGCATGGCCCTCAACCTTGATGGTGCCGATGTTGTCTCCCTCAACATCCAGATAGGTGCCAAAGCCCTCAACGCTCGCATCTGCCTTGCCGCTTCCGTTGGCTGTGGCCGAACCTGCCTGAGCATAACTGGAAAGCGTTCCCAGGTTGTCGCCCATCAACCGGCCATCAATGGCCTTCACATTCACTTTTACACTGGCTTTGCCAGTGCCCGATGTGGTTGCACTTTGACTGGTGCCTTTGACCGAGATTGTCCCGATATTGTCTATTTCCAGCGTACCTTCAACACCATCAATGGTGATCGCTGCATTCGCACCGCTGTTCGGGTTTGTACTGCTATCCGCAAGACCACCGCTGACTTCAACAGCAATCTCACCAGAATTGTTCTGGGTAATATCGCCTTTAATGCCACGGATGGTTATTTCTGCACTCGCATCATTCCCGATAGCCTCGCCGCCGGTCACACTCACCTGCAATTGCCCGGAGTATTCTGCGATTGGGCCAGTGATCACTTGCGTGTCCAGCGCAGCATCGTTGGGCGCGGTCTGAGGTGCAGTTATATGAACCGTCTGCGCCATAAGCGGTGCTGCGATGACGATGTTTGAAACAAGCGCAAATATGGAAACACTGCTCAAACTGCGAGATTTATAAGTCACGGCCCCACCCCAACTATTTTATATTCGTATTTTTATCGATAATTATAGATACCCCTCTCACACATCAAGGCGGACGCTTGGTCATCCACGCCTATATTAGTTATTGCGTATTTTAGGATGTACTCCATTAAACTGCTACTTTAGGTTTTTTATATTTCTGATTTCGCGTATGCCCGGGTTCAGATTCTTGACATTTGACGCCAAAATCATAATATGGTGCCATATGTCATTGCGCTATTCAGCTGGTTTGATGAGAGGGAAGATGCCTAGCCTTCGTAAGATTGAACAACCTCTGGCTCCCGGTGGACCAAAGTTTACCGAGGAAGAAGTGCATGCCATGCAGCGGGCGGTGATCAACTTGTTTGAGCGCTGGCAGTTGACGGATGAGCAGGCCACTTTGCTGCTGGGAGACATTGCCAAGCGCACCTATCAACGCTGGAAGACCAGACATTATGGCCGTGTCAGTGTGGACCTTGCGGCGCGCCTGTCCAATCTGCTTGGTATTCACAAAGCGCTTCGCCTGCTGTTCAGTGATACCAACCGCGGGTATGGCTGGGTGAAACGCGCCAACACTGACTTTGACGGCAGATCTGCCCTTGAAATTATGATGGGCGGACAACTCACGGACTTAATGCGCGTGCGCAGATATCTTGATGCGCAGCGAGGCAACTGGTGACCACATTAACTTTGGTGGAGACGGACCTGAAAGCTCCTGAAACACATGTCAACTGGCCCAAATATTATCGGTTGGTCAACTCGGCCTACCCACCCATAGATTTGTTTGAAGACATTGCCGATCCCGCAGATTGGGAACTTTTGGCCGCTGCAGAGAGCCGCACCAATCCGCGCCTTGCAGAAACCATCGGCAATCTGGATCTCGTACCCGTTGAGCGGCGGGTCAATGGAACGGGGTCTTCCTATCTGATGGCACCATTCACCCATGCCTCTCCTGACCGGACTGGCCGTTTCCATGATGGGTACTTCGGCGCTTTTTATGCCGCCAAATCTTTTGAAACCGCGCTGTTCGAGACTGTGCATCATACCGGAAATTTCTATGCCGCCACGCAAGAGGCACCGGGCTGGATTGCGCAGATGCGCGAGTTGATCGGCAGTGTTGAGGCTAAACTTGCTGACGTAACAGATCCTCGTTTTGAAGTTCTCCTCCACCCGGATGATTACAGCGCTTCTCAGGTCTTCGCACGCAAGCTGCTGGAAGATGGTGGTGATGGCATTCTCTACCCAAGTGTGCGGGACGAGGGCGGGTTGTGTATTGCCGCGTTTTATCCCGATGTGGTGGAAGCTCCACTTCAGGCCCGGCATTTCAGCTATCACTGGAGCGGTCAGGCGATTGATATGATCAAGGACCTGAACTCAGGCGAAGTCTTCGAGATCGCTGATTAACAGCCAAAACCTTATAAAACAGAGTAAAATTTCCACGTAGATTCCGCAACGTCAGAAACTGCGGTTTTGCGCCTTTCATTTCCAGAAAGAACAGCGCCACGCAGGTTTGGGCCACTAGCATCGCACTATTGATTTTATAAGGACAATAATTGTGAGCTTTTTCAGCAGTAGCGGCGGAACCTACAGCTTCTCCAACTACAGCGTTGCAAAGTATATAGGCAATGCGTCGTCGTCGATCAGCACTCGTGTCAACCAGAGTGTTTTGTCACCGGATGATGAGTCGAAAGACAAGACAAAGACGCCTGACTTAAAGCCGACCCCGGATACTGCCGTTGATGCACGTGCTAAGCTGACCGATCTTTATGGCGACCTTGATACGACCTCCAGCAAGTACAAGGATGACATCGAAGCGTTTCGTAAAGACATCTTTGATGATCTGGAGTTTGACCGCGAGACCCTCCACCTGATCGCTAGCAATGAAAACGGCTATTTCTCTGATGAAGAGATAGAAGCTGCAAAGCAAGTGATGCAAGAGCAGCTTGACGAGATCCTGAAAAAAAACGCTCCCGAGGCTGGGCCGACTGCAGACAATTATCTGTCTCTTTTGAAGTATCTGGAGGAAGAAACCTCCGCAGAAGAACAGAAATCTTTTGAGTGGGCAGAAAACAAAGCCAGCGCTCAGGCCGCTTACAAACGACTATCAGGTGGCAAGGAGAGCGACCTCTTTTCAAATGATCCGGTCGTCAACTTGCTCACCAAAGCCCATGAAGACCTCTTCGACGCGCAGAAAACCAATCCAGACGCAAAACTGGAATCCATGTCCGCTTACGATTCCGCTCAGTACCAGTGGGAACGGAACAACAACAGCTACGACGCTTACACCTCACCGGATGCCTGGTGGAAGTAGCTTTCAGCAAAACCTGACACCCCTGCCGCAAACAGTGGCAGGGATCAGCCAATGTGCTGGCACTGAAGAAGCATGGGGACGTCCTTGCCCCAGAAGTCGATGAACTCTTGCAGAGGGTCAATCCTGTATGGCTTTGCCCCTAGTAACTTCCCTGCTTCTCAATGAATGCGTCTGCTCTATGTTGTGCTTGGGATAAATCTTGAGGCGAAAGTAACTTCGCTACACGATCCATAATTTGCGCAGCTTTATCATTTCCATTTTCTTTGGAAATCGAGAACCAGACATATGCGCTTGTGATGTCCTGCGGGACTCCTTCTCCATTGGCGTGTATTACACCGAGATTATATTGCGCATTGGCTTCGCCCTGTTCAGCAGCTAGACGGTAAAACTTCACAGCCTGCGCATAACTTTGCGACACACCTCTTCCATCCACGTACATGTCTCCAAGGTTCTTTTGTGCTATCGCCTCCCCCTGCTCCGCAGCTAGGCGATACCACTTTAAAGCTCGTTCATAATCCCGCGGCACACCCTTTCCCTCGGCGTACATGACTCCGAGATTAGATTGCGCCTTAGCGTAGCCTTGTTCCGCAGCAAAATGTGACCAATTTTGCGCTTTGGTATAGTCCTGCTCTACACCTTTCCCTACAAAGTACATGACCCCGAGATTGTATTGCGCAACAACCTCTCCTTGGTCTGCGGCCCTTTGGTACCACTTTAAAGCTTGCTCATAATCTTGCCGCAAACCCCTTCCAGCGTCGTACATCCCCCCGAGATTAGTTTGTGCTGTAGAATAACCCTGATCGGCAGCTCGCCGGTACCATTTTAAAGCTTGCGCATAATCCTGCCGCACGCCTCTTCCGGCATCGTACATGGCTCCGAGGTTAGATTGCGCCATGGAATAACCTTGATCAGCTGCCCGCTGGTACCATTTTAAAGCCTGCGCATAATCCTGCCGCACACCTCTTCCGTTTTCGTACCTGATTCCAAGGTTGTATTGCGACCTGACATTGCCCTGATTGGCTGCTCGTCGATACCACTTTAAAGCTCGCTCAGTATCTTGCTGCACGCTCAGTCCCTCAGCGTACATGAAACCAAGATTGTGTTGAGCCTTGGCATTGCCGTTTTGAGCGGCTTCGTGGATCGCTTGAAAACCACTGTCTTCAGAAGAAAGAAGAAAATTGAGCCCGAACAAAATGGCGAAAGCCCATAAAAGTCCTATCAAAGATCGCAACAGCATGCTGCACTCCAAATTCGAGGCCATTAATCTAAAACTGAGTTCGTTAACCCAATAGATGGAAGGTTAAAACGATACTCCACTGACCTTGCAACTGCTTAGCACAAAGCAGCAATAAGCAATGTCATTTGAGCTCACCTCATGAATCAACTAGAGATTGAAAATGACAGAGTTTGGGTCGTTACTTCTGTAGTGATTAGTTACTTATCTAAACCATGGATTGCAACCAAGGACCAATCAATTCCACTCTTCTGGCATTTGATACGGTTAGCCTGAAACCACGCTGGCAATCTCATAGATCGCGGCACATACAAAAATGGCCCGGTGATGAAACCGGGCCATTCTTTTGAAAACTGTGTTTTCTCTTATTCAGCCGGGGCTTTTTTTGCGTCCTCAGTCTCACCATCTTCGGAGAAAAACTCCTTGGTCAGCTTGAAGACAACCGGGCTGAGTAGTGCCAGTGCGATCAGGTTTGGAATAGCCATCATCGCATTCAGCGTATCAGCCAGCAGCCAGATGAAGCTCAGTTCCGCAGTTGCGCCGAAGTAAATCGCAACCACCCAGAGGATGCGGTATGGCTTGAGAGCACGAGGCCCAAAGAAGAAGCCAACGCATTTCTCGCCGTAGAAGCTCCAGCCTAAAATGGTGGTGAACGCAAACACTGAGAGCGAGATCGCAATCAGATAACCACCCACGCCTGGCAGAGATGTTTCAAATGCCAGAGAGGTGAGCGCTGCACCAGAGGAGCCAGAGGTCCACACACCGGACGCTACAATCGCAAGACCAGTGATGGTGCAAACGATGAGAGTGTCGATGAACGTACCCAACATTGCGATCAGACCCTGATTGACAGGGCTCTTGGTTTCAGCAACCGCGTGAGCGATTGGCGCAGAACCCAGACCAGCTTCGTTAGAGAAGACGCCACGGGCAACACCAAAGCGGATCGCAGCCCAAACAGCAGCACCAGCAAAGCCACCTTCAGCAGCTGTGGAAGTGAACGCCTGAGCAAACACTGTCTGCACAGCAGCACCGATGGAATCGATGTTGACGATCAGTACGACAAGGCCAGCTGCAATGTATGCAATAGCCATGAACGGAACCAGCTTACCAGCAACGTTGCCAATGCGTGTTACTCCTCCCAGAATAACGGCAGCGGTGAGTACCATCAGGATAACAGCAGTCGCTTGTGCCGGAATGCTGAAGTTCTCATTCAAAACATTCGCAACACTGTTGGCCTGCACACCGTTACCGATGCCGAACGCAGCAACGGCGCCGAACGCAGCAAAGGTTGGAGCAAGCCAGTACCACTTACGACCCAGACCGTTTTTGATGTAGTACATCGGGCCGCCAACAAAGTTGCCAGCGTTGTCACGCTCACGATATTTCACCGCGAGGACAGCTTCGGCATACTTGGTTGCCATGCCCACCAGAGCAGTCATCCACATCCAGAAGAGAGCGCCAGGCCCGCCCAGGAACACAGCCGTCGCAACGCCTGCAATGTTACCTGTTCCGATTGTAGCTGAAAGAGAAGTCATTAACGCATTAAAGGGGCTGATTTCACCGCCACCTTCGCCTTGGCGACCCTTCCAGAGCAGGCTAAAGCCCGTGCCCAACTTAAAGATGGGCATTAGTTTGAGTCCGATCTGGAGAAAAAGTCCTACCCCGAGAATAGCTATAAGCATTACAGGGCCCCAAACGATCGAGTTGATTTCGCCTAGGATATTCGTCATTATTTCCATGGTTAGCCTCCCACCATGATTTTTATTATGATTTAGTTTACATCCTCGGCATGCATATGGAATACATCTACAATAGAACTATTTCAAACTTTTCTGTTGTTTTTCAATTAGTTAATTTCAAATTACGTAGTTTACCTACGGTCATCACGAAAATTTTTGGTGAAAATTTCGCGCCTGACGGGCGTAAATTATCGTTTTCAACCGACCACCCGGTACAGTTTTGGAAAATTCATCCCCGGAATCGTAACTTATGAGCATATTCTGATTAACTAAGATAAGAGAGTTGCGGCACTGCCCCAGGGGCAGAGGAAAATTACTCCTCCCGATAGATCTCCTGCTCGGCAAATTCCCAAAATCTCGTCACCGCGCTGTTGCTGGGTGTTGTTGGCAGGCGAGTAAGGAACAGGCTACGCGGGGCAGGGGGATCAAGCGGCAAGACTTTCACGCCATCCAGATCCTCAGGCAGTGCCAGTTCTGCAATAATAGAGCAGGCAAGGCCGGAGCGAACGACCGCCAGAATGGATGTGATCTGCTGAATGGAGTGATCCACGCGTGGGTCTGTATCTGACCGGCCAAACCATTTCCGCACCAACGGCTCACTGCCCCCCTTTGTCATAATGAAGGGCTGCTTTTGAAAAGCTTCAGCGTTCATGTGCAGCGGCAAGTTCATATCATCTGCAGTGATTGCGACAAGTCGGTCACAGGCAATGGGCAGACTCTCGAACTCCTCGTCTCCATCCAGTCCCGGGACTACGGCCACATCCACCTCACCGCGTCGCAAAGCTGCGATGATCTCCTGATCCTGCGCCTCACGCAGTTCCAGCGCAATACCGGGGTAGTGGCGTGAGAAACGCTTCATGACATGAGGCAGGAGCTGAGTGGAGGCAGAAGGGCCCGAAGACCCGATGCGCACACGCCCGCCTTTGTTCTGGCGCAGGTCATTGATGCTGGCCAGCGCATTTTCTTCCGCCGCCTGTACGCTCAGGGCATATTGAGCGATCAGCTTGCCCTCATCCGTCAGCTGCACCGGTTGCGCACCACGGCGAAGCACCTTTACGCCAAGCCGCTTTTCAAGCTCTGCAATAGACTGGCTGACGGCAGACTGGCTTACCCCCAATTGATGCGCGGTTTTGGTGACGGAGCAAACCACCTGCAACAAAGGCAGAGCGCGCACGGCAAGTTCTGGCAAGCGCATTGCAAAAGAGTTGAGGCCATCAGGCTTGGTCATTAGGTATCACCACATATTATAAGCTTAGCTTATTATTTTATAGTCTCTCATTAGCCTAAGACATAGCAGCAGGAAAGACCAGCCAAACCGTCAAGGAGAGCGCACATGGGGATCGCGATGGCATTGCTGCCAAGTCTGGGCTTGCTGGCTTTGGGCGGCGTGTTTGGCAAACGTCTGGATCAGGCCACATGGCGCGGCATTGATACGCTGAACTTTCAGTTGCTGTTCCCAGCCCTGATGTTTTCCGCCGCAGCAGCTCGCCCCATCAATCTGGATGATGCAGCCATCATCGGATTGGGCACCTGGGGTATTTTAGGGGTTGGGCTGCTGTTGGGGTGGATGCTGCGCCCGTTTGGCCCGACGCGTTTTCTGGATTTTGCCGCTGGTTGGCAAACGGCCTGGCGGTTTAATACCGCAATCGGATTTGTAGCGATCAGTGCGCTGGATGCGGACAGTGCCTCGCTTATGGCTATTGCCATTGGCTTTGCGGTACCAATGGCAAACCTGATGGCGGTGACAGCTCTTTCTATGGGCAAAGGTCTTGGCCTGCGCAAGGCTGCGGAAAAGGTGGTGCTCAATCCATTCTTTCTGGCAGCCCTTAGCGGTGTTGCGGTGGGTTTGAGCGGATATCCGCTTCCCTCAGTTCTTTCGGAAGGTCTCAATCAACTGGCTCTGGCCGCCATCCCCCTTGCATTGTTGGCGATTGGAGCGACACTTGATTGGCAAGGACTGATGAAGCTGGATATCTATACGGGTGGGTTGAACTCCATAAAACTGTTGGCCTTGCCCTGCATCGCCTGGTTTATGGTGCACAGCTTTGCCATTCCCAAAGAGCAGGCCTCCGTACTGGTGCTGTTTGCAGCTTTGCCCACCGCTTCAGCTGCTCACGTTCTGGCCGCGGCCTTTGGGGCAGACTGCCGGCAACCGGCCACGCTGATCGCCCAGTCCACCTTGCTCTCATGCATCAGCCTGCCGCTTTGGATTGCCTTGCAAACCGGATAAGAAAACGGGCCCTGCGGCAAACCGCAGAGCCCAAGCCATTAGATAAGGAAGGTCATTCGTCGTCTATGAGCACATGATGCTCATTTATGCGGCTTGTTTAAAAGCCGTAGGCTTAAATTCCAGAACCCAACAGGCTTCCAGCTTGTTTCTCTTCCAAGGCAGGAAGGAGCGGATGCGGTATTTGACCTGACGAAGTTCCAGATAATCCGGCAGGTTTGCACCGGGGCCAGCAGACTTCTGAATAAGGTCTGCCCAGTCCCGTGCCAGTTTGGTTGGTTCTTCGACGATTTGCATTCCGTCGCTCTTTTCACCGGTTGGCTTGGAGATCAGCTGTTTGTAAACGGATGGGTTCAGCAGGGCCTTCAAGGCGCCGCTTAAACCATGCAGATCTTCACCAAAGGCCTGATCATCTTCGTCAGCGATGTTACCGGCATTTTCCTTGTCTTGATCAGTTGGCTCATTCAGCACAACACTGCTTGCTTCCGTCTTGCCGTGTTCAACTTCCTTGATCACGACATTGTACTGATCCTTCTTGCCACCTTCCATTGGTGTAATTTCAACCTGGAACATGGCTGACCAAGGTTGCTCCTTCGCCCATTTCAAAATCTTGCGGATGCTTGAGCTGTTGCTCATCTTGGCCATGACTTCCTTCATGGCATGGTCCTGCAAACTGCTGATCGCATCATGTGCATTCCCATAGCTTTGCAACAGGCCGTCACCCTTGGAGGTAAGGAACTCGTCCAGATGACCTCTCTTGTCCTGAATGTCGCTGCTCTTTTGTGTCTGATCTTCTCGCAGATCAGACATGTTGAGAGCAAGATCGCCCAGATCACCCGCAATGGCTCGTGGCAGATTGTTGATCAGGTTGACCTCGGCAACAGTGTCAGAGGTTGGTTTCTGTTCCACAACCCAGGCCGTCTTCACGGTGTCCGTGTTGGAGAAGAAGCCCTTCTTGATGTCGTGATAGCGGATCTGTTTCAAAGTCATGTAATCAGGCAGCTGATCACTGATGTCGCGGCCATTTTCCTGCGCACGGGCGAGGGTTTCACCCCAGTTCATTGCCAGATCACTTGGCTTCTCAACAAATGGCACATCATCATTGCTGGCCTCTCCGGTGACCTTGGTAGTCAACGCGGCCATCATTTCCGGCGAGCGCAAGCCGTTAAAGATCAGCTCAGGATTGGCCATGAGCTTTTCTTTGGACAGATTTCGCTGTGCCAGATGGGTGTTGCTGTCGATATCCAGACCGTCAGTGTCTTCATTTCCCGCAGCGCTGTCGCGCAGCTGCGCTTCAATGTTGAAGAACTCACCCTTGGTGGTGATGTCAATATCAACGAGCTTTGCCCATGGCTGGGTGGCAACCCAGTTCATGGTCTTGCGGGGGCTGTTGGTCTGGGCAAGATGGTCGTTGACCATGTTCTTGGCCATCTTCGCAAGGCCGGAGGCTGCCTTCAGGGCGCGATCGTTCTGCTCTGCCAACTCATCAACGGCAGAATCAACGGTCTGGCCAAAGCTGATGGCAGACTGAACGTCGTTTGTGGTGTTCAGCGCCATACCCAGCTGCCGGGCAACAGCCATGCGGTATTCAACAACTTCCTGTTCAATTTCTTCCAGCTTTTGTCGTTCACTGTCAGAAACCGCATTTTCTTTTGCATTGTCGATGGTGTCGCTCATAGCTTTGCCGAAGGCATGCTGGCGGTACAGCTCATTGACATCTTTGACGAGTGCATTCCCAAGCTTGACCATATTCTGGCTCATAAACACCAGCATTTCGCGGTGGGCCGGGGTCAGCTGCTTAGGATTGGAGTTGGCTGCATTCTGCAGGAATTCATTGAAGCGGGGATCATCTGCCTGACTGTCAAAAATTTCCTTGGTGACACTCCGGGACTCTTCCCTCAGTTCTTTCTTCAGATCACGAGTGAACTGCTGCTTGACCATCTCATCAGCTTTTTCCTGAGGCATGCCCAGAACATCTTTCACATGATGTTCCCATTTGGCGGCTGAAGGGTCAGCATAAGCTGTTGCGAGAGGGTCTTTTAAGAAATCCTCTTTCTTCTGCTGGAAGGTGCGCAAGCAGTCTAACCGCTCACGAAGCGTTTCGGATTCCGGCAGGCCAATTTCCTCAAAGACAGCATGAACCGGCATTGGCTTTGCGCCAGCGGGCCGTTCTGGAGGTGGGGTGTCGACGACGACATAGTCGCTCAAATCCGGGTCGGCAGTTCCATTGCGTTGGTCATGATTACCATGAACACCATTGATCTGCTCGTTTGAGGTTCTTGCTGTACGATTGGTTTGGTCCCCGTTTTCCTCGGGGAAGTTCCAATGCATGTTCTGGTAGACTGCCTTGGCCCAATCGTGCTGTTCAGCATTCAACTTATTTACAGGCATGACACGTCTCCTGCTAACTAAGTTTTGTTATTGGCTAATAAAGTTGTGCTCCTCCTATCCGTTTATTTTAAGGCATGGAATCGACTTTAGTATAATAAGTTAAAGCTGGCTAAACCGGTCTGCTCAAATGCAAGCGTTCTTTGCATTTAAGTAGGCATTGCCGATCACGTTTTCCCAAAAACATCAATCACATCTGCTGATAGCGCAATCAATGGCGCGGCACTCAATTCTCCTCATTTGCCACGCCAGCCCGTTCAAATTTGCAGCTTATTTGAGGGACTGAAACCGCCTGTTTGCAATGAAATCTGCTTAGGATCTGCGCGAAATTGCAAAATAGAAAGTTCATGGATGTTGTATCTGACGTCACGCATGCGATTTTCTGACCTAAGCGAGCAGCAGGTACTCGCTCTTGCCATCTCGTCAGAGGAAGATGACGCTCGCATCTATCGGGGGTTTGCAAAACGATTGCAGGATGATTATCCGGGAACCGCCGCTGTCTTCGCTGATATGGCCAATGAGGAAGACCAGCACCGGATTTCGCTGATCGAGCTGCACCAAAAACGCTTCGGTGACACGATCCCTTTGATCCGCCGCGAACATGTCTCCGGGTTCTATGCCCGAAGCCCGCTCTGGCTCTCCACACAGCTGACGCTCGATCAGATCCGTCATATCTCCGAGAACATGGAGACGGCCTCGCGCACATTCTACGAGAACGCTGAAAAGAAGAGCACGGATGCAGATACCCGCCGCTTACTGGGCGACTTGGCAGCGGTGGAAGCTGATCACCAGAACAAAGCCCGCACCTTGTCACAAATTCATCTGGCCTCAACAAGAGAGCAAGAGGAAGAAACCGCGCACCGCAAGCTGATCCTGACCCTGATCCAGCCGGGCCTCGCCGGGTTGATGGATGGCTCCGTCTTCACACTGGCGCCCGTGTTCGCGACAGCCTTTGCAACAGGCAACACATGGACCACGTTTCTCGTTGGCCTTGCGGCTTCCATCGGAGCGGGTATTTCCATGGGCTTTACGGAGGCTGTCTCGGATGACGGGCAGATTTCCGGACGAGGCTCGCCTGCCTTGCGCGGCGTTGCGTCCGGTGTGATGACAGCTCTTGGTGGGCTGGGCCACACCATCCCCTATCTGCTCAGTGATTTCTGGGTGGCCACGTTCATCGCGTTTTTCGTTGTGGCGGTTGAGCTCTGTGCGATTGCATGGATCCAGAGCAAATACATGGAAACGCCGCTCTTGCGGGCGACGTTTCAGGTTGTTCTCGGCGGTTCACTGGTGTTTGCCGCCGGTGTCATTATCGGCGGTGGTTAAACGCCCTTACAGGGACGCCCCACCTTCAGCAAACACATGCAGGAACTCATGGTTCACGGAAACCGGCAGCATATCCCCTTCACGCACGGTGATGGAATGGTCCACCCGCATGGTGATTGGATCGGAGGAGAAGCTGGTTTGCAGGTAGGCGAGGGACTCTGACCCAAGCTCTTCAACCAGTTCCACCTTCGCAGAGAAATCACAGGCCTCAGTATTGGTGATGCTCATGTGCTCCGGACGGATGCCAAGCGTGATCGCCCCATTCGCTTCAGCCCTTTGCGCATCGTTGATGTTGAAGCCATCCAGCTGGATAGCCCCCTGCTGCGCAGTCGCGCCGATGAAGTTCATGGACGGCGCACCAAGGAAGCCAGCAACGAACTTATTCGACGGACGCTCATAAAGATCAATCGGACGCCCGACCTGCTCAATCACACCATGATTGAACACCACAATCCGGTCCGCAAGGGTCATCGCCTCGGTCTGGTCATGGGTCACGTAGATGATCGTCGCGCCCAAGCGCTTGTGCAGGCGAGCGATTTCCAGACGCATCTGCACGCGCAGTGCGGCATCCAGATTGGACAGCGGCTCATCAAACAGGAACACCTGCGGATTGCGGATGATCGCACGGCCAATGGCCACACGCTGACGCTGCCCACCGGACAGCTGACGCGGATAACGCTCCAGCAGATGAGTGATCTGCAGGGTCTCTGCCACATTGCTCACGCGGCGAGCCACCTCATCCTTCGCCATCTTACCAAGACGCAAGCCGAAGCTGATGTTCTCGGAGACGGTCATATGCGGGAACAGCGCATAGGACTGGAACACCATTGCGATTTCGCGCTTGGATGGATGGGCACGAGTGACGTCTTTGTCGGCAATGTTGATCTGGCCGGACGTGACATCCTCCAGACCTGAGATCATGCGCAACATGGTGGACTTGCCGCACCCGGATGGTCCGACGAAGACAATGAACTCACCCTTTTCAACCTCAAGGTCCACCCCATGGATGACCTCCAGATCTCCGAATGACTTTTTGATGTTTTTCAGTGACAAACTACTCATAATGTCCCCGATTATCCTTTCACGGCACCCATGGTCATGCCTTTGATAAAGAAGCGCTGGAAGAACAGGAATACGATCAGCGTTGGCAGGCTGGCGATCAGCGACATAGCGCCCTGAATGCCCCAGGCAACGGAGTATTGGCCCTTCATGAACACGAGCCCCAGCATGATGGTGCGTTTCTCGTCAGACTGGGTGAAGATCAGCGGCCAGAGGAAATCGTTCCAGATCCAGGTGAATTGAAGCGTCGCCAGCACTGCAATGGCTGGCAGGCTGATGGGCAGTGCAATCTTGGTCAGCACTTGCCATTCATTGGCCCCTTCCAAAATCGCCGCCTCACGAAGTGGGTTTGGTACGGTGGCGAAGAAATTGCGCATCAGCAGAGTACAGATCGGAATACCCAGCGCAGTGTGCACGATGATCATCGGCCACAGCGTATCAATCAGCCCCATCAGGTTGAACAGACGGAACAGCGGGATCAGGATGACCTGCGGCGGGAAGAACATGCCGGACACCACCAGCAGAAACACCAGATCACTGCCTTTGAACGGCAGCTTGGAGAACACATAACCCGCTAGCGTGCCAAGCCCGATGGAAAACGCTGTTGCCGGCGCGGCCACGAGGAACGTGTTGAGCATGTAGCCATGCACCGCCGGATTGCTCAGCACCTCAACATAGTTGCCCCAGTACATGCTGCTGGGAATGGCCCAAAGGTCACCAAGCGCAATATCCCGCGTGGTTTTAACGGAGGACAGCAGCACGCCAAAGGTTGGCGCAAGAAACAGGATTGCCAACGTAAACAGGCAGATGAAGATGACAACAGGCCACGGATTGAACCGCTTCGGTGCAACATATTCACCGCTGGCACTGCCCAGACTAGCCGTATCAGCCATAGATTTCGTCCACCTTTTTAAGCTGTTTGAAATAGAGGCGAATGATGGTCAACGCGACGAGGAACAGCACGACAGAGATGGCGCTGCCATAGCCCATCAGGTATTTTTTGAAGCTCTCGTTGTACATGTGCATGGCCAGCGTATCGGAGCTGTTGAACGGCCCGCCGCCGGTCATGATGTACAGGATATCAAAGCCCTTCAGAGAGTTGATCACGCTCAGCGCCACAACAACCACGGTGGCCGGTGTCAGCAGTGGGAGGATGACGTGGCGGATGCGCTGCCACGTGGTCGCGCCTTCCAGCTCACACACTTCCAGCAGATCACCGGGAATAGCCGTCAGGCCTGCAAGGTAGATCACCATGGACAGACCGGTCGCCTGCCAGGACCATGCAACGATGACCGAGTAGAGCGCGCTGTCCGGTTTCGCCAGCCAGGCGTAGTTGAAGCGGTCGTTGGTGACGTACTCAATTATGGAATTCAGCAGGCCCCAGTCGGGTTGGTAGATCCACACCCAGACCTGCCCAACCACAACAGCAGACAGACAGATTGGCAGATAAAAGATGGTTTTGAAGATCGGGCCGCCGGGCACATGGCTGTCGATCAGCAGCGCCAGCGAGAGACCAAGAATTGTTGGAAGCACCACCGCAATGGCCATCCAGATAATCGTGTTTATTGCCGCAGACATGAAGAGGCGATCGGAAAACAGCTTTCCGAAATTCTCAAAGCCAACGAAGTCATAATTGTCACTGAAACCGTTCCAGTTGGTAAAGCCGTAATAAAACGAGCTTAGGAGCGGCCAGATGATGATCAGCGCGAATACGCTGAGGGGGAGCGCCAAAAGGGCAACGCGCCAGAATGTGTTGCTTTGATTCATACCCGTCTCAGAAGAAGCCTGCCTCGCAGTGGTGCATATCTATCTCCCCCAAACCTGCATGGCTTGGCGGGAAATACGTGAAGCTATAGAGGCAAGCCGACCGCAAACATGTTGCGACCGGCTCTGTTTTAAGTGTGATGATTATTCGGCAAACGCGCTTGCAGCGCTGGCCTGTGTTTCATCCAGAATGGCATCCACTTTGGATGGATCATCCATGAAGCGTGCGAACATGGACAGACCAACTTCCGCCACTGGCGGAGGCGTGGACAGGTCATAGTTGAACGCGAAGGTCTGCGCAGCGTCGATGGTGTCGAGCGCTTTGAGCATCACGGCGTTGTAGTTGGACTTGGCAACGTTCACGTTGGCAGAAAGAGCGCCCTGAATGTTAGCCCACTTGGCCTGTGCTTCCGGATCTGACACCAGATACTCAAGCAGCTGCTCAGCCCCTTCAGGGTTCTTCGCATTTGCAGAGATCACCAGACCATCCACCGGACCAACAACCGCGTTTGGAACACCAACTGTCACTTCCGGGAATGGGTAGAAGTCATAGTCTTCACCCGGTTTCAAGCCGATGGAGTTCCAGTATCCGGTGATCCATGTGCCCATCAGGGTCATGGCCGCATCACCGCGGGCAACCTTGTCAGAAGCATCAGTCCAACTGTCTGCGTTTGCATTTTCAACAAAGTAGCCTTTGTCGACCATGCTCTTCCAAAGACCCATCGCCTTTTTCACTTCAGGATCGGCATAAGAGGCTGTGCCGTTCATCAGTTTTGCGCGGTAGTCAGGGCCCGCTGTGCGAAGGATCAGATAGTCAAACCAGAACTGAGCAGGCCAGCGGTTCTTGGAACCAAGCGCGATAGGGGTCACGCCGTTTGCCTTCAGCTTTTCACAGGCTGCGAGGAACTCTTCCCAGGTCTTGGGAGCTTCCGTGATGCCAGCCTTTTCCATAACAGCTTTGTTAAAGAACAGACCGGAGTAGTGGTAACCGAATGGCACCAGATAACGCTCGCCGTCATACTTGGTTGCACCGTCCGCAACCGATTTGGCGACAACGTTGTCCAGACCAGCCTTGTCCCATATGCCGTCGATTGGACGCAGATCACCCACGTCAATGACGAACTGTGTCCGTGCACCGGCCCAGTAAGAGAACACGTCCGGCAGTGCGTTGCCCGCTGCGCGCACTAAAATACCGGTCTTGAAGTCTTCATGACCGATTGGGCTGTCTTTAACAGTGATACCGGACTTGGCTTTAAAGCCCTCCAGAATGTCCTTCAGGCCTTTCTGGCCCAGCTCACCGGTAAAGTAGTGAGAAATGGTGACTTCGTCCGCTGCAAATGATGGAACCATGGATGCTGTCGCCATGACGGGCGCAAGCACCGCAGCAAGCAAAAGTTGCCTTCTGCGCTTATTCATATTTCAATCCCCTCCCAAGAGTTTGCATATGTTTTACAAATTCATTTCATCAATAAGTTGCCTTATGCGCAACAAAACTGAATATAAGCCCCATTTCGCCGTGAGTTTCGGTAAATGTCAAGCCTATTTTGTACAAAAATACGTATGCCGCCTCTTGCACTCCTGTAAAACCTGTGTCAATTCTGAGTCCAGATGCTGGAAATTTGTTGCCCTATGTTTAACTTCGTGTAATTAGTTGTCCATATTTCAACTTTTTCCAGTGTGTGAATGGAGATTGACGTTGCGCCTTTTACAATCGCTATCCCGTGGACTTCAGACGCTCGACTATCTTGCCCAGCAGGCCAAGCCGCTGCGGCTTACGGATATCGCGAGTTACCTCGGTGTCGACAAGTCCAATGCGACGCATATTCTGCGTACTTTGGTTGCATGCGGTTACGCGACGCAAGGGACTGACAGGCGTTACGCGGCAAGCGAGAAAATGACAGGTTCTCAAGGGTCTGGGCCAACGGCTGAGGCAATTGTAGCAGTTCGCCAGCAGTGGCAGCCTATCCTGAAGCAGCTCACCCGCGAGACGGGAGAATGCTCACACATGGCTGTGCTGGCCAGTTCTCAGGTCTGGTATGTGGATAAAATCGATTCTGAGCTTCCGCTCAAGGTTGATCATCCCATCGGGTCGCTAGGGCCGTTGCACTGCACCGCTCTTGGCAAGGCCTTTCTGGCGTTTGGTGATGCACAGGCAGAGCAGGAGCTGAAGCAATTCACCCCTGTGACCCTGACGGAACACACCGCCCTTGCAGCAGAAATCTCCAAAAGCAGAGATCGTGGCTACGCGATTGACGACGAAGAATTTACCTCCGGCATCCGCTGCGTAGCGGGACCGGTTTTTGATGAGCATGGGGTGATGATCGCCGCGATCGGCGTTTCAGGACCGACAGTTCGAATTGATGACAAGCGCTTTGAGGAGCTTGGCGCGCTTGTTCAGAAAATGTGTTTTATGAGGGAGTAAAGGATGGGGAACCAGCCGGTTCGCGTTGCCATTCTGGGCACAGGTCGTATTTCGGATTTGCATGCCATTGAGTATAAGCAGAACCCGAAAGGCAAGATTGTTGCCTTGTGCGATCAAAACGTAAAGCAGGCCCAGTCTCAGGCAGAGGCATGGGGCGTTGATGACCCGATCATCAGCGATGATTACAGAGAGATTCTGGCCCGCCCAGATATCGATCTGGTAGAAATCCTGCTGCCACACCATTTGCATTTGCAAGCCGCACTGGATGCCATCGCAGCTGGCAAGATGGTCTCGCTTCAAAAGCCCATGTGTATGAACATGGACGAGGCTGACATCCTTGTTGAAGCCGCAGAAAGTTATGACCGCCCTTTCAAAATCTTCGAAAACTTCATCTTCCATCCCCCAGTGCTGAAAGCCAAAGAGCTGGTGGATGCAGGCGCGATTGGAGACCCGATTTCCATCCGCATCATATCCAATCCGGGCAAGAGTAAAACCGCTTGGAAGGTGCCTGCCGCTGCCAACGCATGGCGGCAGATGAAGGACATGGCAGGCGGCGGCCCGCTGGTGTTTGACGACGGGCACCACAAATTCGCGCTCGCCTGGCACTTTATGGGCATGCCGTCTGACGTGCACGCCTTTATCGGCCAGACCGAAGTGTTCAAGGGCATTTATCTGGATGCCCCGTCCATGGTGTCCTTCCGTTTCCCCGGCAACAAGATCGGCAATCTGGAGGTGGTTTACTCTCCAGAGCTGGAAATCGCGACCAAGCACTACGCGCAGGATGACCGGGTTGAGATCACCGGAACGCAAGGCGTCCTCTGGATCAACTGCGGCCACGGCTCCATTGGCAACCCCGCGCCACTGATTCACTACCGCGAAGGCAAAGTCACCGAGTACCGCGATATCTATGCGGGCTGGGAGCAAAGCTTCGTCAACTCCACACGCCACTACCTTGATGCAATTACAGAAGGTGGTGACCCGATCCTGACAGCACGGCAGGGCCGTGATGTTCTCAAGTTTGCGCTGGCGGCAGAAGACTCTGCACGTACTGGCCAGACGATCAGCTTCTAAGCGGCGAGGTACAGAGATGTCTTTATCTGTTCCAGGCAGCATGCAAGAGCGCGCCAACTGGCTTCAAGCCCAGGGCGGACTTGAAGCTGCCATCGCTGCAGGCCATTTCGCTGAGCAAGTAACCATGACGCTGTCTGAAGCGCTGGTTCTGGGCCTGATGCGTCAGGGCGTCACCAAGTATCTGGCAATCTTCGGCCACGGTTCTACCGAACTGGGCGAAGTGCTGCGCGTTTATGAAGATGCTGGCCTTGTGCGTACATGGCAGTTCCGCAATGAGGTGGAAATGGCCCATGCAGGCACGGCCCTGCGCTGGGTGTATGGTGAGGTTTGTGCGGTCGTGACCTCCATTGGTCCCGGTGCGTTGCAAGCTATGGCAGGCTCTTTAGCTGCCGCCTCCAACGGCATTGGCCTCTATCACATCTATGGTGATGAGACGACCTATGGCGAAGGCTACAACATGCAGCAGGTGCCAAAGCCGCAGCAGGGCCTGTTCCAGCAGATCACCTCGGCCATGTCTCAGGCCTACACACTGCACACGCCAGAAGCGCTGCGCAATGCTCTGCGCATGGGTGCCAGCTGCGTCTATCATCCGTTCAAGGCAGCCCCGTTCTACCTGAACCTACCACTCAACACCCAACCACAAAAACTGGATATCCGGCTGGACAGTCTGCCGACCGTTCCAACCTACGAGCCAACCATTCCAGCCGTAGACCACAACTTGCTGGAAGCGGTGGAGCTTCTAAAGTCCACGAGCAAGATCGCCATCAAAGCGGGCGGCGGCTCCCGTCCGTTCGCTGAGGGACTTCGCGCCCTTGCCGAAGCCTCTGGTGCAGTGGTGGTGGAATCTCCGGGCTCTCTGGGCATCCTGCCGGATGCACATCCGCAGAACATGCATGTGGGTGGCTCGAAAGGGTCCATCAGCGGCAATCACGCCATGCAGGGCGCGGAACTTCTGGTCGCCATCGGCTCGCGCGCTGTGTGCCAGAGTGACTGCTCCGGTATGGGGTGGCCAAAGGCGAAACACGTCATCAACATCAACGCCGATCCAATGGATGTGCAGCACTACGCCCAAACCACGGCATTAAACGGAGACATCGGCGAGGTGGTGAAGCTGCTGCTTGCTGAGCTCGCAAAAGGTGGTGTCGCCAACAAAGCTGACTGGCTGAAAGACTGTGCTGCAAAGAAAAGCGAATGGACTGCCTTCAAGGCAGGTCGCTATGCAGCAGGGCGGGTGAGTGACCCCATGTGGGGGCAAGAGGTCCTCACCCAGCCGCAAGCCATCAAAGCCGCTTCTGATTTTTGCAAAAAACACAGCGCCCTCAAGCTTTTTGATGCGGGCGACGTGCAGGCCAATGGCTTTCAGGTGGTGGAAGATGACCGTGTCGGCGAAACCATCACCGAAACCGGAGCCTCTTATATGGGCTTTGCAGTCTCCGCACTCATCGCAGGTGGCGTGGCGGACAATGGGAAATACTCTGTCGCGTTTACCGGTGACGGCTCCTTCATGATGAACCCACAAGTGCTGATCGACGGTGTGGAGCATGGTGTTCACGGCACGGTTTTAATCTTCGACAACCGCCGCATGGCTGCCATTAGCCACCTTCAACTTGCTCAGTACGGCAAGGATTACCGCACCAATGATGGTGTGGCTGTCGATTACATCGCCATGGCGAATGCGGTGGATGGCGTGCTTGCGCTTTCTGGCGGAAGCAGCGCGGAAGACCTGAATGAAGCACTGGAAAAAGCCAGAGCGCACAAAGGTCTCAGCGTGGTGCATGTGCCGGTTTATTACGGAGAAGATCCGGCGGGTGGCATGGGCGCTTATGGCAATTGGAACGTTGGCAACTGGTGCGATGACGTTCAGGACAAATATTTGGAAATGAGCATTTAATCATGACAGATGCGAAGCTTCTTATCGGCGGAGAGTGGGCGCCAGCCAGCAACGGCGAAACCCGCGATGTACATAGCCCGGTCACCAGCAAAGTGATCGGCACCATTGCCGCTGCAAGTGCAGACGACATTGCCAGCGCTTTGAAACTGGCAAAGGACACCTTCCCGAAATGGGCTGCGGTTCCGGCATGGGAGCGCGCCAAGGTGCTGCGCAAGGCCGCTGATCTGATCCGCGAACGGACGCAGGACATTGCCCATGTAATGTCCCTTGAAACCGGCAAACCACTGGCAGAGGCCATTGGTGAGACCGGAGCAGCAGCAGACCAGTTTGAATGGCAGGCAGAAGAAGCCAAGCGCATCTATGGTCAAACCATTCCGGGTCGCAATGCTGATGAACGCCTGACTGTAAATTACCAGCCAGTCGGTCCATCTCTGGCACTGTCCGCCTGGAACTTCCCAGCCTTGCTGCCCGCTCGCAAAATTGCGGCAGCATTGGCAGCTGGGTGTTCTGTCATTGCCCGTCCTGCTTCTGAAGCAGCCGGCCCATGCTTTGCCATTGGGCAGGCCCTGATGGATGCTGGCCTGATGCCGGGGGCTCTGGCTATCTTAACAGGCGACAGCCGCACGCTGGCTCCAGCGCTGATCAATGCACCTGAAATCCGCAAGGTGTCGCTGACTGGCTCTGTGCCCGTGGGCAAAGACGTGATGCGGCAGTGCGCGGATGGCATGAAAAAAGTCACCATGGAGTTGGGCGGTCATGCCCCTGTGGTCATCCATAAGGACTTTGACCCGATTGCAGCGGCCCGGAAACTGGCAGCCACTAAGTTCCGCAATTGCGGTCAGGTTTGCATATCTCCAAGCCGCTTTTACGTGCACTCTTCCATCGCGCAGGAATTCGCAGAAGAATTCGCCCGCTACGCCAAATCTCTGGTGGTTGGCGATGGATTGGAAGACGGTGTCAACACCGGTCCACTCATCCGCCAACGCGCCGTAGACCATGCATTGCGGCTGACAGAGAATGCCATCGCAAAAGGTGCGGACTTGCTGGCAGGTGGTAAGCAGCCGGAAAACCTGCCTGATGGCAGCTTTCTTGAGCCGACGGTTCTGATGAACGTGCCAGACGATGCCGCGATCATGATTGAGGAGCCTTTCGCTCCGGTCGCCCCCATCTCCACCTTTGATGATGTGGAAGATGTGATTGAACGGGCCAACAACACGCCGTTTGGTCTGGCAGCCTATGTGTTCTCCTACGACAGCGCATTGGCACTCAAAACCGCGGAGCGACTGGAAGCTGGCATGGTCGGCATCAACGAAACCCTGCTGGCAACCGCAGAAGCGCCGTTTGGCGGCAACAAGGAAAGTGGCTTTGGTCGTGAGGGTGGTTCGCTCGGCATCATGGATTACCTCGTTCCGAAATACACCCGCCACCTGTTAATCTCCCGAGAAATCTGATGAGCAAAAAAGTACAGGGGCTGGAAAACGGCCTGACAAACTATGGCGACAAGGGCTTTGCCCGCTATTTGCGCCGTTCCTTCGCCAAGTCCATGGGCTACACGGATGCAAGTCTGGACAAGCCAATCGTTGGCATCTGTTACACCGAGAGCGGGTTCAACAACTGCCATAGACATTTTCCCGAGATGCTGGAAGCGATCAAACGCGGTGTACTCGCCTCTGGTGCACTGCCGGTGCCGTTCCCGATCATGTCTCTGGGTGAGGTGTTCCTGAGCCCAACCTCCATGGTCTATCGCAACCTGATGGCCATGGCAGTGGAAGAGATGATCACTGCACAGCCAATGGACTCCGTTGTGTTGATGGGGGGCTGTGACAAAACCGTTCCGGCACTGCTGATGGGGGCAGCTTCCGCTGGCAAACCGGCCACCATGGTTGTGGCTGGCCCGATGATGACAGGTCGCCACAAAGGCGAGCGCCTTGGTGCTTGCACCGACTGCCGCCGCTTCTGGGCGCAATACCGCGCAGGCACCGTGGATGAGCCTGAGATCAACCAGATTGAGGGCCGATTGGCGACCACCGCAGGCACCTGCGCGGTGATGGGCACCGCCAGCTCCATGGCCGTCATTGCCGAAACTCTTGGCATGATCCTGCCGGGTTCAGCTGGCATCCCGGCAGTGCACGCCGACCGTCTGCGTAATTCAGAGGAGACTGGTGTTGTCGCCGCCAAAATGGCACTTTCTGAGAACGTTCTGACACCAGACAAAATCATGACCCGTGAAGCGGTCGAGAACGCTCTGCGCGTATTACTCGCCGTTTCCGGCTCGACCAACGCGATCATCCATCTGACGGCAGTTGCCGGACGTCTTGGCATCGACATTTCACTGGACCGCATGAACCAGCTTTCTGATGAGACACCCGTGGTGGTGGACCTGAAGCCGGTTGGTCAGGGATATATGGAAGATTTCCATTCCGCTGGCGGTCTGGATGGTGTTCTGGACGCGATCAAATACAAAGTGCATCGCAGCCCGATCAACATTGAAGGCGTAAGCCTAGGGGATCGTCTGGATACACCAAAGGCTGATCCATTTGACCACAACGTGATCCGCACTGCTGACAATCCGGTTGACCCGCAAGGAGGCCTGATCGCACTGAGTGGCTCACTGGCACCAGAAGGCGCAATCCTGAAACGCGCTGCCGCAACGCCTGAACTGCTGGAGCATGAGGGCAGGGCGGTTGTGTTTACGTCTCTGGAAGACCTCGCCAATCGCATCGATGACCCTGATCTGGACATCAACGCCGATGACGTCATGATACTGCAAAACGCAGGCCCGCGCAGTCCATCTGGCATGCCAGAAGCAGGCTATCTGCCAATCCCGAAAAAGCTGGCTCGTGCTGGCGTGAAGGATATGGTGCGCATTTCGGATGCCCGCATGAGCGGCACAGCCTTCGGCACCATCGTGCTGCATGTAACGCCGGAAGCTGATCTGGGCGGGTCGCTGGCACTGGTGCAAAACGGCGATCGCATTCGCCTCTCTGCCAAGGCCAAAAGCATCGACCTGCTGGTTTCAGAGGAAGAATTAGATCATCGCCGTGCGGCTTTCATCTCACCAAACCCGGAACCAGCCCGCGGCTATAAGCAGCTTTACCACAACACGGTTTTGCCAGCGACCAAGGGATGCGATTTCGACTTTCTGCAGAAGGTCTGAGAGTATTTATAAACGCGAGTGGGCAGGGTTTCTCTGCTCACTCTTCAGCAATACCTCACGCAATTTCCGCTTGTTTTGAAGCGCTGGCGATTGTGCGCAGATTACTCATTTCTGAGGAGGTTGGAGACGCACCAGACGGCAGGCGAACTCCCGGCAAAGTGCACACATCTAACATCTCTTTCACCACACCTCTGAACCGGATCCACTCCACCACATCCCCTGTGGCAAGGTTGATGACCTGCACTCCGCACCATGGGTCTGCGTCGCGTTTCCTCAACTCCTCATCCAACGGCAGGCCTTTGAATGAACCGTCACGCGGCAGGGAGAGGCCAACGATGGCGTGATTGTTGTGAAACGCCAGTCCGCGTGCGAACCCCGGCAGAAAACAGCGCGGCTGAAACGCGCCACTGGCAAGATCAATAGTGCCAAGATAGCCCGTGCCTGAGTTAACCACCCACAGCTCACCCTTATGCCAACGCGGTGAATGCGGCATGGAGAGTTTTTCGGTAATGACCTCATTGCTGGCGATATCGATCAGACAGCCGCCTTCCTCCCGACGATCCCGCCACCCGTTGATCACGTCCGCCCTACTGACCATGGTCACATAAGCTGGTTTGCCATCCCTAAGCGCAATACCATTCAGATGACATCGATCCTCAGCAGCGTGTTTGGAGATGAAATCAGGGGTCCACCAAGGGGCAAATGAGTGGATGGGATGTAAGGTTGAGAGACAGGAGTACATGGTGTTTGCAAAGACGATACTGCCATCGTCCAGGGTCACGATGTCATGAATGTCCAGATCCCCCGTCGTGTGCGCAACACGAGGCACATAATACTTATCCGCATCTCCCACACGCTGGTCTTGTTCCAGAATATTCTCAAACCGGATCACCTGATTGGCTGTACCGAGGATCAACCGTTGCGGTTCTGCCCAAAGGCCCATGGCGCGGCCCGTGCCGATGGTATGAAAATGAATACCGCCACTGGGTTTGACACCAACCAGAAACAACTGCCCTGTTTGATAGGAGGAAATGGCAAGCGAGACCTGATTGGTGCTGAGCCAGATTGCCATGCCACGAGAGCACGAGATATCGTTAGGCTCCAACCGCGCCACTGGCTCTGCATTTTGCGCAGGGTTATTTGCTGAACCAGCCATCTCATCCCCTTTTAGATTACACTTGCAACAATCTGGGACTATAGGCCCATCCCGCAGGAGGGGCCTCAGCGAGTTATGAGGGCTCGATATCTATGAGGCTTAGAATTTGATCGTAAAATCTAACTCGATGACATGAATGGTCGCGTTGTCACCAAACTGGCCATTGTATTCTGCATTTACAAAAAGGTTGTCAGCCACGCGGGCATCAAGGCCAACTTCCAGCTCAAATGCATCCTGCGAGATTGGTGCCCCATCCACGCCAAAGGCAGTGCTGCCCGCAAAGGCAAGCAAGGCCGAAGGATCAACATCTCCATAGGCGTGTCGCCAGCTGAGGGCTGCATTGACGTTGAACAAGTCATAGACGTTATAAGCACCCCGCACACCCAGATTGGTGAAGGTGCTATCAAAACTGCCACCTTGTTTCGTCAAGGCTGCTGTTCCGCCATTCTCCGCAAAGCCATCTGTGTGTACGTCGATATAGGAAACACCAAGGAAAGGCTCAAACGCGAACGCCTCCATAACAGGAAACTCATAGTTGGCTTCGGCATAAAACTGCCAACCACGGCCTTTATAGCTGCTGTGCTCACGCTCGTTGATGGTCGAGAAGTCCACCGTTCGCGACCCTTCAAGGAAGTGCCAGTTGTAAATACCCGCCAGAACAAAGCCGATGTCTTTGGCCACCGTCTCTCCATAGATGCCGATGGACCATGTTGTCGCGGAGCCGCTCGAGGAGCGAGCATCCTGTTTTACATTTGTGCGGCCATAACCACCCAGAACACCCGCAAGCGTTTCCTCGGCAAATTCCCGGTCATACCCAAAGAGCAAACCGCCCAGACTGTTATCCAATGACGCGGTATCACTGGTTCCAAACGTGTTGGACCATGCCCCGTAACCAATGCCCCAGAAGTCGTTTCGGCGATCTTTTTCCGGCTCTGTGGGATCTTCCGGAGCAAGCGCTGCTGTCACGGAACCAAGTGAGGCGTCTGCATTGCGGATACGGTTGTTGATCAAGGCCATCCGGCGATAATTGTTCTCAACCAATGCTCCCTGAATGGAGGCATAGATTTCACCGGAAAGATCATCATAAGCCGCCCGCGCTTCAGCTCCATTGGAAAGAGCAAGCACTGCTTGAGGCAAGGGCGCAGAAAGTGGCAAGCTGTCCAAGCCAACACACGCTGCCGAGCGTTGGTTCTCCGTCTCTGCCAAACCGCAGAAGTTGCTGGCAAGTTCTGCCGCGCTGAGTGTGACCGTGGTTCCGCCATAGTTCAACGTCCAGTCAATGAACAAGGTATCTTCCACACTGTCAAACGTTCCAGTGATACCGCCAGCTGCATCAACAATGGTAAAGGTACCAACAGGGGCAAACGTTGCTCCGCTGGTTCGCACTACACCGCCATTCAACGTGCCATCACCGGAAACATCCAATGTATCGCTTGCAGTCATTCCCGCATTGAACGTGACGATATACGTCCCATTGGCATCATTTTGGAAGTCACCTGTGATATCTGTTTCCTGAACAACATCATCTCCCCCTGGGGAGAGAATACCGGCGTTGGTGAGTAAATTACCTGCACCCAGAATGACCTCATCCCCTGAGTTAAATCTTGCTCCACTCAGGTTGTTGAACGCGTTGGTGCCCGCATCTAAGTCGATGCCATTGGTTGACGTGAGCGTGCCAGAGTTGTTGATCGTGTCATCCCCAGTCCCGCCTTTAATGTCGTCAACAACGCCTGAAATTGCGTTGGTACCAGTCAGGGTAAACGTCGTGTCACCGACTGTCTGAATGTTAATGCCAAACGATTGTGCATTGATGGTGCTATCTGTCAGATTGACCTGAAAACTATTCGCTGGATTATTTCCGTCGGCAACCAATATCCCATCCGAGTTTGTACCATTAGCATTGATCGTTCCGCTGTGTGTTACAGAGGCGGTGTTCTCGGAGTACACCATGATACCATGCGCTGCGTTACCACCCGTAGTAATGGTACCATTTTGGTCGATCGTAACCGCTCCCACACCACGAGCGCGGGCAAAGATGCCATCTGCATTGGCTCCAGCCGTCGTCAATGCTCCCACGTGCGTAATGTTAACATCACCTGTTCCATCAGATCGTGCAAACAAGGCTGTACTTGATCCGTCCGTTGTGTCGACATTACCGGTTTGCGTGATGGTTATGGCACCTGTACTGCCACCTTGCGTGGTCGCATAGATCCCTTGAGCATAGTAATTGCCAGTATTGGTGATATCACCGGTATGGGTGATCGTGATCTCTTCAGACAAAACGACTTCAATGCCTCGGCTGTAATAGCCATCCGTTGTAATATCACCGGTATGTGTGATTGTTACTACATCAGCGTTCCTCACATCAACACCAGAGGCGTATTGGCTTATTGTCTGAATACCACCATTGTGCGTGATGGAGACATCACCAGCCACAGGCTCTACCTCAATCGCGTTCCGGCCATCTGTCGAGATGATAAAATCACCTGTATCACTGTTGATCGTGATATCACCGTTGGATTCAAACAGAATACCTGGAAGAAAAAAGGAGGGTGTGATGTTTGTCGTTACGTTTTCGATGATCAGATTAGTGTAAGTTCCGCCCGCTCCCCCATCGATATCAACCCCAACAGACAGATCACCTGAACAGATCACCGTCGATCCATTGATAGAGCACTGGGGTTGAGGCGACACAGATTGCGCGCGCGCTGGCATGATTGCCAAACTCGGCAGCACAATGATGGCCGTAGATAGAAGAAGAGATTGATAGAGACCGCCGGTGTTCAACATCCGTGCAGGTCTGAAAGATGTGACGACGCCGCTCATTTAAAACCTCAAGCTACAAAACTAAGGCACTTAAATTTCTCGAGATACGCCGAGTACTGATCTCTCTTCTGACAATGTGCAGGTTTGTCAGGTAGATATACGTTAACGGAAAGGGCTGATATGCAACTGGTTTTCCAGCAACGCAGACCGTTCGATTCCATCAACAAAGAGATAGGGTCAAACCTTAACGGGGCACTCTCTTGTCACAAGCTTTGAAAATTGAGGGCACTGGTTCAACTGGGCTCAACTGACGAGGCGCAAAAGAGATTCTTAGTGGAGTCAAGCTGTAGAACTTACTGCCATGCGTATGCGCTGCGCATATTTATGGAGGTTCGATGAACTCACAGAGCCAGCACAATACATAATTTGTAGGCAGCCCATATTTCTTAACCTTCTGTATATGCGTGGGTTTTCATCGTAACAGTGGAAAGTCATCTGATCTCACATCACATATCAGTGATGGTGCCTAATCAAAACAATCGATAAGGCATTCGTTAACTCCTCTTCAGCTAGGGGATCTCCCTTATATTTGCTTAGGGGAGAGCATCATGCCATTTCTAGGAAGAGTTGTAGGCCATGTGTCTGCTGCCATTGTATTGGGGCTGACCTCATTTCCCCTGAGTGCTGCAGACATCAACTCACTCAAAGAGCAATATCGCAGACCGCTGGAGATCCCGTTTCCGGAGAGCGCTCCGTATTCTCCGCAGATGGCGACACTTGGCAAGATGCTGTTCTTCGATCCTCGCTTGTCTGGCAATAAAAACATCAACTGCGTCAGTTGCCATAACCCATCTTTTGGCTATGAAGTACCTGTTCCGACCGCCGTTGGGTCTGCCAACACCTTGCTTGGGCGTCAGGCTCCAACAATCCTCAACGCCGCGTGGGTTGCTCCAATGTTTTGGGATGGCCGCGCCGAGACGTTGGAAGAGCAGGCCGCCGGGCCAATCACCAATCCGGAAGAGATGGATGGCAAATTCGAAGCCATCGTCGAAATCCTGGATGAGATTCCCGGTTACAACAAATGGTTTGGCCTTGTCTTCCCGCAGGATGGCATCACACGCGACACTGTGCTGACCGCAATCGCCACGTATGAGCGCACGGTTGTTTCTGGCTGGTCCCCATTTGACCGCTGGGTTGAGGGAGACGAAGGCGCGATCTCAACCTCTGCGAAACGTGGGTTTGAGCTGTTTAACGGCAAAGGCAATTGCGCGCCTTGCCATACAGGCTGGAACTTCACCGACAACAAGTTTCATGACATTGGCACACCGACCGAAGACATTGGCCGCGGGCTTTATGAGGAAGACAATCCCAAAGCCCAGTTTGCTTTCAAAACTCCGGGCCTGCGCAACCTGACCTACCGTGCGCCATTCACTCACAATGGCAGCATTCCTGATCTGGAAACCATGATCGCGCATTACAATGCTGGCGGCATTGAGCGTCCATCCCGTTCCGAGCATGTCCGCCCGCTTGAGCTGTCTGAACGGGAAGTTCAGGACCTCAAGGCATTCCTTGTTTCGCTCACCGCCGAGCGGACTGAAACACCAATGCCAACGCTGCCAAACTAAGGGCCGGATCCATGACTATTCGCAGTAAAATCTTCATTCCGATCCTGAGCCTCATCATCGTCGCAATGGCGCTGATGGCATTCCTCGTCTGGCAGGCAGCCGAAGGCCGTGAAAACCTTGGCCGTGTAACGCTGAAAGCGCTGGAAGCACAGCGCCTTTCCTTCACCATTGTCAACGACTTTGAGCACGCCAAAGAGGTGGTTGATACAGCACTCGCCATGACCACGTTCATTGAGCCCGAAGAGTTTCGCCGTGAGTTCAAAGACATCAACGCGTCTCTGGGCATGGATATTGAGGAGACCCTAGAGGTTGCGCTCAATGACGAAATGCGGCAGGCCGTTCTCTCAGCACAGACTAGCTTTAAAAACTGGAGTAAAGATGCGGCTATCCTGCTGGGTATTACACCATCCCGCATGATCCCAACCAAAGAGAAGATCGAGCGCCACAATCAGGCTCTTCGGGCTTCCATCAACGCGATTGTATCATCCACCGTTACCGCCAGTCAGTCAGCACTTGCACAGGCCAATGCGGATGCACGGCGGCTGAACATCATTTCTCTCAGCCTTGCATTGATCGCAGGTCTTGGCGGACTTGGTTTTGCTCTCTGGCTGGCTAACAGCCTCAGCAAACCAATCGTTTCGCTCACTTCTAAAATGGATGAGCTTGCCTCTGGTGCTGTTGATGTGAACCTCAATCTGGCTGCCCGCAAAGACGAAATCGGCAAGATGCAGGATGCGGTCATGGTGTTTCGCGAAAATGCCATCGCCCGCCGCGAGTTGGAAGAACGTGCAAAGATCGAACGCTCCCGCGAACAATCTCGCCAACAGCAAAAAGAAGAGGTTGTGGAACAGTTCCGCGTGGTATTGGAACGCAATGTATCCATGCTCTCCAACCAGTCCATGGAAATGCGCAGCTCTTCTGAGCGCCTGTTCGATGTTGCCAATCAGGCAACCCAGCAGGCCAACAGCGCGGGGGAAGCCTCTGCCAGCGCATCGCAAAACGTAGAGACCGTTGCAGCGGCAGCAGAGGAGCTTTCTGTTTCCATCCAGAAGATTTCTAGCCAATCCACACGCGCCAATACGCTGGTGACGTCGACCTCTGAAATTGCGCAGACCACGGACAACGAAGTCATTGCACTTGCAAAGTCCGCTGAGCAGATTGGAACTGTCCTCAACCTCATTCGTGATATTGCCGAGCAAACCAACTTGCTGGCCCTCAACGCAACAATTGAAGCTGCGCGGGCAGGGGATGCAGGCAAAGGCTTTGCAGTGGTGGCCACAGAGGTGAAAACTCTGGCAAGCCAGACAGCCCATGCCACCGAGGAGATCTCAGCGCAGATCAACGACATTCAGAGTTCAACCCGCAGCACCGTAGAAGCTATTGGCTCCATCACGGCAGCGGTAAAAGAGATCAGCGAGCTGACATCCTCCATCTCTGACGCCGTTGAACAACAGCAAATGGCAACCGCAGAAATTGCAGAGGCTGTTCAGGCTGCCTCAGACGGAACAGCTCTTGCCGCCAGCAACGTTGTCTCCGTCAGCGGCGCTATCAACGAGACAACCACAGAAGCGGGAGCTGCCAACCAGTCCTCAGCCCTGCTGGAACAAGTCACCAACGACCTCTCCGCCGAAGTAGACACCTTCCTCACCCGCATCGCAGAAGAGGACACTCTGCAGGCAGCGAGAGCTTAAGTGAAACGAATAAAACCTGAGCTGCGGTAACAGGCAGTTCAGGTGAAATCGTACTCTTCTCAGAGAAAGCAAAGACAGAAAAATCAACACGAAGTTTCGATTATTGAGTGCTACCGAGATATCTGACTGGCTACAATCTTATATTGACTGCGCAATTAGATGCCGCAAATACTGCCTAGAGTAGCTTGAACTAAAGAAAGCTACTTTGTGAAATCTCTCCCCAACTATCTTTCAACGAGATTTTCTTGATCTTGTGTTGGGCAGTCTTTGAAGGAAGCTGGACCAAAATGATGAAGTTGCTAAGGAAACTTTTTTCATCAAAGAACAAGAACATCCAGCAAACACCCTCAGATTTGAACATAGGTGATTTAGAAGAGGTTCCCTCCAGTTTATCTGGTGAGAGAGTCGAAAAAGCTATACCTGGAACCGCCAAACTTCCACATATAATAGATCTGATCCCACCACCAATTACTCTGCCTCAGGAGTTAAGCGGTCAACCTCTCGAAGACCAAAATGTCGAACCAAACTGGAATATCGACATTATCTCTCGCTTCAAGGCCCGCGAAGTTTTTCTCTGTAAAGCTCTACGAAGTGCTCTCGAAGAAATCCCTCCCAGCTTAGAGCTGACACCGGAGTTTTATGTCGTGACACCGAAGGGCATAACAACATACTTAAGTTCTTCAGATGCACCAACTGAGGGGCAAGAGTTGATTGCCAGCTGGTCCCCACATGAGTTCTCCGAGACAAGCCCTGAGATCGTTCTAAAAGCGCAAGAGGCACTGAGCTCATTTCTTACATCGTTACCCTTTGGCTTTTCGTCCTCAAGTCTCAGCAAAGATTATATCCTTGAAAAATTCGAACGCGTTGAGACGATCAACAATCTGGCACCAGATTGTGTAAGCATTACCGCCTACCTTGATGCAAACCAGACTTTTGATGGCAAAGAGGTATGGAACCTATTGCACACAATGGGGTTCAAATGGGGAGATATGGATTGCTTCCAGTGGGAAGACCCGACAGGACAAACTGACTATCTAATCTGGATCTCGAACCGAATGACGGTAAGATAGGATATGTCCTACCGGAGTTGGTCGCATCAGGTGAGCAAAACTTTATTGAAGTAACCTTTAGCATCACGCCTCCTCTGACCCCATCAGCTGTACATGTTTTTGATCAACTGATGCGAGCGGTCACAATGTTCCAAGAGAAAACGGGCTGTAACTTATCTGCACAAATTGATGATGAGTTCGCTGATAGCCCTGACGAACTAAGAGAAGCAGTCGTTGAACTTTGCGCGGAACTGGAAGAATTGAACTTGAAGACGGGATGCGACGAAATTAGCACCGTTCGATAAATTCGCTTTCGTTGGGATAATCAGATAGCTCCGGTGTTACTCGAGCATCACCAAACACACCCAAAACTCAAATTCCACCTGTGTTACAAATCCGTACAATTTTTGGGTTGCGTGATTTTCATATTAGAATATTAGAAAGTAATAATTAACAAGTCACAGCAGAGGTGGTCCTGTGACCCATCACAATGCGCCAAACGAAGATTTGCCTTTGGAAGACACGGGCATTTCGTCTATTTCGGGTAATGCTCGCAAGGGTTTGCCATTCAAGCGGATTATTCTGCTTGTCCCTGTCTTCATTGCTATCATGTTCACCGGTGGTGTCATGGGCATGTACTTCCAACCCGCTGGCCTACGCCTGTTTTATGAGATGACAGGGCTGGAGCCAGGTGGCGGAAGCAATCAGAAAATTGCCGTTCCAATCAACACGACAGTGACCAAAGAAGACATTAAAGCGCTGGAAGCTGGCGCTGTGGTGGCACTTGGTAAGCTGATCCCGCGGGACGGCGTTTCTACCATAGCCTTGCCATTCGGAGCAGGGGATGCCCGCATTGCGGAGTTGCCAATCTCAGTCGGTGATTGGGTTGAGACAGGCACTGTGCTCGCCTTGTTGGACAATCGCCCTTCACTGGAAGCCAGTGTTGAAGCGGCTAAGGCGGAAATAGCGGTTTCTGAAGCTTCCCTCCGGCAGGTGCAGCTCTCTATCACAGCCAGCCAGGTGGAGAACGAAGCTGATCTCAACCGCTCCAAAACCAACGCGGATCTGGCACAGGCGGAACTGGAGCGCACCAATTCTCTGTTTGCCCGCAAGGTTGTTACACAAGCGCAATTGGACCGCGCAGAAGCTGAGGCTGAAAGCGCTTTACTGGATGTAACTCGCAAGGTGGCAACCTTGCAGCGCTACAGTGGTTCAGCCGATCTCTCTCAGGCGGATGTAGAACTCGCCAAACGCAAGTTACAATCTGCTGCAATCGCTTTGCGCACCGCTGAAGTAAACCTCGAAAAATCTGTTGTCCGTGCACCGTTTGATGGCACCGTGCTGGATCTGTTGGTGCAACCCGGTGAGCGCCCGTCTTCTGCTGGCCTCATTGAGTTTGGCAACACCCGCGAAATGACTGCGGAAATGGAGATTTACCAGAACCAGATTGGCCGTCTGAACATTGGCGATGCCGTTATATTACGCGCAGAAGCTTTGACGCAGGAACTGCGCGGAACGCTGACAGAGATCGGGCTGATCGTCGGACGACAAAACATCATTAGCGTAGACCCCGCCGCAAACACGGATGCCCGTGTGGTGACAGTTGTTGTGACGTTGGACGAGACATCATCTGAACTGGCGGCGAACCTCACCAACCTGGAGATCCTCGGATACTTTCAGCCAGTAAACGATGGGGCAGCGAAGTGACCCGTTTTCTCACATGGATGCTGGGCCGATTGCCTATTGGTTGGTTGCAGCTGACGCACAACAAAGGCCGCATTGCCGCCGCACTGGCTGGGGTGGCTTTTGCCAACGTGTTGGTGTTCGTGCAGCTCGGCATGATGGGGGCTCTGACTGGCTCCACTTTGCAGCCCTATGAGCTGTTTGAGGCGGACATTCTGATTTCCGCGTCTGATGCCAAGTCCCTCACCGAAGGCGGCAATGTTGCCCGTGTGCACATGCTGCAGGCGCTGACCCTGCCAGAGGTTGCAGCAGCCGCTCCTGTTTACATCGCCAAGGTGGATTGGCGGGTGCAGAAAGACCAGATTGCTGGTTTGCAACTGGTTGGGCTACCCATCGAAGCCATTGATTTCATGGCTCCGGTCTTACGCCCTCAGTTTTTGCAGTTGGCTTTGCCCGATACTGCACTGGTAGACCGCAAAACACGTGGTGGAACAGAGGAGTTCTTCAACTCACTTTCACCTGAAACACCCGCTGTGTTTGAAATGAACAACCGTCAGATCAAGCTGATCGGCACCTTGCAGATTGGAGCTGGCTTTAGTGCGGATGGCAATCTGGTGATGTCTGACCAGAGCGTCCTCCGTCTCTCGCCCTCCCGCAGTTCCGGTGCGCCAGACCACATCTTGCTGAAGGTACAAGAAGGCACCTCTGTTGAGCGGGTGGTAGAATTGCTGAAGCAGGTATTGCCGACAGATACCCTGAAAATTCGCAGCTTTGCCAAAGCAGCATCAGATGAACAAGCCTACCAAACCTCAGAAAAGCCAGTGGGTATCATCTTCGGGTTTGGCACCATCATCGGCGTGCTGGTGGGCATCGTCATCGTGTATCAGGTTCTTAGCACGGATGTGGCCGATCACCTGAAGGAGTATGCAACCTTCAAGGCGATGGGGTTCAGTGAAGGGTTCTTCCTCAGCATCATCTTTGAGGAAGCCATGGTCTTGGCCGTGCTCGGTTTCTTCCCCGGTGTGTTCGCTGCCATGGGCATTTACAAAATGCTGGCGTTGAAATCCGGGTTGCCGGTGGGGCTTACTCTTGGGCGAGCGCTTATTGTCTTCCTCGGCACGTTAGCCGCCTGTGCGCTTTCTGGAACTATTGCAACGCGTCGATTGGCACATGCTGATCCAGCGGATCTGTTTTAGGGGGCGCAGATGATGACATACACACCACATGCCCCAATTAGCATCTCCGGTCTCAACCATTGGTTTGGTGAAGGAGAAGCTCGTAAGCAGGCCATATTCGACGTTAACTTCGAGATCGAAAAAGGCAGCCTGACCGTGCTGATGGGTCCGTCCGGGTCTGGCAAAACCACGCTGCTGACGCTCATGGGGTGTCTGCGCGATGTACAAAAAGGTCAGCTTGCCTTACTGGGGCATGAACTGCACAGTGCAGACGAAACGATGAAGATCATGCTGCGGCGACGCCTTGGCTTTATCTTTCAGGCGCATAACCTGCACGAAAGCCTGACAGCGACCCAAAACGTGCTGATGGGGTTGCAAGTTCACCAAAACGGCGTGAAGGCAACAGTCGATGCAGCGCAGCAGGAGAAAGCTGCACGACATATGCTCGGCATTCTGGGGCTGGAAGATCGCAGTGACTATCTGCCTGCCCATCTTTCCGGCGGGCAGAAGCAGCGCGTTGCCATTGCACGAGCACTCGTCTCCTCACCAGATGTCATCTTCGCAGATGAACCGACGGCAGCTCTGGACAAGGACACCGGGCTGACGGTGGTCGAGTTGCTCAAAGAGCTGGGCGAAAAACGCGGCATCACCACGGTGATGGTGACGCATGACAACCGCATCCTGCAACTGGCTAACCGTATTCTGACGATGGATGAGGGACATTTGATTGAGGAAGCCGTGCCTGCATAATCTATGCAAACGCTCGTTACACCTTGCGACAAACTATTACAACATTCCCGTTGAAGCAATATTTCACTCGACTATTCTAATCCAAAGAAAGATAAAATCCGTCTTGTACGGGTAAATACATAAATAAACTAGTCAGAGACAAGAAATAGATACTGCAAGCCTACACAGCGCCAGATAATTTATTTCGGATAGAGCAATCAAAACAAAAACACCCCATCAAATACTAGGCAATTAACAAACACGGAGAAATCCATGCGTAAACTATTGATCACTGCGCTGGTCGCTATGACTGCAACTTCAGCTTTTGCAGCAGACACAACCAAAGACGATGTCGTAGAAGCCCGCCGCGCTTACTTCACCCTACTCGGACATGATATGGGCGCTCTGGCAGGCATGGCAAAAGGCGAAGTTGAGTACAGTGCTGAGAAAGCAAAAACTGCTGCAAGCAACATGATGACGGTCGCCAGCTACAATGCAGCGGGCCTTTACGCTCAAGGCACATCCAACGCCGACCTACCAGGTAAAACCCGCGCCCTTCCAGTGATCTGGGAAGACATGGCAAGTTATCAGGCCAAGGGAAAAGACTTTTATCAGGCACTCGTTGCACTCAACGAAGTAGCCGGAGAAGGTCGTCCTGCATTGGGCGAAGCACTGGGTAAACTTGGCGGCACTTGCAAAGGTTGCCACAAAGAATTCCGCGCAAAGGACTTTTAACCAATGACTGTTGCGAGCACTGACCATTATGTAGAAACGCACAAGAAAACAGGCACCTGTGTCTGGGACTTGCCGCTGCGCCTGTTCCATTGGCTTTTCGCCGGCTGTGTTGCCGCCGCGTGGGGTTTGGGCAAGTTCGGGCCAGACGTTATGACGCTGCATTTCTGGTTTGGTTATGCAGTGCTCGCCCTCATTGCGTTTCGACTGCTCTGGGGCTTCATCGGCTCTGAGACATCCCGTTTCTCAAGCTTCACCTCTAGCCCCAAAGCACTGCTGTCTTACATCGCCAAACTGCCAAAACGGCAGGCAAGCAACTGGAAGGGACATAACCCGCTTGGCGGCCTGTTTGTCTTCCTTCTGCTCAGCGTTATCGGAGCGCAGGCGGCGCTGGGTCTGTTTGTAGATCCGGAAGACTACATCAATGTGGGGCCGCTAGCTTCATGGGTGGGCATCGACAGCGCCCGCACAGCATTGGCGTGGCACGGCATTCTGGCCCGTGCGACGCTTATTCTGGTGGTTTTGCACGTGGCAGCGATCTTCTTTTACCGTTTGTGGAAGCGGGAAGATCTGGTCACACCGATGATCACAGGTCATCGGAAAACCAAGTGACCTTCACAAGAAATCTAGTCGGGGCAGGAACATCTGCTCCGACATTTCTTTTTCTAAGATGTTTCGGGTTGCCGCTCTTGCGCCGTGCGTTTGATCGGCGGTTCCTCAATCGGGTTTTTGTCTATCATCCAGGGTTTGTAGCTGATTTCAGGGTTGTTCGCCCGCTTAAGCACACTCGGATGAACGTGCGGTTGCCCGCGTTCTCGTGCGTTCAAGTCCAGCTGCGGCCACATTCTCTGCTTCACTTTGTAGATATACTCGAAGATGCCCTCACGCGGATTGTGAATCATTCCCGTTTCATCAGGGTTCATCTTGGCAAGCAACGCTTTGCGACTGCCCTCATGAATGCGCAAGCCATTTCGCTCTGCATGCTCTAGCATCCACTTGAAACTGATGTCCGACAAACGCGCATCCTCATACCCACCGCCCACATCGGTATGCACACCCGCAAACCACGTCTGCTGCATGATCTGGTTGGCAACAGTGGACTCGTTCCATAAGACTGGATGGAACACTTCGCGCTCATCATCAATGGACAGCGCATGGTAGGCGTTCTTTACGCCTGCAGGCAATGTCAGGTCATGGAACTCATGTTTAAAGCCGGGAAGTTTATTAACGGCTGCTGAAAGAGGTTTCCATGGCAGGCCAAGCGCCGCGACCGTATCCCACACACCAATGAACTCAACGTCCGCCCACATATTGTGGTGCTTCTCGCGAAACCCCAGCGCTTTGGCTTTCCTCTCATGAGTGTCGCTGATCTGGTAAATCTTGTAGGCTTTCGCGATCAGTTCTGGTCGTGACTTTGGCAGGATACCGAACATCTCGATGAAGCCCGCAAGGCTGCGCACGGTGGTGGCTCCACGGCTGAAGCCGAACAGATAGATTTTATCCTTGGCCTGATAGTTCTCAAAGATGAACTGATAGCATTCCATCAGATTTTTGCTGATGCCAAGCCCGGTGACATTACCAAGAAAACGCGTGAAACGAGAGCGATGCGCTTTAGTCCCAAGGCCGCGATCATAAAACAGCACCTGCCGCTTGGTTCTGTTCTCGCAGATCCTGAAGAGCTTATAGACGTTCGTGTCCGGGCCTTCGCCGCCCTCCTGACCGGTTCCGTCTGAAAACACCACTATGTTCTTCGCCATGGCCTACCTCCCAAAACTGCAGGACCACCTAAACTTAGTCAGCAAATGCAGGTAAGTACAGCTTATGCAGGTATCTACACCTCATGCACCCCACACATTCTCATGAGCCAGACACAAAGAAACCCGGAGAGGGGGATCTCCGGGTTTCTGTTTTAGAAGAGAGGGCGCGGATGGAGGTGGCCGTCCTAACCCTTATGCTTCTGGCAAAAAGGCCAGCCCCTCTTCTTTGAGATGGATGAAGGCTTCTGCGCCTGTTGGAAGAACTGTTGCACTCAGGTTGTGGTCAATGGCGAACAGCTTGCCCATTCCAGTGTCAAGGGAGTACTGGATCTGGTTGCCGAGATACGCTGCGTAAGCAACGCCTGCAGCAATGCCATTGGTACCATCTTGTGTGACGGTGATGCCTTCTGGCCGGATCGCGAGTTTGCCGTGACTGCAGGCCGGGCCACTATACGGCAAAACAATGGATGCCCCACCAACCTTCACAGAGACGGTGCCTTCGCCAAAGCGAGCAATTTCACAGTCCACCACGTTTGCATCCCCAATAAAGTCTGCGATAAACGCAGAGTTTGGCTGGTTGTAGAGCTCACGCGGTGTGCCGGACTGTGCAATCTCCGCTTTGTTCATCACGATGATCCGATCTGAAACAGCCATCGCTTCTTCCTGATCATGTGTCACATAGACGGCAGTCAGGCCAAGCTTCTGCTGAATTTCACGGATTTCTTCACGTACGTGACGACGTAGCTTAGCATCAAGGTTTGAGAGCGGCTCATCAAGCAGCAGAACTTCAGGCTCCAGCACAACAGCACGAGCGACGGCCACGCGCTGCTGCTGACCACCAGAAAGTTCACTTGGCAGACGTTCGCCGTACCCAGCCAAGCCAACCATTGCCAAGCCTTCTTCCGCTTTGGCTTTGGCTTCCTTCGCAGGCACCTTGTTGACACGCAGACCGTAGGACACGTTGTCGACCACACTCATATGCGGGAACAGCGCGTAGGACTGGAACACCATGGAGACATTCCGGTAGGTCGCGGTCAGGTGCGTGACGTCCTTACCGCCGATGTAAATGGTGCCTTCAGTTGCGGCTTCCAGCCCGGCGATGAGACGCAGGGTGGTGGTTTTGCCGCAACCACTTGGGCCGAGCAGAGTGACAAGTTCACCCTGCTGGATTTCCAGATTGAGAGGCTTCAGTGCGGTGACAGAACCGTATTTTTTGACGACATCCCGGAACTGTACAGAGCCTGCTTTTTGCATAATAGACATGATTTACTCCAGAAACTCTAGGACTAAGCTGAAGCCAGCTCTTTGTTCTTGTTTGAGGTTTGCAGACGGTTCTGACGGCGCAACTTGCGCTGCCCGATGACGACCTGCAGCAGCAGGATCGCTACGAGCATGGTGATGATCAGCACAGAAGAGTACGCAATCGCAATACCGTACTCGCCATGTTCAACACGGCCCACAATGAACGAGGTCGCCATGTTGTGACGTGCACTCACCAGGAAGATCACCGCACTCACAGAAGTGATAGCGCGAACAAAGCTGTAAGCCAGAGCTGCTAGAATGGCAGGCCCTATCAGAGGCAGGATCACCTTACGAACAGTGGTGAAGCTGTTGGCACCAAGGGTGATGGAAGCTTCATCAAGGCTCTTATCCAGCTGAGACATAGCCGCGATACCACCACGCACACCCACAGGCATGTTGCGGAACACGAACACGATGATCAGGATGATGCTTGTGCCAGTCAGCTCGATTGGTGGTGTGTTGAAGGCCATGATGTAAGCCACACCAATCACAGTGCCCGGAATGGCAAAGCTGAGCATTGTGCTGAATTCAAACAGGTTCTTGCCAGCAAACTTCTGACGCACCAGCAGGTAGGCAGTGAGCAGACCAACGACAGCGGTGAGGGGAGCCGCGATGGTGGAGATGGTCAGCGTAGTAAAGTAACTGTCCCACGCCACACCCGTCCAACGAATACCATTGTTGAAGCTGACGGAGAACGCGCGGATGTAGTGATCCAGCGTGAAGGTGTTGTCATAACCCCAAAGCTTCACGAAGCTGCCGAACACGATCATGGAATAGACAACAGCTGTGAACGCAGCCCATGGCAGTGCAAAGCCGTAGCATGTCCACTTTAGCGCAGAGTTAAGTGGCGAATGCTGGCCGGAGTCAGCTTTACCGGTGACGGTTGCGTAGGATTTTTTGCCAAGCCACAGGCGTTGCGCCACGAAGGCAGATAGGGTGAGGGTGAGCAGAACCACAGCCAGGACAGCGGCTCTGGATGGATCGGCCACAGCCCCAACAATGGCGAAGTAGATCTCGGTAGACAGGACATTAAAGTTACCGCCCAACACAAGTGGGTTGCCGAAATCGGCGATACTCTCAATGAAGCCAAGCAGGAAGGCATTTGCCAAACCCGGACGCATCAAAGGCCATGTGACGTTCTTGAAGGTCTGCCACTGGGATGCGTTGAGGGTTTGAGAGGCTTCTTCCATTGAAGGGCTAACGCCCTCAACCACACCGATGAGCACGAGGAAGGCAATCGGCGTAAAAGAAAGCAGCTGCGCGAGATAAATGCCGGAGAAACCGTAGAGCCAACGGCTTTTCGAGATATCAAAAACATCATGCAGCACATCTGTCACTACACCCGCGCGACCAAACATAAGGATCAGCGCCAGACCAATCACAAAGGGAGGAGTAATGATTGGAATAATGGTGAGAATGCGCAGCAGCTTTTTCGCAGGAAACGCGGTTTTGGTCGCGACCAACGCAAAGGCAAGGCCGAGGAGGGTTGTACCAGCACCGGTAAGCACTGCGAGGAAAACGGAGTTCCAGGCCGGGCCACAAGTTCTGCCGCCGGCAAGGCAGGCAAGGCTCCAGATATCGCTGGAAAAGAACCGCCCGAAGAAAGCAGTTATGTCGATGCTGCCATCTGACACTTGAAAAGCGCGGATGAGGATTTGGGAAACCGGATAGAAAACAAAGGTAATCACCAAAGCAATGATGAGGCCGATGCTGCCAACGATGAACGCATCACCGCGGCCCTGACCAAGACCAGAAATGCTTGTGGTGAGGATGAACAGGAGAGCACCGGCGGTGATCATCGCCCCGGAGCCAAAGCCAACCTGACCTGCAGCTGCCGAACCGAAGTTAAGCGTATCAATGAACAGTTCTGGTCCAACTCTGCCAATTGCAAAGCCCTGCGCAAACAACAGAGCAAGGCCTGTCATAGACAGAATAACAAGGGCCTTTGCCCGGGTGCGTTCGTCTTTCAGCAAAGCAAACGACAGGCCGATGCCAACGAATGCCAATGCTAATGGAACAAACCACCAGCGGCCAAAAAGCAGAGCTTGGAAGAGGGCAGGTGCGGCGTCTTCGCTAAGGAATTCGCTGAACAACCAGCTAAAAGACCAAAAGCCGCTTTCTACTGAGTACCAGGGAAATATGCAAAATCCCACTATTCCGGCGGCGAGCCAGAGCGCAATTGTCTTTCGCATGATGTTGATCCGAGAGTTTTGTATTGGCGCAAGCGCGAATACGATGCAACGCATGTAGGGTGAAGGGCGGACAGAGAATAAGTCCGCCCTTCAACGCTCGATTTACTTAGTGAGAAGCGTTTTTAACTTCTTCGTTCCAGCGCTTCAGCAGGCGCTCACGAGTGGAACGTTCACCATATGTCGCAAAGTCGTAGTCGATCAGCTTGATGCTTGCCAGATCTGGAGACTCAGGAGCAACGGATGCTTTGGAGTTGGAAGGAACTTGGAAGGACTTCACTTCAATAGAGCGGGATTGAACGTCTGGACGCAGAGCGTATTCTACAAACTGCTTCGCCAGCTCAGGGTGCTTTGCACCTTTGATCACGCTCACAGCGCCAACTTCGTAACCAGTACCTTCACAAGGCGCTACGATCTTCAGCGGGAAGCCGGAACCTGCTAGTTTCACCATATCATGCATAAAGCCGATAGAGATGGTGGTTTCACCGCGAGCAGCAGCTTTACTTGGTGCGGAACCGGATTTTGTGTACTGGTTCACGTTCTTACCGATTTCGGTCAGCAGACGATAGGCCTCATCTTCACCAAACAGCTGAACGAATGTTGCCAGCTCAGTGTAAGCAGTGCCGGAGCTGTTCGGGTTCGCAACCTGAATTTCGCCGGTGTAAGCAGGGTTTGTGAGATCTTTCCAGCAAGCTGGAGCTGGCAGGCCGCGCTCTTCCAGAACTTCAGCGTTATACGCAATGCCGAGTGCGCCAGCGTAGATGCCAACAGTGCCGCCATTTGAGATCTTGTGCATGTTGGATGCCCAGCCCAACAGGTCGCTGGTGTCAACACCCGGATCCTGTGTCAGGCCTTCAAATGCTGCGATCAGGTGTGGATCGCCTGTACCGCCCCACCATACGTCAATCTTAGGGTTGCTTGCTTCTGCACGCACCTGAGCGAGTGTTTCGCCAGTGCTTTTGCGAACCATCAGAACTTCATTGCCGGTTTCATCCTCAAAACCGCGTGCCATCAGCTCACACCAGTCCTGCTCAGCACCACAGACCATGTTGAGTTCTTCAGCAGAAGCTGTAGCTGGAAGTGCAGCAAGGAGGCCAACAGCAGCAAGACCACCTAAAAGAGCGTTTTTCATTATCTTCTCCCAAGTCTAAACGCATGTAGGTGTAACAACTTACAAGTACACCCACATATTCCCGTAACTTGATTTGAAAATTACATGAAACATCACAGGAGTGCTTATGCTTTACCGTTAAGTATGTTCTTATTTAGCAGATATATATTTTAAATGTTACATTTATTACAGAATTGAGTTACATATGAAATATTAGAATTATTGATGGGAAGGCACTTTCACGTGCATTGTCGCCGCAATCTGAAGAAAATCAAAAACGACCTCCAAGTATGCGTCTGGGAGCATGGTACGGGTTGCGAGGAAGGTTACATAAATGACCGAGAGTTGGGATAGGTCACCCTCAAAGGTAGCTGTCGTTGATGACGACCCGGCTATTCGCGAGGTCTTGCAGGAACTGCTGCATGAATATGGATTCCAGGCACTGCCGTGTCACGGAAGCAAAGAACTCATCGCGCTCAAAGAGCTGGAAAGCCTTGATCTGGCAATCATCGATCTGAAGCTGGATGGTGAAAGCGGCATGATGCTCGCACAGCGCCTACGCACGTCCTATGACTTCCCGATTATCCTGCTCACGGGCACGGGAGATGAGGTAGACAAGATCGTTGGACTGGAAACCGGTGCTGATGACTTTTTGATGAAGCCGTTCAATCCGCGAGAACTGATCGCCCGCATTCGTGCGGTTCTGCGTCGTTACAAGCGCAACGTTCCTGCAGAACCGGAGTCCACAGTCGCGCTCGCTGCACCTCAAGCTCTCAGCGCTGGGATCATTCCTCTCGGTGAACTCTCTTTCATCTGCGATGAGCGGCGGTTACTGGACAAGAACCTACGGGAAATTAGCCTGACAAACTCTGAGTTACGCCTTCTGGAGTTTCTCATAGAGAACCCGAACCGCCCGATTGATCGCGTAGAACTACTGGAGTATCTAGGGGGCGATCTTTCCCGCTATATGGACCGCACCGTCGATGTTTTGATCCTGCGTTTGCGCCGGAAGATTGAGGCCAATCCATCCAAGCCGGTCTTTTTGCAGACCCGTCGCGGTAAAGGCTATGTCTTTGCGCTGGATGAGACCGCAGTAGACCTGTCATGACCTTTCTGCCCCAACGCGTGAAAGCTCTGCTTTCCATCAAAACACGTTTGCTGGCAGCCATCACGCTGCTGACTTTTGCAACTTTGTTTGCAGGGTCGATCGCGTGGTACTGGCTGGACCAAGCCAACGTGAAGCTCGTTGGGCATTATCAAAAGACTATTGAAGCAATCGCAAGCTCTCTCCAACTGGCAAACAAATCCGCCGGTCTAGTGAGTTCAGCTCCCTTCATCCTCAACCTTTCTTCGGTCTATCAGATCGAAAATGAAGGCTCTCGTTTACTGGTTGAGCTGAGCAATGCAGAACAGCAATATCGAGACAACTTTCCGCTAGCACGGCAACAAGGAAGTCTCGGACGGTTTTTGCCGCAAGTGCAACAAAACCTTTCGCTCATGCGCTCGCAGGTGGCCGTGCTCGTCAACGCAGCCCAGCAAATCAGCGAGTCTGAGGATCAGGTTCGTACCCTGCTTGTTGACCTCTCCAAGATGGAGCGCCTTGCAGTCAAGAACTCCTCCACGTTTTACCAGAATGCAGAGGAACGTGAGGCCTGGCAAGGAATTGGGCAGGCTGCCAACCTATTGATTTCCGCCGCACATGTAACTGATTTCCTCAGTCTGGGCGAGCTGCGTCGCCGCTATCATCTGCAAATGGCTGAGTTGGAGGGCATAACTGCCCTTGAGGTTCAGGAAGCCGTTGCAGCACTGAAGACAATAGCAGAGGACAACGCAGGCCTTTATGCCATTCGTCATCTGGCGATGGCGGGACAACTGGAAGCCCGCAACGCGCTTTTCAAAATCAAATCCAGCGCGCAGGTGATCAACCAGCTGGTTGCTGAGTTTGTTCGTCTGTCAGGTGAAGAAATCTCCAAGCAACGGCAAGAAACATCCTCTTACATCTCCAGTGCACAGCTCGTTGTGCTGCTCACTGGCATCGCAAGTATTCTTCTGGCTTTGATGTCAGCGCATTACATTGCTGGTTACGTGACCAAGAACATCAATCGCATCTCTCACGCCATGTCCAGCCTGGCCAAAGGAGATCACACCACCGTGCTCCCACGACCTGCGCGGCAGGATGACGAGATCACGCGACTGTTGCATTCCTTCCGCATTTTTCGCGCCAATTCCATTCGGTTGCGCCGTATTTATGGCCAGTTGCAACGCAAGACAGAGCTGTTCGAGACCACCTTTAACTGCATCGCTGAAGGGCTGGTTCTGACCAACGATGCCCATGATATGACGGCCTGGAACCCACGGTTGGCAGCAACGCTTCGCATCAATGAAGCAGAGATTGAAAAGGCCAGAGACATCCGCGTGTTGATCCAGAACTCCGGGTTCAGATGGAAGGATGAGAACGTCCGTCCACATGGCACACGCTTCCGCTTTGCAGAACTGATTGATGATGACGGCATCCTGATCGAAGTGCGCAAAAGTCCCTTACCAGAAGGCGGTGCAGTCTGGTCATTCTCTGACGCAACGGACCGTCGCTTTGTTCAGGAACAGGCACAACAAAAACAAAAGCTCGAAAGCCTTGGCCAACTAACCGGTGAAGTGGCCCATGACTTCAACAACATCTTGACCAGTATCTCTGGCAGCGTCGGAATTATTGAGCGCAAAAGCTCCAAACTCATTGATCTGAAAGGCAACATCCAACGCATTCATAGCGCAGTAGAAATGGCCACAAATCTGACCCAGCGCCTGCTTGCCTTTGCCCGCAAACAGCACCTTGAGCCAGAAGTCGTTGAAATCAATTATCTCATTGAAAGTGTGGCCGAGATCATTTCATTGAGCATCGATGAGCGGATCATCCTGACGACAGATTTACCAGAGGAAGCAACCTATGTGCGCATCGACCCTGGCCAGCTGGAAAGCGCACTGCTGAACCTTTGCATCAACAGCTCCCACGCCATTTCAGGTGCGGGTACGATTTCTGTTCGGGTTGTGGCCAACGGGTTCGAGAGTGTTTCCATAAATGTGACTGATGACGGATGCGGCATGGATCAGGGAACGCTGGAACGCGTTTACGAACCTTTCTTCACCACCCGCCGCACGTCTGCAGGGTCTGGACTTGGGTTGAGCATGGTGTTTGGTTTTATCAAGCAATCCGGTGGGGAAATGGGCATCACCAGCGAGAAGGAGGGGGGGACAACAGTGACCCTCGTCATACCGCAGGCACCGCTGGAAGATCTGGCACCCAACACCGCGATTACGTTTGACCAGCCTCGCCGCATTCTGGTGGTTGAGGATGATCTACAAACCCTGTTGCGCGCCAAAACCATGCTGAAAGAGATGGGGCTTATTTGTATCGAAGCCAACAGCTACGGCTCCGCTAAAGTGCTCATTGAGAACGGAACCAAGTTCGACATTCTCTTCACAGATGTTCAGCTTGAAGATGGCAAAATCGGCTGGGATCTGGCCGAAGCCAGCATCAAAGCCTGCGCAGACCAAAAAGTGGTCGTCACCTCAGGTCGCTTCCCCAAAGCACTGGAACCACAAACACAAAATCTAGAGCGGATCACACGACTGGCCAAACCTTACAGCAAGGAACAACTGGCCGAAGCTTTGCTCAGCCAGATACAGCAGTTTGAGGCTGCCGGCTAAGACACTTCTTCAGTGTCTGTCTTCCGCCCAGAGCGTATCAATAAACTGGTGTTGATCACAGCCCGCATGACAGGCTTGCGAGAGAGCATAACACCGCGCATCGTGGCAAAATTCTCTGTCTTTCATACTGCAGCCCTTGCCAGCTGATACTGCGTCGTCGCACTCAGGCGCAAAGGCATTTGAAACAAGACCTTCAGAAAGATCGGTTTTCTTCGGTTCAAACAATCTCGATAAAGAAAGCATAGTCAGTTGCCTTTATTCTACGAAGTTTTCGCGGAGACCACGGGCACGAAGTGGATCAGATATAGGGTGAAAGCGAGTGCAAACAGGAGCCAGGCCAGTGGCATTACATCAAGATCAGGGAAGAGCAGTGGACCGAGAGAACGGGCCAGACAAGCGCTTATGAGAGAAAGGATCGCGGCGCCCAGCAACTTTGGAAGTTTCAAAGAGTAGCCCGCATGTCGCAGACCCGCGATGGTCAAAACCATGAAGGTTGCCAGAGACAAGCCGCCGATGAAGATCATGTGCTGACCGGAAACATAAGAACCTGCAGAAAGCAGCCCGAGCAACCCACCGGCCTCCAATGCAAAGCCAATTCCAAAGAACCAATAGACCAGATAGAGCGCTTTCGCGAAGGTGGTTCGCAAAGAGCCTGCCACATGCCAGTCCTGCAAGATGTTGAGCACCGCACAGGCAGAGGCCAACGCCAGCCATCCTTGCAAAGCATCAGAAACACCCAACACCTTGGCAAGGGTAAACGCAGAGATGCAAAACAACGCCGCACGCCTCATTGGTGGACGCGGAACAAACACAGCGCCATCCTCTCGCGTGGACAAAGCATCATTCACAATCACCATGGAAACCGGAGCAAGAGCCGTGAGGACCATCAGGACGAACGCACCTTCCGCAATCGCAAGTCCCTGATTGAGAACGCCAATCTCCAAGTATTCCCAAAAACACACAAGCTGGGCTGTGCAAAGCATAAGCACCGGCCACATGAGATGGTGCATCTTGGCACGCCATAGTCGGGGCAAGATAACAATCAGTAGCGCTGCGGGAAAGAAAGCCTGAACCACGAACACGACAATCGGCGAAAGCACACCAAGCATCCAGAACGCGATACGTCCTGCCAGCCAAAGTGCCCCCAAACCCACCAATTGTGCGCCCGCAATCTTCGGTGTGTTTGACCAGGAGGGCACAGCAGTCGTCAAAAAACCCGCCATTGCGCCCGTGAAGAAGCCAAAGAACATCTCATATTGATGAAAGAGAAGAGGGTCTGCATCCAGCGGCACCGGCAGCACATCGGCAAGCACAAGCCCCCACACAACGATGGAGAACACGGCATAGAGTGCTGACAGCGGAAAGAAGACCCGGAACCCTTCAGAGAACAAAGGAGCGTCAAAGAACGAAGCCTGTAGCCGAGATGTATGTGCAAGTTCCGTCATACCAGCTGCTCCCAGTTGTTCATGTTAAACAGCTGCGCAATCCGGTCATCCGCCAGCAAACTTGCCTCAAGTTCCAAAAGGTTTCGACGCGTACGCTCGGAGCGGGTCAGTGGCACCTCGTACTCCTTGGCAAAATGCCCCGGATCTGGCGCCATAATCAAAACACGGTCACTCAATGCCAATGCTTCGGTCACATCATGAGTGACCATCAGGACAGAGCACTGTTTTTCATCAACTTCATGCAGCACAAGCCGGTAAAGATCGCGGCGACGGCCAATATCAAGAGCGCTGAAAGGTTCGTCTAAAAACAACAGGTCAGGCTCTACCGCCAGTGCACGGGCCAACGCGCCGCGCTGGCGCATGCCACCGGAGAGCTCTGAGGGATACTTGATCAGATCATCCTCAGTGAAACCCATGGCATAAGCAACGGTCCGCGCTTTTTTCATACGCTGGAACTTAGAGAGTTTTTGTCCCTGAAGACCAAAGCTGATGTTGTTCAAAAGGCTCTTCCATGGCAGCAACCGGTGTTCCTGAAACAGGATCGCCGTTCGATCCGCAGTGCTTGAGATTTTCCCGGTGCTTGCCTCAATCAATCCCGCTGCGATGCGCAGAAAGGTCGACTTCCCGCAACCGGATGGACCGATGATGCTGACAACTTCTCCTTTTTTCAGCTCCAGCGCACTCGGTGCCAGTGTTTGCTGCAAAGGATGGTAGCGGTGGTCTTCCACTGAGACAGATAAAACGGATGGCTTTGTCTCTGCTGAGCCTCTTGGCACAACGGAGAGCAGGGGAGCTGCATCATTCAGCATGCTTCCAACCCTCCACATAGTCTTTGACAGGGTTGAGCAACATACCTTCGATGACCAGCAGCAGACCAACAACCACAACGATCCACGCCATGGTGGACGCGGTATCGATGTTGACGCGTGCTTCAGCAAGGCCAGCACCAATGCCACGCGTGCTGGAGAGTAATTCTGCCATCACCACCACTTTCCAGCTCAACCCCAACGCTGTTGCCCATGCCGGAAAGAGGTAGGAGACGATCTGCGGTGCCTGCACCTGCCAGAACCGCTGAACCAGCGGCACATGAAAACTCTGCGCCATCTCATCCAGCTCCTTCTCCCGCATCCGCACGCCTTGCAAAGCGCCTGCGAAAATGAGCGGGATCGTTGAGATGAACACTGTAAAGATCGGCGTGCCGTCATCGCCGCCAAACCACAGCAGCGCAAGCACGATCCATGCAATCGGCGGCACCCCAAGGGCCACGGTAATAAACGGCTTACAGAGTAGTGACAGTGTGTTGGACCAACCGGCTATCAGGCCAAAGAAAATACCAAACGCGCTGGCAAGCAGAAAGCCAGCAAAGGCCCGCTTGGCAGTGATCAGAATGTATTCGAGCCCGGATGGCAAAGCGACAAGATCCACCAACCGGTTCAATGCTTCCAATGGCGCAGGCAACACCAGAGACCCGAATGTCTCAAAACCGACTTGCCATAGCGCGAAAATGAGAAATACTCCCGCCAGAGTGCCCCAACCACTCCAAAGTTTACTCATTAACGTCGATAGCATGTGACGGATCATCAGGTATGTTCTCGTTGTTTGTTGGGCTCAGCAGACCAGGTGACTGTAACCTTTACGCGACCTGCCAAACCTGCTTCGCTACAGATAGAAGTCTGCGTTCGGTAGTTTTCCGCCAATGATGGATGGGTTCTTTTCCGCCAGAATGGAGTAGAACTGCTCCAACTCGGACTGAATGTCTTTGGCACGCTCTGCTGTCAGATGCGTATGCGGAATGGACTTGGCGATCACGGGTGCTGGCAATGTGATGCTTTCAGATGCAACAGCCGCCGCTTCCTTGGGGTTTGCCTTCACCCACTCAGTGCCGGTGACACAGGCTTTGTGGAAGCCTTCAATCAGCTCTGGCTGCGCATTGAGCAAGTCTTCATGCACCATCATGCCTGCCATCGGGAAGCGACCTTCACCGCCCGTCACAGACGTCCATTCACTGGCCAAATCTATAGAACGATGGATCAACTTACCCATCTTTTTGCCTTTGACCATACCCGCTGTCGCAGCCGGCTCTGGCAGAACGCAATGCTTGATGCGACCTGAGAGCAGAAGCTGTAATGCTTCAAACGGGGTGCTGACATAGTGCAAGGAGTAGTCTTTGCCCTCAGTCAGCCCGTTTTGTTGCATGACGCGACCAAACACTAGGTCCGGCATATCATTCCGGAAGAACATGCCGATCTTCTCACCGGCCAGATCCGCAGGGGACTTCACAGAACCATCATAGCTGAGCACATAAAGCATGCCCCAGGTCATGATGTTCAGCATTTTCACGGGCAGGCCTTTGTTGGCAAGGTTCGCGGCAACATAAGACGGGGTGCCCGCCAATTTCCAATCACCGGAAACGAAACCAGCACGTAAGACATCAGGTGATTTGTAAACGGAGAAATCTACTTTCTCTGTAAAGTCAGAGAGCAAGCCTTTGTTGGCAATGTAAGACAACACAACAGATGGCCCCACTGGCGGACCATACAGGGCCAGCGCCGGATTTGCCGCTTGTGCTACAAATGGCAGCGTACTACCCAGAGATGCTGCAGCAGTAAACCCTGCAGTGTGCGAAAGAAAAGAACGACGTGTGATCATTTTTGAGTTTCCATCGAAACGGGATAGAAAGCGAACAGCTCGCAAATGCGAATGAATTGCAATTACTGTAGATCACGATCACTCCTTCGCTTATTTGACAAAAGTCAATAACCTGAAGATTAAACTCATATTAAAGCAATTTAAGATGTGAGACCCCGCTTAAAGGCCCTAAGATGCGTGGGAGCGTTGTGCGACTTGCCCGAAATCGCACAATCTCTCTTTGTAGGGGAAAGCCTCCCACGCACCTATGTTCCTGCAATTATGCAGAAACTAGGTAAACTGTTGCATGGTCTTTTTGAGTCTTAGCCTTTGGAAGAAGTTGCCATTTCCGGAAGGGAGGCGCTTGGTCACGAACTTACCCTCATAGGCGTCAAAGTGATGATACCACGGCGCTGGCTTCAATGGCCCGCGACCTAGCAGCAGCTTAATGGCTTGCGCTCCAACCACCCCCGCAGCCAACTGGCAGCCCGCAGCAGTGGATGGGCCACGCTCCTCCTTCAGGTTCAGCTGAGAGGTGTCCACCAGTGAATGGCGATGCAATGCGCTCGGTGCTAAACCCAACAAAAACTTGAAGTACTGATGTAACTCGTCTTCCCCTTCAAACTGGAAATAGTCTTCAAAGCTCATGCCATCCGGAGTAAAACACAGATAAGCAGTGCCCATACCAAGCGGAGCAGCCGTAACCGCTGGAATCCCAAGGTCACGGCACTTTGCAAAAACCTTTCTGCGCATACCCAGCACAAAGAAGTCGAAGCCATCGACAAACATATCAACGCCTTCCAAAAAGGCATCTATGTTCTCATCGGTTACACCATCGGGAAAGGCCCGCAGATCCACCTCTGGATTAATATTACGCACCTGTTCAGCCATCACTGAAACCTTAGGCTCTTGCAGGGTGCTGACAGTGGCCCCAATCTGGCGATTAAAATTGACGATGTCGAAGTGATCGAAATCAGCCACGCTGAACGCACCGATTCCCAATCGAGCCAATGTGACAGCATGAATGCCGCCTACACCGCCCATACCAGCGATCGCAACACGCTTACCACGCAGAGTTTGCTGCTCTTCCGGTGTCACCCAACCTATGTTACGGGAAAAAGCAGCGTCATATGAAAAGCCTGCACATGTGCCTGATGTAGACCCTTGTGCTTGAGATGCAGCTAAAACAGTCAACATCTTCCTCCACTAATAAAATTTCCAATCAGTGCGAATAATAAAACCGCACGCACATAAATATTTATCGATTGCAAACAAACTTATTACACAACCTAAACAAGTTTATCTTTTATAAATTAAGTATATGTCAATATTATTTATAATATTAACGTTAATAATATTTTCGCTCTATTCAAATCAATAAAGTTACCTCAAATTTATAACTTTAAGTAATATCGATTTTTATTCTCACTTGCACAACATTGTTCAAGTAAAGGTTATTGAGCATGAGCAATACAATTAAATCAGAAACAGCCCACGAAGCCCAAAAAGCACGTCGTTTTTCCATCCACAGAAGAAGGGTGAAGCTGCAAAACACACCGCCCGAGAATGTTATTTTCAAGCTCGCGGACACACCTGATGAACTCTCTCAGGTTTGCAGATTACTCTACGAATCCTACACTCAAGTCGGCTATATGAAGGAGGACGGGAGTGGCTATCGATTCACCCCTTTTTATGTCCTTCCATCCTGTTACACACTCATTGCAAAGCAGGGTGAAACCGTAATTGGCACCACCACCATCATCATAAAGTCTCTTGAAGAGCTGCCCGTGGAGCAAATTTATTCACTCAAACACATTCAACGCTGGAACCGTCGGATCGCCGAAGCGTCCTCATTAACTATTCATCCTGATCATCGCTCGCAGGATGGCGCGCTCATCCACGCTCTATTGAAGTACATGTTTCAAGTTGCCCGTGAAGACCTGGGCGTCCACGATCTTGTGATGGCCTCCACTCCAAAACACATGATTTTCTATGAGGCCCTCCTGCTCTTTCGCAGATTGAGTGAGGAGGTGATCGATGCATTTGATTATGTAAACGGCACAACCGCGACGGGGGCATATCTCAATTTCACCGAAATGCATCTAGATTATGCGGCGATGTACAAAGACGCTCCGGACGAGCGAAACGTGTTCAAATATTACATGGAATACGAGTTCAGCAGCTTTCAACACCTTAGCAAAGTCACCTCCGCTTACAACGGCAATCGTTGGCACCCAGAACACCTTGACCACTTTTTGCACGGACCAATTGAAGGCGCTAACTCGCTCACACGAGAAGATCTTGAACTGCTCCGCCGTCACTATCCCTCCCGTGACTACGACCAGGTTTTCGCTCGTCATAGCCTTTCAAACGCGGCAGTTCTCATTGATACGAACACAACAGGTGTCATCCAATCTAGTACCGGTAATAAGACACCCATCATCGTCCGTCGTATAGAGGAGGATAGGATTCACCTGACTGCGGAGCGGCCATATGAACTACTTGAAGGGAAAGAACTTCAGCTTCTCCATCACAAGCAACAGGTAGAGCCAATTCGGGTTCAGTCCATCACGCTCACGGGAGGTTTAGATGCCACAGCACGATATGACCCAACATCGTCACCTAGCATTATGGCTTTGCTGACAAACAAACAAAGAATTTCGCCTCCAGAAGAAGAGACAACCTCAAAAGCACAAAGCTATCAAGGGGATGAGCTTGCTCATGTAGGGTAGGCTCAAAGATACCCAAACTGCACGAAATCAAGTTAACCTCTCTTGCGGTAAATGCGCAAAAACACATTCCTCATAATAATTGTGCGCATTCGCCGCAGGGGTAACCTTGCGTAGATCAAACCAGTATTATTACAGTTTGATATGAGAGTTTTCACATAGCTGAAAAAACAGAAGCGCAAGGAAGACCCCAGATGAGAATTGCTTACACCCTACCAAAAGGGAAACTGGTGCTGACAGAGCTTTCCGAGAAACTTCGGCAAAACGGCATACGGACTTGCGGTATTGTGCAGGCAGATACGGTCAACGAAGATCGCCATCGCTGCGATATGGACGTTCTGGTCCTGCCAGACGGGCCACAAATCTCCATCACCCAATCCCTTGGCAAGGAGTCTTCCGGCTGCCGACTGGACACATCAGCCCTCGCGCAAGCTGCAGGCGAAGTTACTCATCGGATCAACGAGCCGTTTGACGTGTTCATCCTCAACAAGTTTGGTGAGCAAGAGGCCAATGGCAGCGGATTTCGGGATTTGATCGTGAAGGCGCTAGAGAGCGGAGCATCCGTTCTCGTTGGCACCAACCATATCAATATCGACGCCTTTAAAGAATTCTCCGGCGGTATGGCCGAATTTGTTGAGCCAAACGTTGCTGATCTCACAGCCTGGGTTGAAAATCGCTAGGCACTGATAACATGGATCATTCGCTACGGCGTATGCGAATGATCCTCTCTATTCCCAATACGTAAGAGTGGTAATTATTCTTCACCTCTTTGCAGCGCAAAGAGTTTTGAGGAAATAAGCTCACGGCGCTGTTGATCTTGTCCGAGGCGGAAAGACGTCTCCACGAAATCAATGTGCCGGTGCGCGGCCTCTTCAGCCTTTGCGCCATTTCGCGTGAAGATAGCCCTGCCGATCTCCTCGTGCTGCTCTAACAACTGCTCCCCAGTCCCATCAATAGAGCGCAAGAATTCACGATTATAGAAGACACCCTTCTGCGTCAGCTCATAGATGGAAGACATCATATGAATAAGCATGGCATTGTGACCAGCATCCACAATCGCCAAATGGAACGCGATATCATTCTTCTTTGAAGCAATATCGTCGCCATTGGCCTGCGCTTCCCGCAGGTTTACGAGAATAGCCTCAAGTCGCTCAAGATCCAGTTTGGTTGCTCGCTCAGCAGCCAGACGAGCTGCAAAACCCTCCTGAACACGTCGATATTCAAGGTAGTCATAAAAAGCCGTCTGATTGCGGCTGATCAGATTGATCAAGGCAGGGCTCATAGCTGCACTGATAAGAGGCGCTATGAACGATCCTTCACCGTGACGGATAGCAATGAGGTTGGAATCCTCCAGCCGCTTCAGTGCTTCACGAACCTTCGGACGAGAGACACCCATACGCTCAGAAATATCTCTTTCAGAGGGCAGCTTCGTCCCCTCTTTCAGCACGCCGGCCAAAATGAGTCCCTCAATTTGCTCAGTTACAGAATCCACCACTGTATCGTGGTCGATAGGCTCAAAAAGATAATCTACAGACACCATTTTACACTTCCTGCCGGTCACAATTCCAATATTGGTCGATTTTATTTTCCAATTCAAGGGGAAGAGCGCCGAGAGCCACAATATTGATATATCAAAGCATGTATTACGCACTAATACGTTGTTTTACAGCGAATTTTCTATCCCTTAGGTATGCAAATCCAATAATCCTACGCATCCACACCATTAGTATTTACCCGCGTGTCAAGCCCGAAAAACGGCTAAAACTGCAAAATATATTTCTTGATTTATTTCAGAGGTCAATATTATTTACCATCAGTCAGCTGCTTGGGAGGACAGCGCAAAAGCGCGTTTAGCAGCCGAATGCCATTTGGAGGAAACATGAAAAAATCTGTCTTAAGCCTTGCTCTCGCCGCCTCTGTAGCTGCATCTGTGCTCGCAGCTCCTATCGCAAACGCAGCCGACAAGCTGCTGCTGAAGACACCAATTGCCTTCTCAACCTCTCTGCCAGGTTTGGGAAGCCCAATTCCTCGTGTCGCTGACCAGCTGAAGCTGATGTCTGGCGGCACCATCAAAATGAAGGTGTATGAGCCGGGCAAGCTGGTTCCACCATTTGAAATCCTCGACGCTGTTTCTTCAGGCAAAATCAATTCCGGCTACACAACGGCGGGCTATTGGGCTGGTAAAATTCCTGCAGCTCCACTGTTCTCTGCTGTTCCTTTTGGCCCGGAAGCTGGTGAATATGCGGCTTGGCTTTACTACGGTAACGGCCTGTCCCTGTACCAGGAAATGTACGATCAGGCTGGCTACAACGTAAAAGTTATGCCATGTGCGATCATCGCTCCAGAGACATCCGGCTGGTTCGCTAAGGAGATCAATTCTCCTGAAGACCTGAAGGGTCTGAAAATGCGCTTCTTCGGACTTGGCGGTAAAGTTATGCAGAAGCTTGGCGTTGCAACTTCTCTGCTGCCAGGCGGTGAAATCTTCCCGGCGCTTGAGAAAGGTGCGATTGACGCGACCGAATTCTCCATGCCTGCCATTGACGCACGCCTTGGCTTCCACAAATTGGTAAAGTATAATTACTTCCCAGGTTGGCATCAGCAGGCGACCGTCTTCGAACTGCTGATCAACAAAGACGTTTGGAACAAAGCAAGCGACACTCACAAAGCGATCATTGAGAACGCATGTAAGGCATCTGTTACCGACAGTTTTGCTGAAGGTGAAGCGATCCAGCACGAAGCTCTGCTCGACAACGTCAACAACAACGGCGTTCAGATCAAGCAGTGGTCTCCTGAAATGCTCGACGTGTTCCGTTCAACATGGAACGACGTTGCTCAGGAAGAAGCCGCAAACGATGCATTCTTCGCAAAGGTTCTGACTGACCTCAACCAGTTCCGCGATAACTACAAAATCTGGAAAGAAAACGCGTTCCTGCCGCGTAAGTAATAAAAACTTGGGAGCGGCTTTTCCTTGCCGCTCCCATTTCTACTATTGGCCTCAGCCTTCCAGACCAGATAGTTGCGGCGTTGACCTGCAAGAGTGAATGCTATGATAAAAAATCCTCAGGACACTTCAGATCCAATTGAGCTCTTTGAAGAAATTCTCGAGCACGAAGACACTGACAAACAACCCATAGCCGTTGCACTGGATCACTTTGTAAAAGGCGTTGGCCACATTGTAATGTGGGCCAACCTGCTGCTGATCCTTGCAATCGTCACTCAGGTAACAATGCGTTATCTGTTTAACTACAACTTCCCTAAGCTTGATGAACTTCAGTGGCACATCTACGGTCTGGTGACCATGGTGGGCATTTCCTACGCGCTGGTCACAGACAGCCACGTAAGGGTGGATCTGCTGCACATGCAGCTGAGCCCTCGAACACAGCGCTTCATCGAAATCATCGGCATTTCTGCGCTTTTGTTTCCTTTCATCTACCTCATGGTGGATCAGGGCTATGACTATTTCTACGACAGTTTCCGTGTGAGCGAACGCTCCTCCAGCCCAACTGGCCTGCCTGCGCGTTGGGCACTCAAAGCGGTGATCCCACTAAGCTTTGTTCTGCTGGGAGTTGCAGCACTCGCCCGTCTTATTCACGACGTTCACGCAATCTGGGTCAACAGTGAGAGCGAGCGGAAAGGGAAGGGCATCCGCCTGATCCTCCTCGCATTCCTTGGCTTTGCTATTGTTGCGTATGGCTTGTCTTTCCTCGTTGAGACCACCGAAGAGAAACTCGTCATTGCAATGTTTCTGAGCTTCATCGCGCTGCTTTTTTCCGGTTACCCAGTTGCCTGGGTTCTGGCAGGTGTCGGCATTGCGTATTGCGGTCTGGCTTATCTGTTCGACAACGACCATATGGCCTGGACTGGCCTTGAGAGCACTTTCACCGGTCTCGACTATCTGACACTGGGCGCTACCGTGAACCGTGTTTATGCGACCATGTCCAACGCTGTTCTTGTCGCTCTGCCTATGTTCATCTTCATGGGACTGATGCTGGACGAAAGCGGTGTGGCTGAGCGTTTGATGACCTCCATGCAGAAGCTGTTCGGCACAGTGCGCGGTGGTCTTGCCATCACAGTAACGCTCATCGGCATAATCCTTGCAGCTTCCACCGGCATCATTGGCGCCTCTGTTGTGCTGCTTGGTGTGCTGTCTCTCCCATCCATGATGCAACAAAAATACTCCAAGTCCCTTGCGGCTGGCGTGGTGTCTGCCTCTGGTACATTGGGCATCCTCATTCCGCCTTCCATCATGCTGGTGATCATGGCAGACCAGATGGCTCTGTCTGTTGGTGACCTGTTCATGGCAGCCGTCTTCCCGGGCATCATCATTGGGATGTTGTATCTGGTGTATATCTTCGTTGTTGCTCTGGTTAAACGCGATGCAGCACCAGTACCGGAAGGCGCGAAGGCACCAGACTGGCACGCGATTAAGGATGTTTTGATCGCGGCACTGCCAACCCTGTTGCTGATCCTCGCCGTGCTGGGCTCTATCTTCGCAGGCCTGACCACGCCAACAGAAGCTTCCGGCATCGGTGCACTCGGCGCAACTCTGCTGGCGCTCGGCTACCGCAAGCTGACATTCCGCAAGCTGGTCAACGTGCTGAAGTCCACCTTCAACACCACCGCTTACATCTTTGCCATCTTCCTCGGCGCAACCATCTTCTCCTACGTCCTGCGTGAGATGGGCGGTGATGCGCTGATTGAAGAAATGGTGGCTTCCACCGGCTTTGGTGCCAACGGAACAGTTCTGTTCATCCTGTTCATCGTGTTCTTGCTTGGCTTCGTGCTGGACTGGATTGAGATCACACTGATCGTGCTGCCTCTGATGCGTCCGATCATCAATGGCCTTGGCCTCGATATTGGTGGCTATGGGGTGATTGATGAGCCTGCACTGATCTGGTTTGTGATCCTTGTGGCTGTGACCCTGCAAACCTCGTTCCTGACACCGCCCGTTGGCTTCGCCTTGTTCTACCTGAAGGGCGTGTGTCCGCCCGAGATCAAACTGACAGACATCTACCGCGGTATCATTCCGTTCGTGCTGCTGCAGTTGCTGGGCCTGATGCTGGTGTACTTCCTGCCTCCATTGGCCACATGGCTGCCATCCGTCGCCTATTAGGATGCCGAGATGAACAACGCAGACCTGATCAAGCAATTTGAGAGTATCGTTGGCACTCGCCATGTTCTCAGCGACCCAAAAAAGACAGAGCGGTTCCGTAAAGGGTTCCGCTCTGGAGAAGGGGAGGCGATTGCAGTTGTGCGTCCCGGTACACTGTTGGAGCAATGGAAGGTGCTGGAAGCCTGTGTTGCGGCAGACAAGATCGTCATCATGCAAGCCGCGAATACCGGACTGACTGAGGGCTCAACGCCAAAGGGGACGTATGAGCGCGATGTGGTGCTCATCAACACCAACCGGATGACACAGATTCAGGCTCTGGACGACGGTAAGCAAATCATCAGTTTTCCCGGCTCTACTTTGTTTGATCTGGAGAAAATGCTGGCTCCACTGGGCCGCCAGCCACATTCAGTGATCGGCTCGTCCTGCATTGGTGCCTCCATCATTGGCGGTGTATGCAATAATTCTGGCGGATCGCTCATTGAGCGCGGCCCGTCTTACACCGAGCTTTCTTTATTCGCTCAGCTCAATGCGGATGGCGAACTGGTTCTCGTCAACCATCTTGGTATTGAACTTGGCAACTCAGCTGAGGAGATTCTGAGCAATCTGGAAAGTGGCAATTACGTTCCAGCGGATGTGAAGGGCACCAACCAGAAGGCATCAGACAGCGAATACCACAGCCGTGTTCGCGATGTGGATGCTGCCACACCAGCGCGTTTTAATGCGGATAAACGCCGTCTTTATGAGGCCAGCGGCTGCGCAGGTAAGCTTGGCGTATTTGCTGTTCGTCTGGATACGTTCCCCAAAGCGGGTGCTGAAAAGACTTTTTACATCGGCACCAATGATCCGGCAGAACTGACTGAACTGCGCCGCCATATCCTGTCACACTTTGAGAGCCTTCCGGTTTCAGCGGAGTACATGCACCGCGAAGCCTATGACATCTCAGAGAAGTACGGCAAAGACACCGTCGTCATGATCAACCACCTCGGTACAGATCGACTGCCAACTTTCTTTGCTCTGAAGGGGGCGGTGGATGCGTATCTGAACAAGATCAGCTTCCTCCCAAAGAACCTGACGGACCGCTTCATGCAAGTGCTTGCGAAGGTTTGGCCGGATGTTCTGCCAAAACGCATGTCTCAGTATCGCAGAGATTATGAACACCATCTCATCCTTAAGATGAGCGACGAGGGCATTGATGAGGCGGGCGCCTTCCTGAAGGATTTCTTTGCATCTCGCTCAGGTGACTTTTTCGCCTGTGATGCGAAGGAGGGCAAGATGGCTGCGCTTCACCGCTTTGCTGCGGCAGGTGCTGCAATCCGTTACAAAGCAGTGCACGAAGATGCTGCGGAAGACATCCTCGCGCTGGACATCGCATTGCGCCGGGATGATCGCAGCTGGTTTGAGCAATTACCCGCACATATCGAAGAAAAGCTGATCCACCGGCTCTATTACGGCCACTTCATGTGCCATGTGCTGCATCAGGATTACATCGTGAAAAAGGGCGTGGATGTAGCTGCCCTCAAGCAAGAGATGCTTGAGATTTTAGACACACGCGGCGCGGAATATCCGGCGGAACACAATGTCGGACACATCTATAAAGCGAAACCGGATCTGGTCGAGTTCTATAAGTCCATAGACCCGACAAACAGCTTCAATCCGGGTCTTGGCAAAACATCTCGCTGCAAACACTACCACTGATTTAAAAGCCAGAGTAACCACTCTGGCTTACGTTCTTTTCGTGCTCTCGCGTGCAGAGATTGTGTAGCTCAAATCAACAATCTGAGTTGAAGGTGCACCATCCTCGCCAATCACCATCGCGCCAGCAAGACGACCGATCTCTCGCAGCGGAGTGGTCACCGAGGTGATGCTTGGGACGGTTTCTGATGAGATGCCCAGATCATTAAAACCGCAAATGCCAAGCTCTTCAGGAACGTTGATGCCACGTCGCTGACATTCAAACAGCACACCCACAGACAAGTCATCGTTGTTGCAAAAAACTGCGTCGCACTCGGGAAACTGCAAGGTGAGCTTATCCAGCAGGGTTGCGCCCAACCGCACGTTGGAAGGCTCGTTTGTCACCGCAATGCACTGCTCACGTAACTCGCCATTGCCTTTGATTGCTTTTTTGAAGCCAGCCAGACGTTTCAGAGAGCGCGGGTCCATTTGTGCACCAATGAAGCCAATATTTTTGTAACCCGAATCGATCAGATGTTGCGTCGCCGTTTCTGCGGCCTGATCATGTGAGAAACCAACAATCATATCGATGGGTTTCGGGCTGATGTCCATAATCTGCACAACAGGAACGCCTGCATTCTCAAGCATTTGCCTGGTTTCGTCAGTTTGCTCAAGACCAGAAATAATCACGCCGGAGGGAGTAGGGTTCAGGAATGATCGCAGGATGCGTTCTTCTTCCTGCGAGTCATAATTGGTGTAACCGATCTGCATATTAAAGCGCGATCCGTGCAACGCATCGCTGATTCCGCCAAGCACATCAGTGAACACGTTGTTGGAGATGGAAGGGACCATAACCACGATGGAGCTGGACTTATTTGACGCAAGAGTAGAAGCAGACTGGTTTGGCACATAGCCAAGTTTTTTCACAGCAATTTCAACTTTCGCACGCAATGCCTCAGACACCTTTTCCGGTGAGCGAAGTGCGCGGGAAACTGTGATTGCGCTAACGCCAGCTTCTCGTCCAACATCTACAAGCGTTGGTTTTGGCATCAAAAAATTCTCCCTATTCCTGAGCGCCTTTGTAGATATTTCAGATACCTCTTGCAAAATGATTGCGCAATCATTTATGATCAAATTCTCTTAGGAGGAAAATTAGGGCCGTGGAAGACTATAAAAAATCAGTATTTGTCGTCATGGGTGTTTGTGGCGTCGGCAAAACTTCAGTGGCACGCGCTTTGGCTACGTGTTTACCGGCGACCTATGTCGAGGCCGATGATTTTCATCCTGAAGGCAATATTGAAGCAATGGGTCGGGGGCATCCGCTAACGGATGATATGCGCCGACCTTGGCTGAATGATCTTTCGCAAGCGATCGTTGACTTAAACAAACAAGAAGCAACACCTGCTGTTGTTGTTGCGTGTTCCGCCCTTAAGCGGTCTTACCGTGACATCATCCGCACTTATTTGCCTCATGCCTGTTTTATCTTCCTTTCAGGATCAAAAGATATCATTCGCGAAAGAATGCTCAATCGGCAGGATCATTTCATGCCACTTGAGCTGCTGGACAGCCAGTTAGAAATTTTGCAGCCTCCGTCTTTGGACGAGCTGCACATCGACGTCGACGTGAGTGGCGCTAAAACTGACATCATCAATCAAATTTTGCGTCAGATCATGCCGGAAACTGTGGCCTAAGGCCGCCAATATCGAATACTCTTCAGGGAGGTACTGTGAGTATGAAGTTTTTGAAATTTGCAGCTGCAGCAGTCATTGCAGCATCCACCGCCACAACGGCACTTGCAGCAGATTATTCTCTGCGTTTCCAGTCTTCTGACCCGGCTGGTAACCCAAACTTTGAACTTCAGCAGGCTTGGGCAGCACGTGTTGGCGTTCTTACCAACGACCGCGTTAATGTTGAAATGCTGCCAGTTGGCACAATCGTTCAGCACACTGAAACTCAGGACGCTGTTGCAGCAGGCATCATTGACGGTCACATCACTGACACCTCTTACTTCACCGGTAAAGATGCAGCCTTCGGTCTGATCGCAAACCCGGTTGGTGCATACGGTTCTCCATCCGAAATGCTCAACTTCATGGAGTATGGCGGCGGCAAGCAGCTGATGAACGAACTGCTGAACCCATATGGTCTTCAGTTCATTGGTGCGACCACTCCTGGTCTTGAAGCATTCATCTCCAAGGTTCCTCTGGACGGCGTTGATGACCTGAAGGGTCTGAAAATGCGCGCACCAGAAGGTCTGGTACAGAACGTATTCGCTGCTGCAGGCGCAGCACCTGTGAACCTGCCAGGTTCTGAAGTATTCACCGCGCTGGATAAAGGCGTGATCGACGCAGCTGACTACACTGTGTTCTCAACCAACCATCAGCAGGGCATGCATGCTGTAGCAGGTCATCCGGTGTACCCAGGCTTCCACTCCATGCCATTGGTTGAAGTTTCCATGAACAAAGAAACATGGGACAGCATGCCAGCCGACATTCAGGCTATCATGGAAATGTCTGTTCGTGACTTCGCACGTGACATGACTGCTCAGCTGTCTATGCGTGATGCTGTTGCAGTAGCAGAAGCTATTGCAGATCCAAACATCACCGTTCACAACTGGTCTGCAGAAGAACGCGCTAAGTTCCGTGCAATTGCACGTTCTCAGTGGGAGAAAGTTGCTGAGAAGTCTGATAACGCAAAACGCGTTTACGCGGTACTGTCCGCTTACCTGAAAGAGCAAGGTCTGCTTGCTCAGTAAGCTGATTTAAATCGCGTGAAACATACCGAACCGTCAAGTTCCCCGACGGTTCGGTACCTAGCGGGGAGGCAGGGTGAATGTCAGATCACGAAGAAAAAGACGCTGGCCAAAGAGCCATACCTGAAGCGGGGCTGTTCGGGCGCATAATAGCAAAACTCAGCGCACTCTTTTCACTTGCAATCGTATCGTCTGCGGCAATTCTGATTTTTGAAGTCGCTATGCGGTATCTGTTTAATTCACCAACCATTTGGGCCCACGAAACCGTCATCTTCCTGACGGCGACAACATTCCTTTTTGGTGGTCTTTACTGTGCATCGACGAACAAACACATCCGTGTGGTTCTGATTTACGATGCACTCTCTCCCGAGCTTCGGCGTGTCTTCAACGTTGCTATCTCCATTGCCTGTGCACTCGCCAGCGCCTTGTTCTCCTGGGCAGGCTGGCTCGTTGTAAAACGCGCAATCTGGACACCCGCCGGTGATTTCCGTCTGGAGACCTCCGGCTCTGCATGGAACCCGCCAACACCAGGTCTGCTAAAGCTGTTCCTGCTTGGTATCCTTATTCTCATGTGCCTGCAATTTGCAATTCTGGCCGTCAACTACGCTAAGAAAAAATGACCGATTTACTCGTCCTGATCCCGGATTTTAAAGCTCTGGGCATCGAGCTGGCTACGGTTCTGATGTTCGGCTCATTGCTTCTGCTGCTGCTGACGGGCATGCCTCTTGCTTTCGTCACACTGCTTGTTGCTCTCATTTTCGCACTGGGCTGGTTCGGCCCGGGCGCCGTGCCGCTGATCGTCAGCCGCATCTTCAGCTTCGTGAACTCCTTCGTTTTCGTCTCCGTTCCCATGTTCGTGCTCATGGCTGCGATCCTGGATCGATCGGGCATAGCCAAGGACCTGTTTGACGCCATGCGCCTCGTTGGCGGGCGTCTGCGTGGTGGTATCGCCATTCAGACGCTTCTCGTGGCTGTTGTTCTGGCCGCCATGTCCGGCATCATTGGCGGTGAAGTTGTTCTGCTTGGCGTCATCGCACTACCGCAGATGCTGCGCCTCGGCTACGACCGTAAACTCGCCATTGGCGTGTGCTGTGCAGGTGGTGCACTGGGTACAATGATCCCGCCATCCATCGTGCTGATCATCTATGGTCTGACAGCGAGTGTCTCTATCGGCGATCTGTTCACGGCAGCGTTCTTCCCAGGCCTCATGCTTGCAGGCATGTACGCCGCCTATATTCTGATCCGCGCCTATTCCAACCCTGAAGTCGCGCCAATTCCAGAAGCTGGCGAGATCCCAATCGCGGAAAAAATGCGCCTCCTGAAAGGCTTGTTTCTCCCGATCCTCGTTGTGGTGTTCGTTCTCGGCTCCATTTATGGCGGTATCGCGAGTGTGACCGAGGCTTCTGCCATTGGTGTGCTCGGCGTAACCATCTCAACCATCATCCGCCGCGAATTTTCAGTCAAGCTCATCATGGGGGCAGCTAAGCAGACCTTATCAACTGTTGGTATGATCGTTTGGATTGGAGTAGGGGCCTCTGCACTGGTCGGCGTGTTCAACTTGATGGGTGGTATCCGCTTTGTTCAGGCACTGATCACAGGTATCTCCGACGATCCAACCGTCGTGATCCTGTTCATGATGCTCATCCTGTTCGTGCTTGGCATGTTCCTGGATTGGGTTGGCATCGCACTGCTTACCATGCCGATCTTCGTGCCAATCGTCTCACAGCTTGGTTACGATCCAATCTGGTTCGGCGTTGTCTTTGCCATGAACATGCAGGTCAGCTTCCTGTCACCACCGTTCGGACCCGCGGCCTTCTACCTGAAGAGTGTGGCGCCACCCGATATAAGTCTGGGCGAGATTTTCAGAGCATTACTGCCATTCATCATGATCCAGATCGTAGCCGTCGCCCTGCTGATCATCTTCCCCGGCATCGCAGTCAGCTAACAAAAACAATAATCACGCTGAAGAAAGAGCCTGCGACCACCGCAGGCTCTTTTGTTGTTTAAGCCTATCTGCTTCTGGCAGTCACCCACTGCAGCACAATCTTTATTTGCAGTATTATGCTAGATCACCCACTCTCGTTCTAAACGAAGCAACGTATCGACAGTGCCCAGTTTCTGAGAATAGTCCTCTCTCAAAGCGCCCAAGCGATCTGTCGGGTAGGGACCCGGGCCAAGCAAAGAGAGCACAGATTTCAAGTCTTCAGACAAACGTTCCAGCTCAGGCTGCAGATGTTCAACTTTCTCCCAAGCCTTTTGCGCATTTTCTGAATTAACTTTGGCATGCAATTCAGCTTCATGACCCCAGCTGCTTACAACTCGCGGGTGCGTCGCCTCAAAAGTTTGCAAGGCATCTTCTGCCACAGGTAACCAAGAGAGATCCTGCTCGCTATGAGCTTGCTGATACGCTTCTATTTTTGCCTGGCTTTCTTTTAGCTGAGAAATAGCATCTCGCACTTCAATCTGTTTACCAGTCAAATAATAAAGGCTCACCAACACATCGTCTGGCGGCATTGTAGACTGCTTGCCAGCAGGAATAGTTAAGTCTAAAACGGCGGAAAGGCGGGTCTCCAGCAGCTCCAGCTCATGCAAATTCTTTAGTTTGGGCTCTGTCATCAACTGAGGATCAAGCTGCTCAAACTCAGAAACTTCATGCGATAGAATCCTCGAAACCTCATAGGCTTCAGACTTTCGCGCATTTGTATTGTGATGAGCAGAGAACTGAGAGAGTGTTTGATATGTCTTAGAAACCAGTTCACGTAGCCTCCCAAGGACAGAACTGTCTGCATCGCCCTGTTTTTCAGCTCTGATGACCGTTTTACATTGCTTACCCAGCTCGATAATCGCAAACGCAGCATCGCCTTGCGATTCATTTTTTGCACGCTGCACCAAGACGTTACGCACATCACCAAAAGAGTTTCGAATGTCTTTTTCGGTCACTTGTCGCTCAGAACGCACACCCTGACCATCATATTTCGGATTTGAAACCACATCTTTCAATACAGATCGGGCTTCACCTTCCTCAATCAGACTATCCTGGATGAAAGAAAGAGAACCTGCTTCAGCGGCATCAGGTCGCTGATTGATGGTGTTCTGTAGTCCGTCCATAAAGCGGGAATAATCTGTTTCAACCGCCGCGAGCCCCGGGATCTTAACTGCGTTTCCTTCAACATCCCTGCTAATTTTCGTTGAATGCCATAATCCAGCATTTGGCATGTGGTTCTGATCACGAAGGCCTTGTTCAACACCAGAAAGCAAGGTCGCACCAACTGAAAACACATCGCTCTTTTCAGAAGTTTGGGGATGTCTCGGGTGTACCTCAGGGGCTTTATAGTCTTCGGTAAACCCTTTAGCTGTCTCTCCAGCTTTGGAGTGTAAACCAAGGTCAATTATTACAGGCTCACCAGTTTCTGCGCTCACAACATAATTGTCTGGTTTGATGTCATTGTGAACTAAACCAGCCTTACTGATATGACCGGTAACATCCAACAGTTTCTGCCCGATGTATTGAACACTGCCCCAATATTGCGCGCTGGAGATATCCCCTGCCTTCCACGCTTGATTCAATTTGCGCATGGTGACACTGCCACGATCGCCAACAACTTCATCCATCACCAAGGCTTCTTTGACCAAACTACCGTAGGGTACCGAGGCCATCCCATAAGCTTTCCCTAGGTTTGGGTGCTCGCCTGCATTTTCATAGATTGTCTTATAAGCACTCAGTTCAGCCTTCAGGTGCCCGGCGGCGACAGTTCTCTCAATTTTGCCGACAAGATTGTGACCATCTGCTGTCGTATAAGTTGAGATATGGCTCTCACCCTCTGCAAACTTCTCAGTAATATTTGGCTTCAATGTCGAAAGATCTGGCGCATCTCCCACTACAGGTTCCCCAACCCAGTCATATGATTTAGGGAGAGGCTCTGAGACTGTTTTTAACGCAGCAGTGCCATTCAGTAAGGGCGATTTCAGCGTCTCTCGCGGCAGCTCCTTTCGAAGCTGCTCAAGCTGCTGCTCCCGGTTTCCCTTGAAACTCAGAAACTGCTCTTGCGTTTCAACACCAAGGGAGGAGCCTTTATCAGATGTATAGAGCTTAACCGACTCATTTTGCGCGGCGGTTTCAGCCTCAACAAGTGTATGAAGGATCGGAGAAATCGGCTGAGATACAATACTGGTGCTGGGCAATGGCCTGTCTTTCAAAAAATGGACACACCACTTGCATAAATCAGGGAGACGACCTCCGCTGTATCAATCGATACATGCAACCCACACTAACGAACACTTCAATAATAGCCACACATCTTAAAACGCAGATGTTCCATGCAACCAAACACCCAGTTTCGCAGAACCAACCTTATGGAACTAATTTGACCACTTGATCGAACATCCCATGCTTGGGATCTGTTTTTCAGGTCCTCGACCTGTTTCAGCAATTAACTGCATAGCGTCCAAAAGCTCAGTTTTGCGTCCGGTCGGGTCGTTAAATCCTGCATCATCTAAGCGGCCACGATATTGTAGCTCACTTTTGCTGTTGAGACCAAAGAAGTCTGGCGTGCAAACTGCACCATATCTCTTTCCTACTGTTTGGTTTTCATCAACCAGATAAGGAAATTCAAAGTCATACAATTGCGAAAAGTCTTTCATCTTACGCGGAGCATCTGCGGGAACAGAGTGATAGTCATTGGACATCACTGCTAAAACCCCAAAGCCTTCAGAGATGAGCAAGCTGGTATCTGCCGCCAACCGATCTCCAATCGCCTGCACATAAGGACAATGGTTGCAAACAAACGCAAGCAGGAGCCCCTTTTCACCAATACATTCCGACATGGTGAAACTATTTCCATGAGGGTCCTTAAGCGCAAAATCCGGCGCCTTCCAACCAAAGTCACAAACAGGAGTATTCAGAAGCACAATGCCACCCTTTAACTAGTTGATCTATCAAGAGGTTGTCATAAGAAAGGCTGAGCTGTCCATAAGAATTGGATGAAAATGTCCAGGCCTGTGGTCACGATTTCCTGATCACCGCGGCTCCCCCTTCCCGTTACTCAAATTATCCAGGATTGGGCAGTCGGGGCGGTGATCGCCGGCGCAGGCGGTTATGAGGTGGGTGAGTGTGTCGCGCATGGCGATGAGGTCGGCGATTTTGGCTTCGATCTCTTTGACGTGTTGTTGCGCGATCTTTTTGACGTCAGAACTGCCGCGCTCTTTGTCTTCATAGAGTGCCAGCAAGGCCCGGCACTCTTCGATGTTGAACCCGAGTGAACGAGCGCGGCCGATGAATGTCAGCTTGTGCAGCTCTGTTTCTTCAAAGATCCGGTACCCATTTTCATTCCGTTTGGGATGAAGAAAGCCGATATCCTCGTAATAACGGATGGTCTTGGTCGGGATGCCGGAGCGTTCTGCTACTTCACCAATATTCATCGTCGTTCCATCCCTTTTAGTGGGCTGTTGTCGCTTTGATCCAGCGTAACCGCAAAGCGTTGGTTAAGACAAACACGCTTGAAAGTGCCATAGCACCAGCTGCCAGAACAGGAGACAGAAGCGGGCCACCGAATGGATATAACACGCCAGCAGCAACCGGGATCAGCAGTGTATTGTAACTGAATGCCCAGAACAGGTTCTGGCGGATGTTACGCATGGTTTGCTGGCTGATGTGGAACGCATTGACCACACCGTTCAGGTCTCCTGCCATCAGAACGACATCCGCAGCTTCAATTGCCACATCAGTGCCAGTTCCAATGGCAATACCAACGTCTGCTGCTGCCAAAGCAGGCGCATCATTGATGCCATCGCCTACGAAGGCCAGTTTACCGGAAGCGTTCTTACGCAAGTCTTCCAGCGCACGGACTTTGCCGTCAGGCAGAACTTCAGCAACCACGCTGTCGATACCAAGTTCGGCTGCAATGGCATTGGCCGTCTTCTGGTTATCACCTGTGATCATCACAACTTTCAAACCAAGCCCATGAAGGGACTTGATCGCATCTGGAGTTGTCTTCTTGATTGGGTCAGCAACTGCAATTACCGCTGCAATTTTTCCATCAATAGCGACGTAAAGCGGGGTTTTTCCTCTAGTTGCAAGTACGGTTGCATCAACAGAAAGCTGTTCCAGTGCAATACCTTCACGGTCCATCAACCGATCTGCACCAACCAGAACATCGTGCCCCTGCACAACTGCGCTGACGCCAAATCCGGTCAGAGAGTTAAAGCTCTCTGGTTTTGGAAGTGCAATGCCACGCTCTTCGACGGCCTGCACAATCGCCTTTGCAATGGGGTGTTCGGAGCTTTGCTCAACTGCTGCGACCAATCGCAGAACATCTTCCTCCTCAAAACCTTCATGCAGGATAATATCTGTCAGTTCCGGATGTCCGGCAGTGAGCGTGCCGGTCTTGTCCAAGGCAACCACCTTGGTTTCCTGAAGCATCTGCAACGCATCGCCTTTGCGGAACAGGACGCCAAGTTCGGCTGCGCGACCTGTACCAACCATAATGGAGGTTGGCGTTGCAAGCCCCATGGCACATGGGCAAGCGATGATAAGCACAGCAACACCCGCGACCAAAGCAAGACTAAGCGCGGGATCGGGACCAAACAGGAACCACACAGCAACGGTGAGGATCGCAATAGTAATCACGGCTGGCACAAACCACGACGTGATTTTGTCGACCAATCCCTGAATTGGCAGCTTGGCACCCTGAGCCTGTTCCACCATCTGAATGATCTGGGAGAGAACGGTATCATTGCCAACTTTGCTTGCACGCACGCTTAAGGCACCTGTGCCGTTGATTGTTGCGCCGACAACATCGTCACCAGAGGCCTTTTCAACCGGAATTGGCTCACCTGTAATCATGCTCTCATCCACGAAGGAAGAACCTGAGACAACGGCACCATCCACGGCGATCTTCTCACCTGGGCGCACCTGAATGACATCACCCACAATGATCTCTTCAATCGGGACTTCTGTCGCCACGCCATCGCGCTCAACACGCGCGGTTTTAGCCTGCATGCCAACGAGTTTCTGGATCGCCTCGCCAGTTCTGCCTTTGGCGCGTGCCTCCAGAAAGCGGCCTAGCAAGATGAGGACGACAATTACAGCTGCGGCCTCGTAATAGACGTTTACGGTTCCCGCCGGGAGCAACTGCGGCGTAAAAGTTGAAACGAGAGAGAATACATAAGCGGCGGAGGTCCCAAGCGCGACCAAAGAGTTCATATCCGGCGCACCTTTTAAGAGCGACGGGAAGCCCTTGGTGTAGAAATGTCGGCCAGGTCCAAAGAGCACAACAGTCGTCAGGACGAACTGCAGGTAATAACTGTTTTGCAAACCAAGAGAATTCTCAACAAGCATATGGACGCCGGGAATGAAGTGACTTCCCATTTCGATAAGAAAAACTGGAAGTGCCAGCACGGCAGCGAGCAACACCTTGCTCTTGAGCAGACGGATTTCATCTGTTTTGCGGTGAGCCGCTTCCGCAGGCTCGGTCTTGTCCAATGTAGCAGGATACCCTGCTGAGGTGACCAGTTCAGCAATCGCGGAGGGTGTTATCGCCCCCACTGCGTAATGCACTGTCGCACTTTCTGTTGCCAGATTAACATTGGCTTCCAGAACACTATTTCCGGCTCGCAAAGCCTTTTCAGCTCGTCCCACACAAGACGCGCAGTTCAGGTTCCCAACACCAAAGGTGATGCTTTCTGTGAGCGCTGGATAGCCAGCTTTCTGAAGCGCATCGGCCACATCTTGCGGCGTGAGGGTCTCATCGTAATTGACCTGTACGCTTTCTGTTGCAAGATTGACAGAGGCGTTCGCCACACCCGAAATACTCTTGAGTGCTTTCTCGACACGACCGACGCAAGACGCACAATTCATGCCTTCGACTTGCATTTTCAGTGTTGAACTGTGGGACATAATTTCACCATTTCATTGTCTATTGAAGGCACCCTAAGGGTTCCAGCGACTGGAAGGTCAAGACTAAAATCATCAGGAAAATGAAAAGACTTTGGCCATCAGGTAAATGACAGCGAAACATCACTTAGTCTTTGTTTTCTCCAGACTTTCACTGGCTTCTTCTGCGGTGATTTTATTCAAGGCAGATAGTCGGGCTCTCTTCCAAAGCACATAAATTGCCGGAATAACGAAGAGTGTCAGCAGTGTTGCGGTGATCATGCCGCCAACCATTGGGGCTGCAATCCGTTTCATGATCTCTGAGCCTGTTGCACTGCCCAGCATGATCGGTATCAACCCGGCAAAGATGGTTGCCACGGTCATCACTTTTGGCCGCAATCGTAACAGGGCACCCTCGACAACGGCATCAAGGATATCTTTTGCGGTGAGGACCTTGTGTTCTTTCCTGGCAAACGCCACGCGCTTGTCCCAGGAAAGGTTCAGGTACAACAACATCACGATGGCTGTTTCGACAGCCACGCCTGCCAGGGCAATGAAGCCGACCAGTACGGCAACCGACAAGTCAAACCCCAGAGCGTAAACAAACCAAACACCGCCTGTCAGCGCGACTGGCAGAGACGTCAGAATGATTGCCACTTCACCCACGCGGTTGAATGCAAGGAAAAGCATCAGGGTAATGATCAACAATGTTACTGGCGCAACCAACTGTAAGCGTTCCTGAACACGCTCGATATACTCATACTGTCCTGACCATGTGATCGAGTAGCCAGCAGGGATTTTAACTTCGGAAGCGACCAGTTCTTGTGCTTCGTTGACATAACCGCCAAGGTCTCGTCCCTCGATATCAATGAAAACAAAACCTGTTGGTCGCGCATTCTCTGAGCGGATCATACCGGGGCCGTCAACAATGTTGATATCAGAGACAGCTCCAAGCGGAATATGCGCACCTGATGGTGTCACAACAGGGAGTTTCTCAAGTTGATCCGGGCTACTTCTCCAATCCTGAGGATAGCGCAGATTGATGGGGTATCGCTCCAAACCCTCAACGCTTTCAGCAATATCCATTCCACCAATCGCGGTTTGCACCACATCCTGAACATCCTTGATATTCAGCATGTAGCGAGCGGCTGCATTCCGATCGATGTCGATTTCAATGAAGCGCGCACCTCTTGGTCGCTCTGCGTAAGAGGACAGCGTCCCGTCAACGCCTTTCACGAGGCCTTCAATCTTCACTGCAATGTCTTGAATGACCTGTAAGTCCGGCCCCGACACTTTGACGCCGACAGGTGTTTTCATACCAGTTGCAAGCATATCAATGCGGTTCTTGATCGGTTGGATCCAGACGTTTGTAAGGCCCGGAACCTGAACTGACTTGTCCAGCTCCTGACGGATCTTTTCAAGTGTCATCCCTTCACGCCACTGATCTTGCGGTTTGAGCTGAATGGTGGTCTCAAACATGGTCAGTGGAGCTGGATCTGTTGCTGTTTCAGCGCGTCCAAGTTTGCCGTGAATGGTCTTTACCTCAGGCACCTGCATGATCATACGGTCCGTCTGCTGAAGCACCTCACGCGCCTTACCTATAGAAACACCGGTGTACAGCGACGGCATGTAAAGAAAGTCACCTTCCTTCAACTCCGGCATGAACTCAGACCCAATCCGGTTCAGCGGCACAAGAATGGACGCAACCAGAACCAGCGCAAAAATGATCGTTGTTTTGGGCCAGGCAATAACGCCTGCAAGCGCGGGCCGGTACAAAGCGATGCACAATCGATTGACCGGGTTTTTGGCCTCAGGATGAATGCGTCCTCGCACGAAATATCCCATCAGCACTGGCACAAGCGTGATGCTGAGAATAGACGCAGCCGCCATGGCATAGGTTTTGGTGAACGCAAGCGGCTTGAACAGACGACCTTCCTGCGCTTCCAGCACAAACACCGGCAGAAAGCTGATGGTGATAATCGCCAGTGAATAGAACAGAGCTGGTCCAACCTCGGAACAGCATTCGGCGACAATCTTCCAGCGGTTCTTATCGGGGTTTGGTTCCTTCTCAAGCCGTCGATGCATGGCCTCAATCATCACAATGGCCGCATCAACCATCGCTCCAATAGCGATAGCGATCCCGCCAAGGGACATGATGTTCGCATTCACCCCTTGTAGACGCATCACCAGTAGTGCCGTCAAAATGCCAAGAGGAAGCGAAATCAAAATGACCAGCGAAGACCTGAGATGTAGAAGAAACACTGCACACACCAAAACCACGACCAGAAACTCCTCAGAGAGTTTGGTGGTCAGGTTATCAATTGCTCGCTCAATCACCCCAGCCCGGTCATAGGTGGTCACAATCTCCACGCCTTCAGGCAGGTTCGATTTCAGCTCCTCCAGCTTGGCATGCACACCTTCTAGTGTTCTCAGCGGGTTTTCGCCCCAGCGCATAATGACGACGGCCCCAACAGAGTCGCCTTCGCCGTTCAGGTCAGCCACACCACGGCGCATTTGCGGACCAAGGCGGATATCTGCCACATCGCTCAGGGTGAGAGCTGCACCACGCTCATTCACCTTGATCGGGATTTGCTCAAGATCCTCAATAGATTGGATGTATCCGGTTGCACGGACCATGTACTCCGCTTCTGCCATCTCAATCACACTGCCGCTGGTCTCACGGTTCGCGTTCTGGATCGTGCTCATGAGAGCAGGCAATGTCACGCCATAGGCCCGCAGTTTGTTCGGGTCGACGACCACCTGATACTGCTTAACCATACCGCCGATGGTTGCCACTTCCGATACGCCGCTGACAGTTTGAAGTTCGTACTTCAGCCACCAGTCCTGTAAAGAGCGCAACTGCGCCAGATCATGTTGGCCGCTTCGGTCAATCAAAGCGTACTGAAAAATCCAGCCAACCCCTGTCGCATCTGGCCCCAGTTCTGGCGTAACGCCTTCAGGCAGTTTGGCTCCAACCTGCGCTAGGTATTCCAGCACCCGGCTTCTGGCCCAATAAAGGTCCGTACCGTCCTTAAAAACCACATAGACGTAGGAATCGCCATAAAACGAGAAACCCCGCACGTCGATCACGTCTGGCACTGACAGCATGGCTGTGGCAATCGGATAGGTTACCTGATCCTCAATGACCTGAGGGGCCTGTCCGTCATATGGGGTTTTGATAATGACCTGCACATCAGACAGATCCGGAATTGCATCAACCGGTGTTTCTTTCAGCGCCCATATGCCACCAAGTGTCAGCATCACAGCGGCCATGAGCACGATCACGCGGTTCCTGATGGATGCACGTATGATGGAGCCAATCATTTTTCATCGGCCCCCACCGTGTCAGCAGGTGCTGTTTTTGAAGATTGATCTTTGACATCTCGCAGATCGACAAGGCTGAAGCGCTTGTCAGACCCCTTTGAGATAGCAAACTCAATAGGCCTATCATATTGGAATGCGTGGTTCTTCAGGTTTACACGGACCGCAAACGTCGTTTCCATCGCAGGCCACTGCAACTCCTCAATGGCATCATGTCGAATGGTGACGGAGTTTGTCTCAGCATCGAAATTGGTCACTGTGCCATTAACCCAGATGGGACCGTCTTGCGCAGAAGACATGCGGGCCATGCCCGCCGAGAGTGAACTCTCACTATCAATCAGAAACTGAGCGGAGGTTACGACTTCTTCCCCTGCTTCAAGCCCTTGTAAGATCTCGGTCCTGCTTCCTCCTCCAAAACGCCCCGTCAGGCCCGGCGTCACCATGCGTGGCTGAAACGTGCCCTCCTCAGTTTGCAGGATAACCCGATCAGATGAACCTGTGCGGATCAGCGCGCTGGCTGGAATTGTCAATGCACGTCGCGTTTCAGATGGGATGATGGTTACGCGTCCAAACATGTTTGGACGTAGAACACCCTCTGAGTTATCAAAATGCAGACGGACCGGCAGTGTGCGCGTCACCGCATCCAGTTCCGGGTAGATATAGTCGATGCGGCCCTCAAGCACTTGCCCGGGCAGATGCTCAAAGCTCGTAAGCACATCGCTGTTTTTGCTCAGGCGGGCAATGTCCTGCTCAAATACATCCACCATCAACCACACAGAAGACATATCAGACAAGGTAAGTGCTATGGAATCCGGCTGTAGATACATGCCATCCGCCGCTTCCAACGTGGTCACCACGCCGGATTGAGGAGCATACACCTTGAAGACCCTGGCCGGAGTATTCGCCCGAGCCATCTCATCAATCTGGGTGTCATCAATACCGTAATTCTGAAGTTGGATTCGGATGTTCTGCTCGGTTTGCCTATCATTCCGGCGGACGGCCCGGATCAGATCAGCACTCGCAACTGTCACCTCTGGCGCATAGACAGTGAAAAGCAAATCTCCCTTCTCAACGGGATCACCAATTGCACGGATGTTGAGCTTCTTGATCCACCCCTCCGTACGTAAGTGAACCTGGCTAGAACGATGCTCGTCATAGCCAACAAACCCAACACTTTCGATTTTCTCTGAGATAGGCTCAACGCTGGCGGTGGCCGTGCGTACACCGATGCTGTTAATCACATTTGGAGACAACACAACAGAACTCCCAGATTGCTCAGCATCTTGCCCGGCATAAACAGGAACAAGATCCATCCCCATGGGAGATTTTCCAGGTGCATCACGCCGGAAACTCGGGTCCATTGGTGCAACCCAGTAAAGAACTTCACTTTCAGCACTGCCTGATCCAGCAGAAGTCCAGTCCATCGAACTTCCAACAAAGATCCCTAGCCCAGCAGAAACACTCGCCACAATCGCAAGCCCAGCCACAACCGCGTATCCACGACGCATCGGTCCTGTCCTGATTTACCAAACACTATTCAGACCTGAAGGTGCTTTGCTACCGCCGGGATACTCACCATCCCAACCAAATCCCTCCAAGCCCAATAAAACAGCACCACTTTTCCTTATTCCTTCTGGCACTGCCCAACTTAGTATCCAACATTCTAATCCTTCCAGTGACTGGAAGGTCAAGTCTAATACTGAAGCCCAGTGCTTGCCGTAATCAAAAAAGCCCTGCCGATATCATCAGCAGGGCTCCAAAAAAGACTTCTTAGTAACAGAGGCTCTACAATTCACCCGCCTCTTCCAGTACCTTTCTTGCGCTGCGGAAGCATTCTACTCCGGCGGGGACGCCGGCGTAGATGGCGACGATGTGGCAGGCGGCGCGGATTTGTTCTTTGGTGACGCCGTTGCGCAGTGCGCCTTTGCAGTGCAATTCCCATTCGTGCATTTTGCCGAGTGCGCCGATCATGGCCAGATTCATCAGGCTGCGGGTTGGTGCATCGATAGCGTCATCTCCCCAGCCGAAACCCCAGCACCATTCGGTCATGGCTTCCTGAAACGGACGATTGAAGTCGTCCGCCTTTGCCAGGTTGGTCTCGACGTACTCAGCGCCAAGGGTGGATTTACGCTGTTTCAGGCCTATTTCAAACCGGTCAGACATTCTTGTTTTCTCTCTTAAACGCTGATGCAGATGTATTTCATCTCAACATAATCTTCGATGCCGTACTTGGAGCCTTCGCGGCCAAGTCCGGATTGTTTGATGCCTCCAAATGGTGCAACTTCAGTGGAGATCAGACCGGTGTTGACGCCTACCATGCCGTACTCCAACTCTTCCGCCACTTTGTAGACCGTGGAGAGATCATTGCTGTAGAAGTAAGAGGCTAGGCCGAACTCGGTATCGTTCGCTGCTGCAATGGCTTCGTCAACTTCCTTGAAGCGGAACAGTGGAGCAAGCGGACCGAACGTTTCTTCTCTTGCCACGTCCATCTCACCGGTCACATTGGCAAGAACGGTTGGCTCAAAAAAGGTGCCGCCTTTGTCGCTGCGCTCACCACCGCACACAATTCTCGCGCCGTTCTCAAGTGCATTCTTGATGTGGGATTCCACCTTTTGAACGGCAGCTTCTGTGATGAGCGGTCCGATGGTCACACCGGATTGGAAGCCATCACCAACACTCAGGTTACGAACAGCATCCGCAAGTTTTTTGGCGAAGGCGTCGTAAACACCATCCTGTACATAGATACGGTTGGAGCAAACGCAGGTTTGGCCGGCATTGCGGAACTTGGAAATCAGTGCACCTTCAACGGCCTTGTCCAGATCTGCATCATTGAACACGATAAACGGTGCATTCCCGCCCAGTTCCAGAGAGAGCTTCTTAATCTGGTCAGCACTTTGGCGCATGAGAATGCGGCCAACATTTGTGGAGCCAGTGAAGCTGATCTTCTGAACAATGTCGTTGGTGCACAGCTCTTCACCGACTGCAACGGCATCCGTTGATGGAAGGATGCTCAGCACGCCTTTCGGAATGCCAGCTTGTTCTGCCAGCAATGCCAAAGCAAGCGCGGAAAGAGGTGTCTCAGCAGCAGGTTTTACGATCATCGCACAGCCAGCAGCCAGTGCAGGCGCAGCTTTGCGGGTGATCATTGCATTTGGAAAGTTCCATGGTGTGATCGCTCCAACAACCCCGACTGGCTGCTTAATCACCATGATGCGTTTGTCTTCCTGATGGCCCGGAATAGTGTCGCCGTAAATACGCTTTGCTTCTTCCGAAAACCATTCAATGAAGCTGGCACCGTAAAGGATCTCACCTTTTGCTTCTGCAACCGGTTTCCCCATTTCTGCGGTCAGTATGGTTGCAAGATCATCTGCATTTTCAACCAGCAGGTCGAACCAGCGCCTTAGAACCTGCGCGCGGTCCTTGCCTGTGCGCTTGCCCCATGCTTTTTGCGCAGTCTTCGCGGTGGTGATCGCATCGACCACATCAGAGCGCGAGCAATCGGCAACATTGGCAATCAGTTCACCTGTAGAGGGGTTGTTGACTGCAAAGGTTTTCTGGCGCGAAACAAAGCTACCATCGATATATGCACCGGATTGCAACAGGCTTGGGTTGTTCAGCTTCAGGTCCATGGCGACACCCTTTGTCTTTCATTGTTGTCACATCGGCATAGTCATCACGCCGGAAAAGAATGGGGACCAGATGTGGCCCCCATTCCGTTCATTTTCCGTTAAATCGGATTACGCCCGCAGTTCGCGATCCAGAGCCGTTCCGTCAGGAGCGACTTCCTCATGAGGGTCTCTCACTGCACTTGAATCTTGCATGAGCGATTTCACAATTCCCCATGACATGAGAACCACAAGAGCACTGATCGGCAAGGCAGCTGCAATGGCAGCAGTTTGCAATGCGGATAATCCACCAGCAAGCAAGAGCGCCGCAGCAACAACACCCTGAGCAACACCCCAAATCACACGGTGCTGTTTAGGTGGGTGTGCATTCCCCATAGACAGGATTGTTGTGATCACCAAAGTGCCGGAGTCGGATGACGTGATAAACCATGTCGCCAGCAAGAAGGTGGTGAGTGCAGCAATCAGCCAGCTGATAGTCCCATTAGAGGTCATCTGCTCAATGGTGCCATAGAGCGCGCCACCAAGGTTCCAGCTGTTGACGGTATCAATCAGACCTGCGGTACCAACACCGCCCGGTGCATTCATTTCGATGAACAGTGCATTGCCGCCGAAAATGGTAATCCAGAGGAAAGCCATCACAGTTGGTACCAGCATGGCGCCGAACATGAACTCACGAATGGTACGACCACGGCTGATGCGTGCGATGAACATGCCCACGAATGGTGCCCAGGACAGCCACCAGCCCCAATAGAACATGGTCCAGCCGCCCTGCCATTTCACATCGCCCGGTTCACTTGCGGTCCAGAAGCCCATGGACAGGAAGTTGGACATGTAATCGCCAACGGATGTGAGGAAGAAGCTTGCGAGCCATTGAGATGGACCTGCCACAACAAAGAACAGGATCAGCAACAGTGTTAGAGCGATGTTCCACTCGGAAAGAATACGAATACCCTTGCCAATGCCAGAGACCGCAGACAGTGTCGCCACAATGGAAATACCGATAACCAAAGCGATCTGAGTAAGCGTGCCCGGATCAACGCCGAACAGCACGTTCAGGCCCTGTGCCATCTGGTTTACGCCAAGCCCCATGGATGTCGCGATGCCGAACACGGTGCCAAATACGGCAAGCAGATCAACCGCATGACCTGCCGGACCGTAGATGCGCTCGCCGAGGATCGGGTAAAGAGCACTACGGAACGTCAGTGGCAGCTTTTTGCGGAATGAGAAGTACGCAAGGCAAAGTCCGGTGATGGTGTAAATCGCCCAGCCATGCAGACCCCAGTGGAAGTTGGTCACGCGAACCGCATCAACGGCACGGTCCATGTTCATCTCATTGTGGCCAGCCATATCCGCAAACGGGTTGTTTGGATAACCCCAGCCCGCGGAATTGTCGAAGTAGAACAACGGCTCAGCAACACCAAAGAACATGATGCCGATGGATACACTTGCGGAAAACAGCATTGCAAACCATGCAAAGTTGCTGAATTCCGGACGTGCATCATCATCGCCCAGACGGATGGAGCCAAACCGGCTGACCATCAAGCCAATGCAAATGAAGAAGATGATCATGACTGAGGAGATGTAGTACCAGCTCAGCGCTGTTTCGACCCAGCTGCGTACCGCCCCGTACAGCTCACCGGCATAATCAACATTCAAAATCGTGAACACAACAAATGCCGCAACCATAGCCTTGGCTGCGATAGACATTCCGTTGTGCAGGCCCTTAAAGAGCCCCGTTTCGGCAACATTCAGATCTTTCTGAATGTGCTCTTTTTCGATAGCCATAGTTCCCTCCCAGGCTAAATTAATCGGACATTGTGTCCGTGCCGGGTTTCACCGCCGGCTTATCTCCAGCCCCTTCTGAACAGGAGCTACGGATGGGGTTCTCCCTGTTCTCAGCGCATAACGAATGGATCCGGGATCGGATCATCAGAGGTGCGCAACCAAACTGTTTTGACTGTTGTGTAGTCCAAAGCTGCCTGCAGTCCGCCTTCGCGGCCATGGCCGGAAAGTCCCTGTCCACCAAACGGAGCAACAGGGGAAACTGCGCGGTAGGTGTTCACCCACACGATGCCGGAGCGAATGCCCTTTATCATGCGGTGTGCCCGCGTCAGGCTTTGTGTGAAGATGCCGGAAGCCAGGCCAAATTTTGTGTCGTTCGCCATCTGCAGGGCTTCAGCCTCTGTCTCAAAGGTAAGAACAGAAAGGACTGGGCCAAACAGCTCGGTTGTCACACAAGGAGCATTTGGCACATCGGAGCAATCCAGAATGGTTGGCGGGAAGTAGAAACCATCACGGTCGCAATCCACGCCGCCTGTCAGGACCGTGGCACCAGCCTCAACAGAAGATTTGATAACTGCATTGATGTGGTCGCGCTGGCGCTGGCTGCACAACGGGCCGACCTCTGTTGCCATATCCTTCGGATGCCCGATGACGACGGCTTCAGCTTTGGCCTTCAAACGGGTAAGAAACTCATCCTTGATGCTCTTTGCGATGATCAGACGAGAACCTGCAACACAGCTTTGGCCTGTTGCTGCAAAAATGCCGGATATCTGCGCATTTACGGCGCTGTCGATATCTGCATCTTCAAACACGATAAATGGAGACTTACCGCCCAGCTCAAGCGACGTACTGGCAAGGTTTTCCGCGGAATTGCGCACGATGTGCTTTGCCGTTTCCGGTCCACCAGTAAAGGCAACGTGAGCCACTGATGGATGCGATGTCAGCACCTGTCCACATTCAGCACCAAATCCGGTGATGATGTTGACCACACCTTTCGGGAAGCCAGCTTCTTCAATCAGCTTGGCAAACTCCAACAGCGGTGACGGTCCTTCTTCAGACGCTTTCACAATCAAAGTACAGCCGGCAGCCAATGCAGGGCCGATCTTAACGGCAGACAGGAACAGCTGATTGTTCCATGGAACAATGGCAGCCACCACGCCAACTGGCTCGCGGCGCAACCATACTTCCATGTCCTGCTTGTCGATTGGAAGATGCGCCCCTTCAATCTTATCTGCCAAGCCAGCATAATACCGATAGTAATCCGCCACATACGCCACCTGGGCAGATGTTTCGCGGATGATTTTCCCGGTGTCCTGCGTTTCCAACTGTGCCAGCTTTGGCGCATTCGCCTCAACCAGATCTGCCAGTTTGTAAAGCAACTTGCCACGCTGTGTGGCGGTCAGATTGCTCCAGGCAGGATCAAAGAAAGCCCGCTCAGCTGCAGCAACAGCACGGTTTACATCCTCAGTCCGCGCCTCGGGCATTTCTGCCCAAGGTTGACCCGTTGCCGGGTCCAGACTTTGAAATTGTGCTGAGCCATCTTCAAATCGACCATCGATATAGTGCTGGAAGCGTTTCATCATGCATCCTTTTGGAAAGCAGGCATCACTTCGTTGATGAAGCGTTCAAGAGACGATTTCTTGCGCTCAAACGTCATGCCGCTATCAATCCAGAATGAGTATTCATCGTAACCAAGGTCTTCGTAGTGCTTCAGGCGCTCGATGACTTTTTCAGACGTACCGATCACATTGTTGGTGCGCATCTGCTCTGCGCTGTAGAATGGATGGTTCGCAATATCTTCGTCGCTGAGTGGCTCAATAAGACCCTGATTGATTGGGCGTTCATTTTTGAACCATGCACCAAAGTAGTTGTAGAAACGGTTGATCTCTTCAGCGCCTTGCTGAACATCCGCTTCATCACCACCAACATAGGTGTGGCGCAGCAACATAATTTTCGGGCGTGGAACGGACGGGCTTTTCTCACAAGCATCGTTGAAGCGCTCCATGAGGCTTTCAACTTCATCATCCCCGTTCCAGAGCGGCGTTACCTGAACATTACAGCCGTTCGCCACCGCAAAATCATGGGAGTTTGGATCACGTGCAGCAACCCAGACAGGCGGGTGCGGATCCTGCATTGGTTGTGGTGCAGACGTCGTTTTCGGGAACTGCCAATACTCACCTTTGTGAGCATAATCACCATCCCAAAGCTTCTTGACGGCAGGCACCAGCTCACGCATGCGCTGGCCCGCTTCCCACGCGTCAAGACCCGGGATCATGCGCTCATATTCAAAACTGTAGGCACCACGAGCAATACCCAGCTCAAGACGGCCATCCATAATGATATCCGCCATAGCTGCTTCGCCAGCCAGCTTGATTGGATGCCAGAAAGGCGCAATGACGGTTCCTGTTCCAAGACGTACATTTTCGGTCCGCCGTGCCAGATCTACAAGGTTGATGAAAGGGTTCGGCGCAATGGTGAAGTTCATGCCATGGTGTTCACCAGTCCAGATCGCATGCATGCCACCTTTGTCTGCAATCTCACAGAGCTGCAGAAACTCATCATAGAGTTTTTGCTGGCTTTCATCAGCGGAAATGCGCTCAAGATGGATGAAAAGTGAAAATTTCATGGCTTACTCTCCCAGTGCGATTTTGCGCACTTCGCCGTTTTCATGATTTCCAAAATAGATGCCGAAATTGCCCTTCTGCGTCTCCTTCGCAAACCGGCCCAGCATTTTCTGTGTGGCAGCATCCTGCACGCGCGCCAGCACATCATCTGTCAGCGCGAAGAAGTTTCCAGACTGGCTGGCCCCTTCACCGGCTGAGCAATGGAAAGCCAGATGCTGGGCATTCGCCTCTTCATCTTCATAGACGGAGTAAATGAAGCCGACAGAAGACGGGACACCGACCTCTTCCAGTAATGCTGTAAGTTCTTTGGTTGGTGTGCCTTTGCTGACATTGCGCGTTGGCAACCGCAGTTGGCCTGCATCATCTTCAAAAAACAGCACTTTTTTGTCTCGTTCCAGGAGAGCGCTCACAACGGTTTCGCTATCTACCTGAATGGAACTGACTTCTTGAGTGGCAGTAAAATATGCACCGCGCGCGTAACCCAGACCGTTGGCAACACCGGTCTCAAAAGCCTTTACTTCACCGATCAGAATTGCATGGTCACCCGCGTCCACCACATTGTGCATTGAGCAATCAAACCATGCAGCTACATCAGAAAGGACCGGAGCGCCATTCGGGCCGACTTTCCAGTCAACCGTCGCAAAACGGTCTTCGACACGGCTTGCAAAGGTGTTGGACACATCCTTTTGGGTTTCTGCCAGAATATTAACGGCGAAACCGGATGCCTCAGTCAACGCATCATAATTGCTGGAGCTTTTCGCAAGACATACCAGCAACAATGGTGGGTCGAGAGAAACGCTTGAAAAGGAATTTGCTGTAAAGCCGAGCGGCTCACCATCCTGCCCATGGGCTGTCACAACCGTAACACCGGTAAGGAATGTACCAAATGCATTCCTCAATGTACGTGGGTCCATCGCTGTCATCGGGTAGATCTCCCTTTCTATCCGTTTGTTCTTATTGGCTGTTTTAACCAGCTTGCCATTGCGGCGTTGACTTGTTCCGGTGCTGTCAGATTGACCATATGACGATGGCCTTCAATGATGCAGACCATGCCGTCCTGCGCTGCCTTGGCCATATCCACCGCCATTTCCTTGGTGGAGTTCGGATCACCATCACCCGTCAGCAAAAGCGCCGGGCATCTGATCTCCTCCCATTTGTCAGCATAGGTCGCGTCCCCATGTGCAAATGCGTTGTAAGTGACCGCATAGCCAACCGGATCAACCTCCCGGAGCCAGTTGCCGACTTTTTCTTTCGCCTGCTGATCCGCAATGCTCTCACTAAACCAACGGCTTAAAGGTCCGTCGATGTTGATGTGACCCTCTGCAATTTCCTTTGCCCGCGCCTCCACAGCACTGCGAGCCTCTGGAGATCTGCGGTAAACACCGTTCAACAAAGCAACGCGTTTTACGCGTTCCGGGTACGTTGCTGCGTAACCACCGCTGATCAGTGCGCCCATGGAGTGACCGGCAAGATTCACCTGATCAAACCCAAGTGCTGAGATCGCTGCATGCAGCCACGCCACATAGTCTTCCAGCTGAGAGCCTTGAGGAAGCGCAGTGCTTCCTCCATGCCCCGGCATGTTTACCGCGATAACACGATGCGTTTTCGCAAAGTGCTCGATTTGCGGCTCCCAGGAAGCATCCTGCATGCCAACCCCGTGGACCAGCACAAGCGGCTCACCTTCGCCAACCTCACGGTAGCAAACAGTGCCCTTAGGATGTGACAGCTGCAGGGTTGTCAACGTCATGTCCCAGCTCCTTAAGGTCCTGATAGCGATCACCAATCCGGTGGTGCGGGCGTCCTGAGAGTGAAGCTCCCAGTGCGATGACGATTTCATCTGGGCCCGGAGCATCGGGAATAGCAAGCTGAATGGTGAGATAGTGTGAACGGCGACCACCATCATTCTTGTCCATCAGCGGAATCATGATCGGAGCGTTTGCACCAGCGCGGGTGTTGCAGAACGCCAGATAGGTTTTGGCGCCAACAGCTTCACGGTAAAAATTACCAAATTGCAGTGTGTGAATGAGCGCAGAGGCATGCTCAACTTCACCGTTCACACCAACAACAGCTGCTTTACCGTAACCCTCAACCGCTTCACCAGAACCTGCAAAGTTGATGATCATATCCGTCAGCAAACTGCCAACATCTGGCGCAACATCATGGATGCCCGGACGCAGATCTTCAACAAAGCCCTGCCCAGCCCATGGGTTCTTGATCACAGCAACGGCCGCAATCATCCGCAATGGGGTCTCTGCTTTTTTGCCACCTTCAATCAGCGTGTCTTCCACGTGAAGAAGTGTCTTGCGTATCTCTGCTGGCATTGGTCTTCCGTTCATTCCACTGTCAAATTCAATGGTGATAAGATGGTATACCATAATACCGAATGTCAATACCTTCTTGCGAATGAAGTCAACGCAAGCTAGATTGCTGCCATGATCTCTACTGCAAATAATCCTTTGAAAATTGAGCGTCCCACCATGACGCTTCGCGATATGGCTCTTGAGAAAATGAGAGCCGCTATCATTGCCGGGCACTTCCAGTCAGGAGACCGTTTGGTCGAGCGGCCACTCTGCGACCAACTTGGCGTAAGCCGTTCAGTTGTAAGGGAAACAATCAGGTATCTTGAAGCAGAAGGCCTTGTTGAAATTCTGCCAAACAAAGGCCCGATCGTTGCCAAACTGGATTGGGAAAACGCGCAGCAGATCTACGAAATCCGCATGCTTTTGGAGACCAGTGCCGCACAAAAATGCGCTGAACTGGCCAAAGATGGGGATAAGAAAAAACTTGGTAAAGCGCTCGCTCAGCTCAAATTGGCCTACAGCAGCGGCGAAACAAACGACCTGTTTGAAGCAACAACATTATTCTATCAGTGCATTTTTGATATCAGCGGCCAGAACGTTGCATGGGAAGTGGTACAGCGACTCAATGGTCGTATCAGCCGTCTGCGCGCAATGACTTTGGGTACTCGTGACCGCCATGATGCAGGTTACAAGCGGATCGAAAAAATCTACTCCGCAATCGAAACGAACGACCCCCAGGCAGCTGCAGCTGCCATTCAGTTACATCTGACGGAAGCTGCAAATATTGCCAAAACCCTTCTGACTGCAGAGCTAAGCAAAAGCGAAAAATAATGCCTAAAGCCTACTGGATTGCCCACGTCACAGTCACGGACGCTGACGCCTACACAAACTACACCCAGGCCGCTCCAGCCGCCTTCCAAAAATACGGCGCCCGCTTCCTGGCCCGCGGCGGAAAAACCGAACACCTGGAAGGCACAACACATCCCCGTAACGTCGTCATCGAATTCGACACCATGCAACAAGCCCTGGCCTGCTACCACTCCCCAGAATACCAAGAAGCCAAAACCCACCGCAAAACCGCAGCTCTGGCGGATATCATGATCGTTGAGGGAATGGCGTAAGCTCCCCTACCCCAAATACTCCCGCAATGCTTGCGGTGGGTTGTTGAGCAGTTGTTGGGTTTCAGCAGGTGGGTGCGCTGATCCGTCGGCGACGAGGATTGCTTTGTTCGTGATGCGACGGGCATCTTGTGGGTCATGACTGACCATGAGAAGCGTCGTGCCTGTTTCTGCAACGAGGTCTGCGACCAGGTCCAGCATCTCGGCTTTAAGCGCTGGACCAAGGGCAGCGAAGGGTTCATCGAGTAACAGCAGATCACGGTGCTGAACCAATACACGGGCAAGCGCGACACGGCTTTGTTGACCACCAGACAGTTCAGCTGGTTTGCGTGCTCCCATCCCCGCCAGACCGACCCGCACAAGGGCCGCGTCAACTTGTTCTTGCTCAGGTTTTGAGAGCTTTCCGTCAGGCCGCAAACCGAGGGCTGCGTTTTGGGCCGCAGTTAAGTGCGGAAACAGATTGCCATCTTGAAACAGCATGGCGATTGGGCGTTTTCCCGGAGCCTGCTTGGTGAGCTCTTGTTTCTTCCAAAAAATGCGTCCTTGCGATAATTCACGGAACCCGGCAATAGCCTCAAGCAAGGTTGATTTTCCTGCGCCAGATGGGCCAATGACGGCAACGCTGCTGCCAGCTTCAACGTGCAAGTTGGCCTGCAATTGGAAACGGCCATTTGCAATGAGACAAGAGCTAAGCTTCAGCATGCCAGCGACCTCCCCGGTCTAAAATCCAGAACAGTGCCATTGAAAGCACAAGCAGTAAAAGAGCTCCGCCGGCTGCTGCCTGCATTTTGTATGCCCCCATCAAGCGGTAAATCTGTAAAGGCAGCGTTGCAATTTCCGGATCTGCAAACAGGGCAATCACGCCAAGGTCTCCCATGGAAAGTGCCGCTGCAAGCCCCGCAGCAAACCCGATCTGTGGCCGCATACGTGGAATGAGGACACGTGAGAAGAACACCCAGCCTTCCATATTTAGAGACAAGGCCAACCGTCCATGACGTGAAACCGTATCTCGCGCAGCAGGGACAAGAATGCGAAGGGCAAACGGCAATGCCATCGCCGCATTGACGAGTGCTGTCACAGGAAGAGCAAGGTCTGACGGGTTTGCCCATGGACGTATAATGATAAACAAACCCGTTCCAATCACCAGCGGGGATGCCGCTAATCCCAAAATTCCAGCAAGTTCAACCACACTATGCCGGCGAACGGCGATTGCGGCTGCCATAGGCAACGCGAGCAGCAACAAGATCACTGTGCTGGCTAAGGCGACAGCAACAGAAACGAGTGCCGCCTTCAACACAATAAACGGCACCAGAAACAGACCGCTAAACCCTGACAGAACAACGGCACTGAGCGGCAAAAGCAAAAACAGCGTTGCAAGTGAAATCCAGAGGATGTCTGCGACAGGTGCACCACCATCCCAGCGCTGGATCGCTCGGTCCAGTCCTGCGCCAAACCCTTCACCACGTGAAAGCTTCAGTGCTGCGAAAGCTGCAGCAGCAGTGAGCATGAGTTGCAATGCAGAAAGCAGCGCGGCGCGGCCAAGATCAAAATCGTAAGTAAAAGCCTGATAGATCGCCAGCTCAATAGTTGTCGCCCGCGGCCCGCCACCAAGTGTCAGAGCAACAGCAAAGCTTGTCAGGCAGATCGCAAAGATCACAGCCAGTGCACCGGGTAGAATGCGCGCGAGCATGGGGAGTTCTATCAGCCGAAACAGGGCTTTTCCATCACACCCAAGCTGCGCCGCAAGGCGAAAGCGCTCTGAGGGAACCTCTTGCCACCCCTGCAAGATCAATCGGGTTGCCAGCGGAAGGTTGAAGAAAACATGAGCCAGCACAACACCGTGGAGGCCATAAATGCGAATGGGTGAAGCACCGAAATAGACAAGCACATCAGATATCCAGCCCGCACGGCCAAACACCTGCAGTAACCCAAGAATGGCGACAATAACTGGAAGAATGAAGGGCGCACCAAGCAGGGCAATAAGCAAACTGCGGCCCGGAAACCGCCGTCGCGCCAGGGCGCGCGCAACCGGCACAGCCAGCGCAACACTGATCACAGCAGAAAGCACGGCCTGCGTGAGCGTAAACTTGAGAGCGGCCCAATCGGAAGAGGAAAAGCCGTGACCCGCTTCGGCTCGCAGAGCAACCGCGGCCAACGTGCCAAGTATGAGTGCCGCGACAAGCAATGCCGCGGCAACACCGGGAAGCGAACTTACTGGCTGAGCGCTTCTAGCCATTCCGGCAGAGCCTCACTTCTTGCAGTAGCAGCTTCGTCAGGCTTAAAGAACAAAGCTTTTTCAGGCACCTGCAGTGTGTCAAAGCCAGCAGGCAAACCACCTTCAGGTGTCACAGCAGGATACATCCAGTTGGTCGTTGGAATGATTGTCTGGAAAGCATCTGAAACCATGAAGTTCAGGAACTTGTCTGCCAACTCTGGCTGATCAGTCCCGGCAAGCTTTGCCGCTACTTCAACCTGCATGTAATGGCCTTCTTCAAACGCGGCAGTGGTCTTGCTGTTATCTTCCTCGGCAATCAGGTGGTAAGCCGGAGACGTGGTGTAACTGAGCACCATCTCCGCTTCCCCATCAAGGAAAAGACCGTAGGCTTCAGACCAACCTTTTGTAACCGTCACGATGTTATCGGAAAGATCCGCCCACACATCAGCAGCTTCGTCTCCGTAAGCCGCTTTCACCCAAAGCAGCAGCCCGAGGCCGGGCGTAGAGGAGCGTGGATCCTGAATAAGGATCTTGGCATCACTCTTTGCAAGCTCGCGGAAGTTGGTTGGTACGGTTTCGCCAGCCTTGTGTACGAAGGCAAAGTAGCCCCAATCGTACGGCACAAAGGTTTCGTCAGCCCACTCCACTGGCAGTGTGTATTGGGCTTCAACAGTGTGTGGTGCAAACAGGCCAGTTTTCTTGGCAGTCTCTACCAGATTGGTGTCCAGACCCAGCACCACATCGGCATCTGAGTTTTTACCTTCAAGACGAATGCGGGAAAGCAGTGCTGCGCCATCTTCGACGCCAACAAGTTTCAGGTCACACTCGCATACAGCCTCAAACGCTTCTTCCACTTTTGGGCCTGGGCCCCAGTCAGAAACGAAGCTGTCGTATGTGTAAACTGTCAGTTGAGGCTTCTCAGCAGCCATCGCTGATGTTGCAGTGAGTAATCCCGCAGCAATTAACAGATGTTTCAAGTCATCCTCCATTGCGGCGAGAGGGCAAGGATGGATGAAACCGGTACCCTTCCCTCCGCCGGTTCTAGCCGGTTCAGGTTCAACGGGTTCGCCACTAAAGCATCTCAGCACGACAAATACGCGCACCCCGAGGTCAAGCGGTTCTTAACCGGAAAAACACAGAAGCGCAACTGGATATAGCCAGCGTCTGGAGAGCACCTGTAGGGAGTTGCAATAAAAAGCCCGGGCAGTTTCCTGCCCAGGCTCGTCGCATTTATTAGGCTGTCAGGTCGAAGCGGTCGGCGTTCATGACCTTGGTCCATGTTGCCACGAAATCGCGGACGAACTTTTCGTGGTTGTCATCCTGAGCATACACTTCAGCATAAGCGCGCAGGATTGAGTTGGAGCCAAACACAAGGTCTGCACTGGTTGCAGTCCACTTAGGCTTGCCAGATTTGCGGTCACGGATTTCATAGGTGCCATCTTTGAGTGGATGCCAGCTGTTGTCCATATCGGTCAGGTTGACGAAGAAGTCCGTTGTCAGCTGACCTTCGCGGTCCGTGAAGACACCGTGCTTTGATCCGCCATAATTGGCACCAAGAACGCGCAGGCCACCAACAAGTGCAGTCATTTCCCAGCCAGTGAGGCGGAGGAGCTGAGCACGATCCAGCATCATCTCTTCCGGGCTAACAGCGTACTCTTGCTTCTGCCAATTACGGAAGCCATCAGAAATAGGCTCCAAAACAGAGAAGGATGTCGCGTCTGTCATCGCATCTGTTGCATCACCGCGACCAGAAGCGAATGGAACTTCCACGTTGAAACCAGCTGCCTTGATGGCATTTTCCACACCAACATTTCCTGCCAGCACGATCACATCTGCGACTGAGGCTCCTGCCTGCGCTGCGATTGGTTCAAGCACAGCCAGAACTTTGGCAAGCCGGTCTGGCTCATTGCCAACCCAATCCTTTTGAGGAGCGAGGCGGATACGAGCACCGTTGGCACCACCGCGCATATCAGAACCGCGATAGGTACGTGCGCTGTCCCAAGCGGTTTTGATCAGGTCTTCATTGCTCAAACCACTTGCCGCAATTTTTGCTTTCACCGCAGTAACATCATAGTTGGTGTTGCCTGCTGGAACAGGATCCTGCCAGATAAGGTCTTCTTTCGGCACATCCGGGCCAAGATAATTGGCTCTCGGTCCCATGTCGCGGTGTGTCAGCTTGAACCATGCACGCGCAAACGTATCTCTGAAGTACTCAGGATCTGCGATGAATTTCTGACAGTACTCGTTGTAGATCGGGTCAACCTTCATCGCCATGTCCGCATCCGTCATGATCGGATTGTGACGAACAGACGGATCCGTTGGGTCAACAGGCTTGTCTTCTTCCTTGATGGAAACAGGTTCCCATTGCCATGCGCCGGCAGGAGATTTTACCTGCTCCCATTCATGGCCGAACAGCATATCAAAGAAACCCATATCGAATGTGGTTGGGTGTGTGGTCCACGCACCTTCGATACCAGAAGTAAAGGCATTCGTTGCCTTGCCATCCTGTCCGGGGTTAGACCAGCCAAAGCCCTGCTCTTCAAGACCAGCGGCTTCCGGTGCGACGCCGATGTTATCGACGGCACCGCGTCCATGGGTTTTACCAACGGTGTGACCACCACAAGTCAGCGCAGCAGTTTCCTCGTCATTCATTGCCATACGAGCAAAGGTTTCGCGGATCTGATCAGCTGTTTTTTGCGGACCGGGAACGCCATTCACGCCTTCGGGGTTCACGTAGATCAAGCCCATGTGGGTTGCTGCAAGCGGGTTTTCGAGCGTTGAAGGGTCATCCAGATCGTCATAGCGCTCTTCACTGCGCGCAAGCCATTCTTTCTCAGATCCCCAATAGGTGTCGATCTCCGGACCCCAGATATCCTCACGGCCAAACCCGAAACCAAAGGTTTTCAGACCCATGGAGTCATAGGCGATAGTGCCTGCGAGAATAATCAGATCAGCCCAGGAGAGAGCGTTGCCGTACTTTTTCTTGATAGGCCAAAGCAAACGGCGCGCTTTATCAAGGCTTGCGTTATCAGGCCAGGAGTTAAGCGGAGCAAAGCGAATGTTGCCGGAACCGCCGCCACCGCGACCATCTGCAAGACGATAAGAGCCAGCTGTGTGCCACGAAAGGCGGATCATCAGGCCACCATAATGACCCCAATCCGCTGGCCACCAGTCCTGACTGTCGGTCATGAGCGCATGAACGTCTGCCTTCACCGCTTCAAAATCGAGTGATTTAACAGCATCATGATAGTTGAAGCCTGGGTCCATCGGGTTGGTACGCGCACCATGTTGATGGAGGATGTCGAGATTCAAAGCATCAGGCCACCATCGGGTAACCGGCTTATCCATCGATGTGTTCGCGCCATGTACCACCGGACAAACACCGGCTGTCTTGACATCGTTACCGTGCATTGCTGTCTCCACTATCTAATTTGGCTCTTGCTGGTTTTGACGTAGCGTTTACCTTAAGCGGTGAGACGAAACGATGCATCCAGCAAATTCTAGACTGAATATAGATCGCTAAACGCATTAAGTGAAATTGCATCTTCTACTCATATCAATAAGTTTTTCTTATCGTATAAATTTGAAGGTAAACGAAGGCGCTTAGATTGCTCCTCTGAGCTCTCCTCATCACACACAAAGATGCTTTTCGCGAGGTAAGGAAAGCATCAGTTCTGCCCTTCAATGCAGCAACAATCCGTGTAAAATATCACATTGATTTTCGCGGAGAAATTTGCATGAGCACTATCAGCCTTCTCAATTCCATAATTGGTCCGGTGATGAGAGGACCCTCGAGCTCTCACTCTGCAGCGCCATACTTCATAGGGAAGACTGTCCGTCAACTTTCCCTTTGTGATGGCGATAAAATTGTGAATGTTGAAATTGCGTTCGATCCAGAGGGCTCATTTGCCCAAGTTTATACCAACCAAGGCAGTGACGAAGGCTTTGCTGCAGGCTTGATGGGAGAAGAGGTCACCTCACCTAAGTATCGACAAGCTCTATCTGATCTGATGAACGGCAAGCCATTTACGCTAGAGATCAACATTAGAAATTTAGACACCAACGATCATCCAAACCGAGTGGAAATTGCAGTCACGGTTGAAGACAGCGAAGGCGCACTTCGGGAAGATCACTTCAAAGGCCTTTCAATAGGCGGCGGGATGTTCAAGCTCGATAGCTTTAACTCTTTCGCAATTGATGCGACTGGGAGCGATTTTATACTTCTGCTGGAATGTGGAGACAATTCATCTCTTCAGCAGCTTCCCTCAAATGCAAAGGTACAAGCTCGTGTCTGTGCAGGTTCAAAGAATAGCTACCAACTTATTGAGATCAAATCCAGTTCGCCACTATCACCTCAACAACCAGAGTTGAAAGACATGATAGAACAGAGCTGGAAGGTCAGGTCCTGCACACCTGTCCAATTCTCTGTCCACGACGAGGCCCCTCTTTTTGCCAGCCCAAAGGCTTTGGTCCAACAAACCAGCAGAGGACACGGTCTTGCAGATCTTGCTTTGTCCCTGGAAGCCAAACGGTTAGGCTTGACTGAACCCCAAACACGAAAAGCCTTTGCAGACCGCTATGATGTGATGATGGACGCAGTTAAGGCAGGCCTAGCGCTTACCAATCAATCATCCACTATGAAGTTCCTGAAACCGAGCGCAAAGCAGGTTGGTGCAGCAAATCCCGTGGAGATTATCGGCTCACCATTCTTGCAGGATGCGCTTAGCGCTTCTCTTGCAGTTATGGATGCAAACGCAAATCGGGGAGTGGTTGTTGCTGCTCCAACAGCTGGAAGTTCTGGCATCGTACCAGGCACGCTATATTCCTTGAAACAACAAGGTGTTGATCGTGAAAGGATTATCGACGCCCTTCAAGTCACAGCACTTGTGGGAGCTGTTTTTGCTGAACACGGAAGTTTTGCCGCTGAAACGGGAGGATGCTCAGTGGAGACTGGTGCGTCAGCCGCGATGGTCTCAGCTGGATTGGTCCATCTGTTTGGAGGAACAGCACAACAAGCCTTTAATGCGGCATCACTTTGTCTGATGAATACGCTTGGTTTGGTTTGCGACCCAGTTGGTGGGGAAGTGGAAATTCCCTGTCATGCGCGCAATATCGCTGGGATCGCGCATGCGCAATCGTCTGCGGTTGCTAGCCTTTCTGGTTTTGACGCTGTTTTGCCATTTGATGAGATGGTCATCAGCACACAAAAAGTAGGCAAACAGATGAACTCTGACTTGCGCTGTACAGCTCGCGGTGGATGTGCGGCAACACCGACCGCCTGTGCAATGTGCGGATGAGGTTGATCCATAGATATCAATTCCTTAACCGCTAATACTCCCCTCAACCGTCTACTTAGGAGCTTCATCATCTCAGCGTTGTCCAGGTTGCCACCTAAGACAGCTAGCGCATCAACCACCATCTGCCGGACGGCGCGTTAATCCGCGTCATTGACTTGCCAGCTCCACGCTCAACCGTGCCACCTTCGATAGCAAGAAGCTGGACACCCTCTACATCACCAGCGCCTGCCTATCCAAAGCTTCCCTCTCCGGCGATCTCTTCACCTACAAACCGGGTGAGAAGGACATTCATAGATCGGACTTTGAGGTGAAGAGGGAGCTCCTCTCACCCCTCTCAAACAAACCAGATCAGGCCAAGCCAGATCCAGAGGGGGGCTGGGACTATGGCCCAGATGAAGATGGCGGGGAGGTACTCGTAGATTTTCATGGGGCTCTTCCGATTTCTGTCAGATCAATTCAAATGCTTCTGCCAGTGTCACAACGCAGGCGACTGATATGCCGAGTGTTACGAAGATACGAATGTGTTTGAAGAAAGCTAGCTCTGCCTTGGGTTTCACGCCGGAGCCATATCCTCTGCCATCCAGGTAGATGCTTGTGATCATCGTCAAAAACAGTAGGAACCAGAGAGCAACCAATCCTTCTGCGATCAAGACAATGGCGGGCAACATAACAGATCTCCGTAGTTTAAAAGTTTCAGAGCAGGCGGTGGCACATCAGAGCAATCAGTGTTCTTTACGGGGAAGAAATTGACAGCTTAATTCGATGCCAAACACTGGTGAAACCGCCCCTGCCCTCTATCGTGACAACTTTCCGACTCATAATATCTATTTTATATATATCTTTATCATCGCACATAACAAAAGACATATATTATTTGCATCTTTTCTTAGAAAGAGCTGAGCTGGCGATAAATAATGTGTTATTTCATACACTTAAAATATACACAGCACCACATCGCTTTCGGTGTTCAGCACTCTCTGATTTTATGATATACGCACGATATATCTTTGGAGCATCACTATGCGTTTAAATCAGGCAAGCGATTTTGCTTTGCGGCTCGTTATGCAATGCGCCATGCAACCAGACATTCTTCAGCGCATCGATCAGGTCGTTCTGCAGCAAGGTTTCTCTCGAGGCCATGTAATGAAACTCGTCAACCAACTCTCCCGTGCCGGTATTCTGGAGACCATGCGTGGTCGTGGTGGAGGGTTTAAACTGGGCCGTCTCGCACAAGACATCAGCGTTGGAGATGTTGTTCGCGCGGTAGAGAATGATTTTGCCGTGGTCGAGTGCCTGCGACAGAGCGAATGTGGAGAAATCCAATGCTGCTTCCTCCCCTCTTGTCGCCTCAAACCATTGATGCAAAGAGCATCCAGCGCCTTCCTGAGCGTGCTCGATGAAATGACAATTGAGAGTGCAGTTATCGATTTGCCCGTACCAGCAGAATTTAAGTTCTGAAAGCTAGCAGGAAGAATACTTCTGAAACTCTATTGATCTTCTCATATGTATTTTTGACCAATCCTATATTGAGTTCACAATTAAATCTAATTTAACAAATAAAAACTCTATTAATGACTATATTCGATTCAGTTAATCTATAGCTCATGAGAAGAGTATTGCGTATCACTTCATAGCTCCTCAGTAGAATACAGCATAATTGTGTAGCGCGAAGAAATCTTAACGGATTACTAATGTGATTACTCACACTGAAGCTGCGTTTTGCTCTGCGCAACCTTCGGTAACGGCTGTGCTCGACTGAACAACTGTCTCAGAACTGCTGTAACTGGCAAATGTGTGAGGGTTGAAATGTGGTATAGTGAGCGTCTTCTGGGAACAACTGCACTTGCAGGCCTCGCGTTTGCCTGTCTGTTCAGCCTTCAGGTGGAACGGGCAGATGCACAGACGGTTATTACCGGTACTATTAACAACCCTCCCTTCACAATCAATGGCTCAAATGGTTTACGCATTGGCCAAAACGGCTCTGATGGAACATTGAATGTATTCGCTGGAACCACAGTCCCCATCGGGCAACTTGTAGAGATTGGCGTTGTGAACGCGAACGGCACATTGAATGTTTTTGATAGTGCTGTGGTTTTCCAATCAGGATCGTTCGCGTTCATAGAGGTTGCAAACGGCGTCAACGAGGGCACCATAAACCTTTACAATAACGGCCAAATTTTTGCTCCCACATCTGACATGGTTTTAGAAGGTAAAGGCACCATCAATATAGGTGGACAGGAAGGCGCTGGTGCTCTTGCCACCGGTTTCCTGGAAGTCGACGACCTTTACATGCTGAACGGCTCAAAAATTGTGATCAACACCACGAGCACGGGAGGCGATCATCTTGTCGCAGATCTAACTTCAGTCACGTCGGGTGCTGGCGAAGTCCTTTTTGAAAATGGCTCCACTCGCCTGATTGGAAACAACAGCCAGTTTTCAGGAAAAATGTTCTTTGATGAAGGTGCAACCGTCTCGTTCACAAGCACCAATGCGGTTGGAAATGCACAGCTGGACTTTATCGGCGGCACTTTTGTTTCAAATAGCAGCCTAACCGTAGAAGGCGACATTGAAGTCACCAATGTGGGCGCTACAAACGATGCAACCTTTGCAACCTCGTCAGGCAACCTCACCCTTGCAGGGGATATGTTTGGCAACGGCAAAGTCAGGTTTGAAGGCAATGGCGTAACCATTCTGTCGGGCAACAATTCCTGGACCGGCGGAACGGACATTAATGGCACAGAAGTTCAGTTTTCAAACGCGTCCAATCTGGGCAACAGCGCGATTGAACTGAACAGCGGCCACCTCACATTTACCGGCTCTTCAGCAACAATCAACAACCTCATCGATCTGGATGGAACCTCCTCAATTGAGGTTGGCACGAACGACACCCTCACTGTCAGCAATGATATCAGCGGGTCTGGTCGCTTAAAGAAACTGGGCAACGGAACGCTCGTTCTTGATGGAGCGGGTAGCAACTTCAGTGGTGGGCTGGATCTGGCAGACGGCACCGTAGAGTTTGGAGCAGCTGCCAACATCGGCAGCGGAAACATCATTTATTACGGTGGTGATCTGAGCTATATTTCTGGCTCGGATGCAACCATATCGAACACGTTTGAGATGCATAATAACGGCAATCTTGACGTGCAATCAGGTCGTACTTTGACGATTACAGGTGACATCGTTGATGGCGGCGGTTCACCCGGCAAACTGACCATCGGCTCCGGCGGCACAGTTGACCTGCAAGGCACCAACACATTCTCAGCCGGTCTGGTCGTTCACGAAAACAGCACAGTTGGCTTCTCTGACTCTGACGATCTTGGCAGTGGCACTGTTGAGCTCGACAACGGCAACCTCACCTTTAACGGAACCACTGCAACGATTACCAACCTGATTGATCTGGACGGCACATCATCCATGACAGTTGGGTCCGGTGACACGCTCACCGTCAGCAATGATATCAGCGGGTCTGGGCGGCTGAAAAAGTTTGGTGATGGAACGCTGGTTCTTGGTGGAGCGGGCAGCAGCTTCAGTGGTGGGCTGGATCTGGCGGATGGAACTGTGCAGTTTGGAGCGGCTGCCAACATCGGTAGCGGAAACATCATCTATTACGGTGGTGATCTGAGCTACGTGTCCGGCTCGGATGCAACCGTCTCAAATACGTTTGAAATGCACAATGACGGTACCCTTGACGTGCAATCAGGCCGCACCCTCTCAATCACCGGCAACATCGTTGACGGCGGCGGCTCACCCGGCACGCTGACCATCGGTTCCGGTGGGACAGTCAATCTGCAAGGGACCAACACATTCTCGGCAGGCCTTGTCATTCAGGAAAACAGCACTGTCGGTTTCTCAGATTCCAATGATCTGGGCACTGGCACAGTTGGACTCGACAACGGTAACCTCAACTTCACCGGAACCTCCGCAACAATCGCAAATACGATTGAACTGTATGATGATAGTAGTCTTGACCTGCAATCCGGGCGTACTCTGACAATCACAGGCAACATCGTTGACGGTGATGGCACACCGGGCTCCTTCACCATCGGCTCCGGCGGCACAGCCAATCTGCGAGGAACCAACACGTTCTCAGGCGGTCTGATCGTTCAGGAAAACAGCACAGTTGGCTTTGCAGACTCCGATGATCTGGGCACAGGCGCGATTGAACTCGACAGCGGTAACCTCAATTTCACCGGAACAACCACGACGATTGCCAATCTGATTGATCTGGATGGAACATCATCCGTGACGGTGGGCTCTGGTGATACCCTCACTGCCAGCAATGACATCAGTGGTACTGGGGTGCTGAAAAAACTCGGGGCAGGAACGCTGGTTCTGGGTGGCGCGGGCAGCAGTTTCAGCGGTGGTTTGGATCTGGCAGCCGGTACTGTGGAGTTTGGAGCGGCAGCCAGCATCGGCACAGGTGAAGTTCTCTTTTACGGTGGTGATTTGAGTTATATTTCTGGTGCAGATGCGACCATCGCCAACGATTTCAAGATGCATGATGATGGTACGCTTGATGTGCAAACCGGACGCACCTTGACACTGACTGGTGATATCACAGATGGAGGCAGTACACCGGGGACTCTCACCATTGGGTCTGGCGGCACGGTCAACCTGCAGGGCGACAACAGTTTCTCTGGTGGCCTCATTGTTCAGGAAAACAGTTCCATCGAGTTTACCGATCCGGACCGCCTTGGGCTTGGCACAACCATCCTCAGCAATGGTAACCTGTTCTATCAGGGTACCACAGACGTCAATCTCTCAAGGATTGCTATCGCCAGTGGCACAAGCAACACAATCGACATTGATGACAATACGGTCGATCTGGAAATCTCCTCCAACCTTTCCGGTTCAGGCAACTTATCTATCGATGGAGGTCAAACTGCTACCCTTACTGGTACCAACAGCTCATGGACTGGAGATCTTGGCGTAACCGATACCGAGTTGATCTTCAACGACGGCACCAACATCGGCAATGGTAACGTTGGCATCACGCTGAACTCCTCAACCCTGACCTACACCGGCGGCAGCACGGTCACCATCAATGAGCTGGCATTTTCCGGAGCCGGAAACGTAGTTGGAACGACTGACATCGTTGGCCAGATCAACATCATGTCCGGTTTGACAGGTTCTGATCAGATAGTCTTCACTGGCCCCGGCGAAGTCAACCTGCTTGGCGACAACTCAGGCTACACAGCAGATATTGAAATCGACACAGGCACAGTCGGTCTGGAAGGCTTCTCCACCTCGGCTATCGGGTCCGGCAACGTAATCGTAAACGGCGGAACTCTTTTCTATCTGGGCACAGGCAGCGAAACTGTCGATACGACCAAGCTGCAGGTAGATAGCAATGACAATACCATCGACATGGCAAACGCAGATGCAACCCTCACCTGGACAGGAGATGCCACTCCCGGTGGAGGTACCTTCCTAAAGAACGGCGCAGGTACGCTTATCCTATCAGACGGCACTAAATCGCTGGTCAGCTCCACCATCAACGGCGGCACCATGCGGATTGGTACGTCCTTAACGGATAGTTCTACTCTTTCAGGTGATCTGACCGTGAACGCGGATGGTCGGCTCGAAGGGTACGGTACAGCCAGCGGCAGTGTGACACTTAACGGCGGCATCATCGCACCCGGAGCATCCTTCGGCACAATTACGCTCGGCAGTCTGGATGCGACGGGCACTGGCGGCACGCTGGAGATGGAAATCGGCTCTGATCCGGTTTCTGGAATGGCAAACGCGGATCAGATCCAGATCCTCGCAGGTGGTAGTGTGGACCTGAATGATGTTGCGCTTGATCTCGTTAACGTTATGGGTCCAACACCGGTCAAAATCGGCGATGAGTTCGTCATTATCGACAATCTCTCCACTCCGGGGACAGAGCCACCGACTGGTACATTCAGTTCAGTCAGCCACGATATGTTTATGCTCGATGTGAACGTGCTCTACGGTATTCCCGGAGACGGTAACGATGTCGCGATCCAGTTCATCCGAAGTTCCAATGACTTCAATGACCTGGCAAATACGCGCAACGAACATGCAGTCACACAGACATTGGACTCCATTAATGAGAGTGGCGATCTCTTCACACAGCTCGCTCCCATGAACAACGCTCAGATTAAAGCTCTTCTCGATCCCCTCGCTGGTGAGATCAACGCTTCAACCCGTGCAATCCTTCTTGCCGACAGCCGCTTCCTGAGACAAGCGGTGAATGACCGCCTTTACAAGGCCCACAGCGCCTTCGCTGCAGACCTGGATGACGATACCGTTTCCCGCAAAGTTGGCCCCTTTGAGATGTGGGGACAGGTCTACGGCAGCTGGGGTCAATTCTTCTCCGATGGCAATGCCCGCACCACAGGCAGAAGCGTCGGCGGCGTTCTGGTTGGTGTTGATGCGACCTACTTTGACATGGTGCAGCTGGGTGTGGTTGCAGGTTTCGGCAGAACCTCCATCGACATCAGTTCCATCGACGCCTCATCTGACAGTGACAGCTACAGTGTCGGCGGCTACGCCAGCGCAAATCCAATTGACAAGGTCAAGCTGCGTGGAGGTGTTGCAGGTACATGGTACAACATTGCAACTGATCGCGATGTAAGCCTCTTCCCGGAAGAAACACTGTCATCTGACCAGTTCGCCGGTTCTGTTCAAGTGTTTGGTGAGCTTGGGTATACGTTGGAAAGCGCTTATGGCAATCTGGAGCCTTTCGCAGGGGTTGCCTATGCTTACCTGTCCGGCCCCGGCTTCAACGAAACCGGCGGTGCAGCAGCTCTCAAAGCAGATGGACAATCCAACTCCCTCACCTTTCTGACGCTGGGAACACGCGGCGAGTTTGATCTTTCCAACTACCTTTATGGGGACACAAGCTTTGTTGGCTTGGCAGCCTGGCAATACTCTTCCGCCGATACGCTCGACTACACCCAAAGCTTCATCGACAGCGGCAACCCTTTCACCGTCGCCAGCGTCCCAATCGCCCGCAACGTGGCCCTGATCGAAACCGGCCTTGAATCCCGGTTGGCCGAGCACATCCAACTCAACATCAACTACTACGGCCTCCTCGCCGACCAAACCCTAGACCACGGCGCCAACGCAAGACTATTCGTGCAGTATTGAGGGAAGAAGAAGGCTTAAGCAAAAAACGCGGCCCCGAAGAGCCGCGTTTTGCAAAATTCAAAGGATGTAAGAGCTTTAGCCCAGGGCAGCAAGGCGCTCCAGAGCGGCATCCATCTTTTCCTTGCGCTCAGCAAGTTCAGCCACTTTTTCTTTTTCAGCAGCAACAACGTCTTCCGGAGCTTTTGCAAGGAAACGTTCGTTTTCAAGCTTCTTGGAGATCTTGGTGAGCTCACCAACAATCTTATCCAAAGACTTGCCAAGACGAGCCTTTTCAGCATCCAGATCGATAACACCAGCAAGCGGCAGGCAAACGGTCGCTTCGCCGACAACAATCTGAGCAGAGCCCTGTGGGATCTCATCAGCAGTAGTGACCGTTTCAGCACGCGCGTTCTTCATGATCGCCGCTTCGTGGATTTCCAGACGAGCTTTGGTCTGCTCAGAAGCACCACACAGAACAACAGGAACCTTCGCCCCAGCCGGAACGTTCATTTCAGAACGAACAGAGCGGATCTGGACAATCATGTCGATCAGCCAGTTGATCTCAGCAGCAGCCTCGCCATCTTCACCAATGGAGGTCGGCCAAGCAGAAAGCGCCAGAAGCTTCTCACGCTTGTTCTCGCCATCTTCAACCGTACGCATCCAAAGCTCTTCCGTGATGAACGGCATGAACGGGTGCAGAAGCTTCAGGATCTCATCACGAGCCCAGGCTGTTGTGGCACGAACTTCTTCCTTAGCCGCTTCATCATCGCTGTAGAAGATCGGCTTGGTCAGCTCAACGTACCAGTCACAGAATGTGTTCCACACAAAGCGGTATGCACCACCAGCGGCATCGTTGAAGCGGTATGTATCAATCGCCTCAGAAACTTCGCGAATAGCACGGCTTGTTTCAGTCACGATCCAGCGGTTCACGGTTTGCTTAACAAGCGCAGGGTCAAAGCCGTCTACAGCATGACACTCGTTCATTTCCGCAAAGCGGCAAACGTTCCAGAGCTTGGTGGTAAAGTTGCGATAACCAGCAACGCGAGAGGTCGCCAGCTTGATATCGCGTCCCTGTGCCGCCATGGCAGCAAGCGTGAAGCGCAGAGCATCTGCACTGTATTCTTCAATCAGCGCCAGCGGATCGATCACATTGCCCTTGGACTTGGACATCTTCGCGCCCTTCTCGTCACGGACGAGGGCGTGAATGTAAACCGTGTCGAATGGCTCGGTCTTCATGTAGTGCTTGCCCATCATCATCATGCGGGCAACCCAGAAGAAGATGATGTCGAAGCCGGTAACCAGAACAGACGTTGGGTAGTAGCGTGCGAGCTCAGCGGTTTTATCTGGCCAGCCCATAGTCGAGAACGGCCACAACGCAGAAGAGAACCAGGTATCCAGAACGTCTTCATCGCGGTACATGGCAACAAAGTCAGCCTCGCCTGCATCATGCGCAGCAAGAGCATCGTTCTGTTCCATCAGCTTAACAGGCTTGCCGTAAAATTCTGCAGCAGCAGCCAAAGCTTCTTCTTCGCTCTTTTCAACGAAGAACTTACCTTCCGGGCCATACCACGCAGGAATACGGTGTCCCCACCACAACTGACGGGAAATACACCACGGCTGGATGTTTTCCATCCACTCGTAATAGGTCTTGTCCCAGTTGGCAGGAACGAACTTGGTGCGACCTTCACGGACGGATGCAATGGCAGGCTGTGCCATGGTCTTGGCATCAACATACCACTGGTCAGTCAGCATAGGCTCAATCGGAACGCCGCCACGGTCGCCATGTGGAACCATGTTGACGTGATCAACAACCTCATCCAGCAGACCGCGCTCTTCCAGCATGGAAACAATCAGTTTGCGTGCTGCAAAGCGCTCAACACCTTCAAGTGTTTCCAGTGTTTTGTTGAGCTCATCGGTCAGTTCCAGACCATCCATAAAGCCTTCTGCTTCACGCAGAACAATGTTGGCTTCACGGTCCATGATGGAAATCTGACGCAAGGAATGACGCTTACCAATGTCAAAGTCATTGAAATCGTGCGCAGGCGTAACCTTCATCGCGCCTGTGCCGGTTTCAAGATCAACATAGTCATCAGCAAGGATTGGAATACGACGGCCAACCAGCGGCAGGATAATATCTTTGCCCTGCAGCTCTTTAAAGCGCTCATCATCCGGATGAACAATAACAGCCGTATCACCCAGCATGGTTTCCGGGCGAGTGGTCGCAATCACGATGTAATCACGCGTCTCAAACTCGGTCGCCTTGCCGTCTTCATCAAACGCAACAGGGTGCTGGTACGTCACACCATCCGCCAGCGGATAGCGGAAATGCCACATGTTGCCCTGCATTTCCTTCTGCTCAACTTCCAGATCAGAAATCGCAGTCAGAAGTTTAGGATCCCAGTTCACAAGGCGCTTGTCCTTGTAAATCAGATCCTCTTTGTAAAGAGAAACAAACACTTCCAGAACAGCCTTGGAAAGGCCTTCGTCCATGGTGAAACGCTCACGGGACCAGTCACAAGACGCACCAAGGCGCTTAAGCTGGTTAAAGATCATCCCGCCGGACTCACCTTTCCATTTCCACACACGTTCAATAAACGCTTCACGGCCAAGGTCACGACGCGTGACATTGCCGCCGTCAGCAGCCATCTGGCGCTCAACGACCATTTGTGTCGCAATACCTGCGTGGTCCATACCCGGCTGCCACAAAACGTCGCGACCACGCATACGCTGGTAGCGAACCATAATGTCCTGCAAAGTGTTGTTGAGAGCATGGCCCATATGCAGAGAGCCTGTCACATTCGGCGGCGGAATCACGATTGAGTAGGTCGCAGCTCCATCTTCTGCGCCCGCACCTGCCTTAAAGGCCCCTGCCTGTTCCCAAGCGTCGTAAATCCGCGGCTCAACAGAGGCCGCCTCATATGTTTTATCCAGCATACCTAAAAGCTCTTCCACTTATGGAGTTTGTCTGGTGTAAATCGGATGCACTCGCCTAAGTCAACCTTTCATGCAGCTGAAGGACGCAAATTATGCATCAGACGCGTGTTGTTCACCGCTCCAGCAGGCCCAAACACAACTCAAGGACCTAAACCTGAGATTATTGAAAGTTGACACTTCCGCAGAGCGAGTGCTGATAGATAAACGCAAACTGTCGGTTAGGCAAAACTTATAGAATCCGTATATAAAGCTTTCCTGATCATTACGAATGAAACTAGGCATACGCCTGATCTTTACAAACATCAGCAGCCAACAAAAAACATCACGAGCGAAATGATATTTTGCAGAATGAGAGACGCAGCCTTTGGACACCAACAGAAAAAAGGTCAGAGAGCCTCCGACCTTTTTCTTTCAAGATCTGCCGCTTAACTTAACCGGCATCTTTTGCGTTTTTGAGGAGGAAGTCTAGGACTTGGGCTTTTTCTGTGTCTTCTAGTCCTGCGCGTGGGAACATGGATTGGGTGATGCCTTTCCACTGGAGCTGTGTGAATTGGGATGGGTCGCGAGGGCCGTGGCACACGGTGCAGCGTTGATAGAAGAGTTTTTCACCTTCACTCATGTCTGCGTAAAGAGCTTCCACAAGACCATCGATGCGATCAGAATTCACTGCTTCTTCTGTTACCGCGGAGAAAGTTACATCCTCGAGAATTGCAGGTGGTTCATAGGCACGGTTTGGACCTTCTGGGTCTTCACATTTGCGCAAAGATACCAGACAGGTGTTTGCCGTGGTTGCCTGACTGAGACCACTTGAGCGCCGGGACGAAGTTACGAAGTTGATTAAACCAGAGTTACAACGACCTTTGGAATCGACCTGCGGCCAGCCACCTTCATAGATTGAGACAACACCCGGCATAATTTCATCGGAAACCACCGCGCCCGCGATCACGGTTCCACGGTCATTGTAAAGCTCTACCAAGTCACCATCAGCAATACCGCGCTCTTCTGCATCCTTTGCGCTAATGCGGACAGGTTCGCGGCCTTGCACCATGTAAAGTTCACGCAGGCGCTCGGAGTTGCCCATCTGTGAGTGCAGGCGATACCATGGGTGCGGGCTCACTACATGCAGCTGGCCTTCCTTCGCGTTGCCAAGATACTCTGCAGGTTCCATCCACACAGGCATGCCAGGGCAGTCATCCAGCTCCATTTCAGCAATGCTCTTACAGAACATTTCCACCTTGCCAGACGTCGTGTGCAGTGGATGTCCTTCTGGATCCTCATAGAAGTCGCCATGACGAACCCACTTGCGAGCTTCTACAGGGACATCCATCCGCGCATAGCCTTTTTCCCAGAACTCTTCAAAGCTCTCGGTCGCAGAACTGCGTGCGTAGGCTGCTTTGATGTGATCCATGTATTCAAGGCTCTCAGTAAACTGAGTGTCGAGCACAAAGATTTCTGCGAGGCGAGCGAAAATCTCGTAATCGCTCAGGCTCTCACCAAGTGGCTCAATCACCTTTTTCATGGCGTAAACGCGATCATTTGAGTAAGTGCCGCCGGATGTGATGTCATCACGCTCAAGAGACGTAGATGCAGGCAACACAATGTCTGACCAACGTGTGGATGCGCACCACCAAGGGTCCTGACAAACAACTGTATTCACTGTCTGAAGTGCATTGATCAGTTCGTTTGTATCCTGCTGGTGAGACATGAAGTTGTTACCAGCGTTATAGATCATCTTAACAGTTGGGAACGTGCGCACAGAACCGTTGTGCGTGAACTCCTTGCCCGGGTTCTTCAGCATTTCAGAAATACGAGATGCCGGGCAAATTGCGCTGACTAAATTGCGGCCTTGAGCCAAGCCGGATGGTGTCGATTTACCAGAGGTTGGCATACCGCCATTGCCGTAATGCCAAGAGAAACCAACGCCTTGGCCTGGCTTACCGATTTTACCAGTCAGTGCTGCAAAATTAATGATTGCCCAGTGTGTCATTTCACCATGGTGAGCACGTTGGAGTGACCATGCACCGGCAATTTCGACTTTCTTGGAAGCGAAGAGTTCCGCAAGCTCTCTGATTTTATCAGCAGAAATACCTGTTATAGAGGAAGCCCATTCAGGTGATTTTTCAACGCCATCGTCTGTACCCATCAGGTAGTCGATGAACTTGTCTGAGCCTTCTGCGTATTTTGCAAGATAGGCTTTGTCGTGCATATCTTTTTTCACCACGTGGTAGGACATGGCGTTGAACAGGGCGACATCTGTGTTTGGAATGATCTTGAGCCATTCCGCATCGAAGAATTCATCAGATGCAGTGCGCTGCGGGTTGATGGAGATGAACTTCACACCGTTGTCGCGAATTTCTTCCCAATGTGCATACATGCCATGGTCAGCAACACGGAATTCAACACGGTTGTTTTTAATCGGATCACAGCCCACAAGCAGGAAGATCTCGGTTTCATCCCGAATGACTTCCCAGGAAGTTTGTGCGGAATACACTTCCATGTCGCCAATCACATGCGGCAGGCTGATCTGAGAGGCGCCACCGGAGTAATCGCCTGCGGTCATGGAACAACCACCGAACAGATTGAAGAAGCGACCTTGCAATACGTTTGGCCGCATTACGCCCGCATGAGACCAACCGCCGTAAGATGAAGAGAAGATACCTTCGTTGCCATAGTGCTCAATGGTGTCAAGAATAGCTTTGGAAGTGAGACGGAGAGCCGTGTCCCAATCTACACGGACAAACTCTTCCTTGCCGCGTAGCTCTGGTCTGATTTCGCCAGTCTCCCAGCCTTCCAGATAGGATTTACGCACCATTGGATAAAGAACTCGGGTCTTATCATAGGTCCGGTCAATCACACCGTATGTCAGCATTTCAGTGGGACGAGCATCCAGTTCGATCATTGGTGCCATGCCAGAGATCTTGCCATCTCTTACAATAGCCTCGAATGGACCGTAGTGCGTTGCATGGAACACGCGGCGGCTGTGAGAATTTGGGTCGATTGAAGCCAATGCGGAACTGCTGAGCAAGCTTGATGCAAACAGAGCAGAACCACCTTTGAGAACTGACCGGCGACTGACGTTGAAAGTAGTCATTTTTCTTCCCTACGATTTGAATGACTGTGTTTTCAAAAGCATCGCAAATTTGATTGAACAGGTCCCACGCAGCCCATGAACGGATGGTTCGATTTTGTAACAGAATGTAAATCCGCCTATCGTAATCAGGATGAGTTCGGTAAAGTCCTCTCATGAGTGACACTTTTCATATCGTGATTGTTGAAGATGATTTGGTGACCCGTAAGCGCCTGGGCGCGTTGTTACGCCAGCAGCGGTACACTGTGAGCGAAGCAGAAGACGCTGATCAGATGGAAAGGATTATCGAACGAGACAATCCAGACTTGCTGCTTGTTGATATCAACCTTGATGGAAAAGATGGCTTGCAGATTACGCGCGAGCAACGTGCCCAATCTGATATCGCGATAATTTTGCTGACAAGCCGCAGCGATCAGGTCGACCGGATTATCGGACTTGAGATGGGCGCGGATGATTATGTAACCAAGCCATTTGATGCACGCGAGTTGTTGGCCAGAGTGAAAGTGCTGCTTTATCGTGTGGGGCTGCATCGCAAAACACAGGCACAGCAACTTGAGCCATGTACGATGTTTGGAAACTGGACTTTTGATCCCAAACGCCGACGGGTCGTACAGGAAGATGGAACAGCTGTTGTTCTGACACGCGGCGAGTTTGAGCTGTTAAATGCCTTCACTCAGCATTCAGGGCAAGTCCTCTCCCGGTCACGTCTCCTCCAATCCGTGACGCATCGACAATTCGTGTCTGACACTCGTATCGTTGATGTGCTTGTTGGCCGCTTGAGGCGTAAAATAGAACAAGATCCACCTCACCCAGAGCATATTATTACCGTTCATGGAGAGGGTTACTTGTTCATCGGGGATGATCCATAAGCAATCAGAAGATCAGTCTTCAAAGGGTTTAAGTCCGAGATGTAAAGCCGTCTCCTGTAAATGGCTCAGCTCCTCATCCAGCATTGACAATACCGGAGTAAGCGTGATTTCATCGGCAGATAGGTCTCCGGCCATCACTTCAAGATCTCCAAGTAATTGCACGCTTCGAGTAAGATTGAAGTTGGAGACAGCTCCTTTCAAGCGGTGAGCGAGATGCGCTAACATCTTCATGTCACCAGCTGCGAAAGCCTGCTTTAGCTCTTCAACATCCTGGGGTGTCTTTGCGAAGAAGTCGGCAAGAATGGCCATAACATTGTCCTCGCCCATGTATCGAATGTCCTCAATCAGACCGGTTTTCACGGCATCGATAGAAGGAGCTGCGTCACCAATATCTTCTGAGAGCAGTTTATCCGCACTGACGTTTTGAAGAGCCGCAACAAGATTGCTCGGAGATATTGGTTTTTGAACAAACTGCGTGATGTTTGCTGCTTCCAGCGCACTCATATCTCTGAGTTTGTGAGCCGTAACCGCAATCAATCGAGGGAGTTTTTGATTGGCGCTTGTAAGCTCATGCATTCTGCGGGCGGTTTCAACACCAGTGATATCAGGCAGGTCCAGATCAAGCAGCACAGCATCAAACTGCTTTTCCTCATAAGCCTTCAAAGCTGCAGCTCCATCTTGCGCTTCGGTGACTTCACATCCCATCTTTTCCAGATAGCCACGAGCAACCATGCGACTGACAGAGTGGTCTTCCACGACCAGCACGCTCAGCCCCAAATTTTGCTCAATCTCATTCTCCTGATCACTGGCAATTTCTGAAAGTGCTCCTTCTTCAACAGGCACGATCAGTTTAAAACAAGACCCGACTTCAGGTTCGCTTTCAACGGTCAGAATACCCGAAAGCGCTTCGGTTAAACGGCGGCAAACTGTAAGCCCTAAACCTGCGCTGAAGCGTTTGCTACCGTAGCTGTTTGGTTGATGCTCATAAACATCGAAGATGTGCTCCAGCTGGTCCGCTGCAATGCCGATGCCAGTATCTGTAATTGAGAAGATGAGTAGGAATGTGCCTTCTTCTTCACTAGGTCGTTGATCTATCTCCCAAAAAACCCGGCCAGACTCAGTGTACTTGACTGCATTGGAAAGCAGGTTAATCAATATCTGCCTCAACTTGGATGCATCCCCAAAGACAACGCGTGGGACGAGCGGAGAGATTTTGATATCTAGGTGCAGGCCTTTCTCTATCGCATCCGTTTTTGCCAGATCAGCCACCTGCGCAATAAAGTCATCCAGTGAAAAGTGTAGTTTGTTGATATCAACGCGCTCTTCTCGGTATCGCTCGTAGTTCAGCAGATCATTAGCAATCGCCAGAAGATCTTGCGCAGATTTTCGTGCGATAGTCATGCGACCTTTGATTGGATCAGATACGTCATGTTCGATAAGGCGGAGCATGCCAATCACACCATTCAGCGGTGTTCGGATCTCATGGCTCATCACTGCAAGAAATTCAGATTTAGACCGTGTTGCCTGCTCCGCCTGCGCCCGGGCTTCATCACTTTGTCGAGCTTCCTCTAAGTATTGCTGGGTGCGTTCTTCAACTTTGTCTTCCAGCTCTCGTTTGCTCGTTTGCAGGTCTAACTTCAACTGATGGTTATGACGAACCTTGCCATAGAGAATTTCCACCGCACGCTCCAGTCCCCCAAGATCATCTCGGGAGGTTCTGTGAATCGCCTGCGTGAAATCATCTCTCGCAAGTGCAACCACCCCAGAAGCGATGGATCGCAAACGTGCAACAATTCTTCGATTGGCAAAAATGAATATGGAAGCTGCGATGCCAAGCACAATCAGCACAAGGCCCGAAAAGCCAATCAGGATCCATTCCACCTTATCGCTCAGGTTCTTTTGTTGGCTTTCTGCGTATTCCTGATTGAGAACAATCAGAGATCCCAAACTCCGAGTCAGCTCCTGAGACCTGATGCTCACGCTTCTACTTGTATCGAGCGCCTTTTGCCGCAAATCGATCTCACCCATCAGAATTTCTGTAAGTTCAGAGGGAGAGAAAATATCATTGAGTTCACTCAATCGTCGCCCAACCTGAGCGGTCCAATCCGGACCGCGAATGAGCAAGGCACGCCCTTCAAGCCGCTTCAATTGTGCAGTTGCGTCTTTCAGGAATTTTTCGCGTTCCTCTTTCGCAAAGGAAAAGCGTACGGTCTGCAAAAGGCTCTGAAGCGTGATTGCGGCCTGTCTGAATTCGATCATTCGTTCCAAAAGAAAGAAATCTTCATCAACCAGCTTATCAAGCTTCTGCTCTTTTTTTTCCTGACTTTGCTGGTCATAAAGAGACGTAATATCGATCGAAACACCCACTCGCGCATTGGAAACCAGATTATCACCAATGACTGTCAGTTCAGACAGTGCTTCAAGCCCCTCCCGGCTCAGGGTTTTTAACCGGACATCGAACGCTTTGATTTGGCGGGACAACCCAAGAAGGTTTTGTGTTTCTTTAACAAGAGCTAGTGCGTTATCACGAACAACCGTTGTATTGAACTTCGTCGCCTCCAAAGCAGAAACAGAGGTCAGATTTTGCTGTATGGTAACCGCTTCACTTTCAAGCTCACCGCCAAGGCGAATAATCTCACCTTCATGTTGTGCAAGAGAAAACTCGCGAGACAGCTGGGCCACTGTTTCTGATGAACGCCCCAATGCACCACTCGCCGTGGTCAGACGAATATTGCTTTGCATCAACGCCTGATAGGTTTGGCTCAGATACAGTACACTTCCAAATGCCAGAATGGCGGTAAGAAGGGAGAGGCCTGCAAGTGTTGAGAAGATCAGCTTAATCTGTCTATCAAATCTCACCTTAGGCTCCTGATATTCAATGAAGTTTCCAGTAACTCAATTTGGCCAGTGCATCATCGCGACTGCAACACTATTGCTGTGCCTCCTCTCATTTGTAGGCCAAAGTACAGCACAGGACTTTGATTTACCTATTGAAGCCCACAAAATACCGTTTGATTTTTCAAGCCCTGCCCAATCGGCTACATACAACCCCTCCAAGGCTTCTGGAAAAGGCTTCTCAGTTTGCGTTCTCGTCCCTCATATGAAAGATGAATACTGGATAAGCGTTCACTCTGGATTTCAGGAGAAGGCAAAACAACTACAGCTGAGCTTTGATTGGCATGAAGCAGGTGGCTACCTTAATCTAGACCGTCAGGTAGAACAGATCCGCACCTGTGTTTCCAAAGGACACGATGCAATCTTAATTGGTGCTGTCAGTGCAAATGCGCCTAAGCTTCTTAAAGCTGTTTCAAAGGCTGCCCAACAAGTACCGGTTATCGCCCTCGTGAACGATCTTGCCTCTCCTGATTTGAGTGCAAAAATAGCTGTCTCCTGGGAGCGTATGGGGCAGATGCTGGGAGAGAAGATCGTCAGCGACTTGCCAAAAGGACCAGACCGTCAGTTCACGGTCAGAATGGTGTCAGGCCCCTCATCTTCTGGTTGGGCTCCAATTTTAGAAAGAGGCCTTAGAGAAGGGTTGAAATCTGATCGCATCACCGTCATCAAAAACTTTGAAGCAGACAGCGACTACCACAATCAATTCCAGCAGGTAGAAGCTGCTGTTGCAGAGTGCGGCCCCAACGACATCCTCGTCGGCAGCGCCCCTGCCGCAGAAGCTGCCATGTCCCTCATCAACCTTATCCCCTGCGCATCAAAGCCAAAGATCTACGCAACCTATTACTCTCATGCCGTAAAACGCGGCCTCCGCTCGGGCAAAATCGCCGCATCAGTCGTAGACTTCCCCGTCCTCCAAGGCTGGCTCGCCGCCGACCAAGCAACAAAATTGCTGACTGGCTCTCTAAAAAACAAGCAAGTAGGCCCAAAAATTCAAATTACGACACCCAAAACACTTCCAACAGACAAGTGGGCCATTGTTTCGGAAGCTTTGAGGTAGTTTAGGTGTGCTATTAATGCCATTGACGTTAACTCATGATGCTTTTGCGCTCACCAAGACATTCACCTATCAAGTGATGGGTGGGCGGATGACTTTTCCTTTTTCGTTGATGACTTGGACGCTGGCCCATTGTTCTACGGAGAATAAGGCTTTCCATTTTTCTTCTATGCGTGCACGGTTTACGTTTGCTTGCGAGAAGTTTGCGTTGGTGAGGTCGGCGTCGTCGAAGACACTGTCCGTTAATAAGCAATAGCTCAGGTCGGGGCCATGTGTGCTTGATTTGCCAATCAGACCACCACTGTTCTTCATACCCCGGAAATATGCTCCGGTTAGATCCAGCTGAATGCTTCTGTCTTTCTTTCTGAGCAACTTTCTCAGCTCAGATACCTTTTGGACTGATGCAATCAGCTCCCCGCGGGCACGAGCATGTTCTTTGCCCGCCATCAAGTTTGAGCGTTGTGCAGAGCTTGTGCTGCGAATGTGAGCGGCCAGAAGTTGCAAGACGTCCTGAAAGTGTTCATTTGGATTGGACTTTGCGATTTCGGAAAGGATCACAACACCGGCTTCACGCAAAGCGCCATTCCCGGATTCAAGGAGTTCTGCGGCTTTGGTGAACTGCCCCAAAACGTAGTTTCGCCGTGTTGCCTTAACTGCTGCGAAAGCTGAACTGGCGATGTATGCGAGCAATAAAAACGCTGGAATTGCGACAAAAACAGTGAAGAGTGCACTCAGACCAGCTGCAACATTGTAAAATACCGATGTTTGCTCAATTGGGGTGTAAGGCACGCCTTTGGGGATGGGTAACTGACTTCTAAACGTTTCAATCTTACCACCCGCAAGTACGACAAGGTTGCGCACCATGGAATACTCATCAGGAATGAGATTGAGATAGTCGCAAATCAAATAGGCTGGAATTGTCAGAAACCCGAGGGTTACCAGTATCACAGCAATACGGAAACTATGCTTCATTGGAAAAATGCCTGTCTCAAAAAATCAAATTCCTACCAGTGACACGCCTTGCGAAGAGGCGGTAGCATGTCCTGAAGGTTTGCCAAGTCGAATAGGTAGGCACGCGAGCCATCATCTGACACAACATCAAGCTGCACCCGATCTACGTTGGCCCAACGATTAATGTGTGCGATGCTGGTCAATCCACGCGGGCTGATAAGAATGCGTTTGCTTTCCGCGCTCTGCCAGACATCGTTGTCGACACGCTGATCGCGCAGCATAACGCGGATTGGAACCCGGCGTTTAACGTGTGGCTCATTAAGCACCAAGGCAACTGTTGTGATGTCTTCAACACAGGATAGCAGCAAGATCGCAGGCTTTTTCTCGATACCAGCATCAACAGACTGCACAGCTTTCATACTGAGGTAGACATTGGTTTCACCTGGCTGAATGACCGGTTGCTGTCCTTGTTCAGTTTGCAGTGCCTGTGCCTTCTCAGGGATTGCCCCATCACGTTGCTCCAGTGGTTGAGCAGGCATGCTCTCTTCCTGGATCTCATCCCACCTGAATATCGCGGGATGTCCGACAGCCCCAAAGCGAAACTGCCAGGTTAAATCCCCTGAAGATCGCACTCGCTCCATCGTTTTCGCCTGTCGCTCCAAGCGGCCTGCAGGTGCATTCACATTCTCAACGAATTCTGGATTGGGTTCTCCTGCAGATAAGACCTCAAGCGGGGTCTTAAGCAACTGGTCAAAGCACGACAAACGATTAACCCGGCCAATGGTGAGAGTGCATTTTTCAACCACCTGTTTTTCCAAGGTGATCGTTTCTGCATAAGAGGTCGATGATAGAGAAATACTGCTAGGAGCCGCTATCAGGCCGGCCAGCGCTGTTGCAAAAATCGGGTGAGCAAACCTGCTAGTTCTCATGGTCGAATTCCATCGTTGGACAATTGAATTTGCTGAGTTTGTTGGCAAGGGTACGTTTTGGTATTTGTAGGAAATCCGCCATTTTGCTCCGATCCCCTTTGAACTGGGAATACGCGCTCCGTATCAAGTCTAGCTCGAAGTTTGAGACAACCGTGCGAAGTCCTTTTTCTGCCAGTAACAGATCATCGTATCCGTTCTCACCTGCAAAAGAATTACTCTGAGGCCCGGACACAACAGCAGTATCGAGTTGCTCATTCATGGCTTGTTTGAGAATACTTCCTGAAATTTCGTCAGTGTCATAAGCGAGAAAGACGGCCTTGATCATGCAGTTCTGCAGCTCACGGACATTGCCTTTCAGCTCTGCGGTTTCCAGCAGGGAGACGGCTTCTTCACTCAGTGCTTTGGAGGTGTCTGCGTTACTAACAGCAATCTCCTGCAGGAAGTGGCGTGCGAGATGAACTCTATCACCTTCGCGGTTGCGCAATGGTGGTACGTCTATGGTGAGCTGCGTGATACGGTAGAAAAGATCGGCCCGGAACTTTCCGTTCTCAATCGCTTTTTTCAGGTCAACATGGGTGGCACAGATGAGGCGGAAATCGACAGGCTCGTCTTTACTTCCTCCCAGCGGTCGAAGCTTTTTCTCCTGAAGAATACGAAGCAGTTTGACCTGAAGATCAATCGAGAGATCACCAATCTCATCAAGGAACAATGTCCCGCCAGAAGCTCTTTTTACAAGACCGTCTCTGTTTTCAGTTGCCCCGGTGAAAGCACCCTTTTTATAGCCAAACAACTCGCTCTCAATAAGGTTCTCTGGCAGAGCTGCAATATTTTCTGCAATGAAAGGTCCATCAGAAAATTGTGAGAGCCGGTGTAAGGATCGCGCAACGACTTCCTTGCCTGTTCCCGTCTCCCCGTGCACCAAAACCGCGTACTTGTTTTGTGCGTATTGGGCGATTTTCTCTCTAACCTGGGTTATCTGCGGTGAGCGTCCCACGAGGTTATCTGAGAGCATGGAGTCGACCTGCCCTTTTTGGTGCTTCGACTTTTCAACCTGCGTTTCTTCGGTTTTCAGCAGGTTCTCCAGAGAGACAAGCAAAGGGGACAGGTGGAAATATGAGCGCCACAACACATGCAGCGTGTGGTGCTCCTCCTGAAGTCTTGGAGTACTACCCGCTGAAGCGAGCAGGAAAACGTAGACTTGATTGTATGCGTTATGACCTTCTGACGTTTCCAGCAGTATCCGATGGGCAACGAGAGAGCCATGACGACAGAACAGAGCTGAGCTCAGATCTTGTGTCTTCGCAGAAGATGGCGTCTTCCCAAAATAGAATGGCTCAGTCTGCAAGACATCCAGCTCACGGAAGCGCTCGGTGCCGACTTCATTGTCAAGCTGTGGAAGGCGGGCTACCGGTAGCCCGCCATCACATGCAAAAGGTATCAACTTACGACCAGTAATATCTGGCAAGTAAACAGCGATAGCTTGTGCTCTGGTTGACGCCAACACAGTCTTCAACATCATGGCGCGCAGTTCATTTTCTGACCTGCACGTCATCAATGTCATCAGAGCGTCTGTTGTAGAAGATGCCTCCATATCAATACTAATGCGCCTCTTCCAAAGCGAGGCCTTCGGCTGGTTCCTCGTCAGCATCTGCCTCGTAGGCCGCTGCGAAAGTGAAGCCGTCTTCACCTTCCGGGCTGTCAATGGCAATCGCGGAAATCTGTTCACCGCGATGGCCAGCTTCTAACAGCTCAATAGACAACGTAGGCAATAGCTGGCGTTGAATAACCTGATCGACAAGCCGGGCACCATTAGAGGCCACTCGGCACATTTGCGTTACACGCTCATAGGCCTCTTCACTAATGGAAAGCGCAACCTTCTGTGTGTCCTTCAAGAGCTGGATGAGATCAGCAAGACGCATTTGCACAATGTCTGCCAGTACTTCTTCAGATAGTGGCAGGTAAACCAATGGTTCCATCCGCGCGAGGAGTGCGGGTTTAAAGTGCTGCGCAAAGAGCGGTGTAAGAGATTTCAGCATCGAGCCATGGCTTGGAACCTGACCATCTTCGGCACTTGCAACCCAGTTCTCAATCTGGTCTGAACCAAGATTACTGGTCAGGAAAAACACTACATTGCGGCAATCGATGAGGCGCCCTTCCCCATCAGCAAGCTCTCCCTTATCAAATGCCTGATAGAACAAGTTCAGCACGTTCGGGTCGGCTTTTTCCACTTCATCAAGCAGCACGACAGAGTAAGGCTTCTTACGAATGGCCTCTGTCAGCACACCACCCTCTCCATAACCGACGTAACCGGGAGGTGAGCCGATCAACCGGGAAACCGTGTGACGCTCCTGGTACTCAGACATGTTGATGGTGGTAATGAACTCTTCGCCACCGAATAATCGGCGCGAGACCTCAAGGGCTGTCTCTGTTTTTCCGACGCCGGAAGGTCCAGCAAGGAAGAACACACCAAGCGGTTGGCCTTTCTTGTGAAGATCAAGCCGCGATGCGCGCAAGCGAGCTTCAATGGCATCAATGGCGTGGTCCTGACCTTTGATTGCTTTCTTCATAGTTTCAGCAAGGGTCAGTAGACGATGGTAATCATCCTGCACCATGGAGTTGATCGGAATACCTGTCCAATCGCTTATGATTGCAGCAATCTCTGAAGGTCCAACCTCTACCGAAATCAGCGGCTCTGCCCCAGCTTCTGCGATCAGCGCATTCTTGTGGCTTGCAAGATTTGCTCGGACTTCATCCAAGGCGTCTTCGTCGAGTGTTTCAGGTTGCTTCTGAAACAGATCTTCGCGGGCAAAAATGAAGTTTTCAGCTAAGGAAACCTGCGTTTCCAGACGTTGCGAAAGCTCCGCCTTACGTGCTTCAAGCTCATTCAACTGGTCTGCGATGGCTTTGAGACGCTCTAATTGCTCAGGCTCCAATGGGCCTGTGTGCTGGTCGCGCTCCAGGCCTTCTCTTTCCCAGCTCAAGGTTTGGAGGCTTTGCTCAACATCTTGTAGTTCGACAGGAGGCGTATTGGCCCCAGCTCGCACACGCGCACAGGCTGTATCCAGCACATCAATCGCTTTGTCTGGAAGCTGGCGGCCAGTGATGTAACGCGCTGCAAGGCGAACAGAAGCGCCAATCGCTTCTTCGGTGATGTAAACACCGTGCGCATCTTCGTAGGCTTTTTTGAGCCCACGCATGATGATGATCGCTTCATCAATGGTCGGTTCATCCAACTTCACCAATTGGAAGCGACGGGTCAGTGCAGGGTCTTTCTCAAAGTATTTTTTGTACTCAGACCATGTTGTTGCGGCAATTGTTTTCAGCTCGCCTCTGGCCAGAGCAGGCTTCAGCAGGTTCGCAGCATCAGAACCACCTTGATCACCACCGGCTCCAATCAGAGTGTGTGCTTCATCAATAAACAGGATAATCGGTTCAGGACTGGAGCGGACTTCGTCGATAACACCTTTCAGGCGCTTTTCAAATTCACCCTTCATAGATGCGCCAGCTTGCAGCGCTCCGATATCCAGCCCCCAAAGGGAGACGTTGGCGAAATCTGCTGGGACTTCACCATTCGCAATGCGCAGGGCAAGACCTTCGGCCAGTGCGGTTTTACCTACACCAGCTTCACCAACACAAATTGGGTTGTTCTTACGGCGGCGGCACAAGATTTCGATAATCTGGCGGATCTCATTATCGCGGCAGAAGATCGGATCAATCTTTCCATCTTTCGCCAGCTGAGTGAAGTTGGTGCCGTATTTTTGAAGGAAACCGTCTGCCCCCTCTCCTGCACCTGATGCAGCCCCCGGCATGGCACGATGATCTTTTTCGAAAGAGCCAGCCGTCAACGCTTCGAAATCGCGCAGCAAAACATCAGATGAGACGCGTTCGAGCAGCGGATAATAGTCCATCTGCATATAACGGCCACGCTCATTGAGCAGGGCAATGAGAACAGCACCAGAGCGGACGGTTTTCTCACCTTGCTCAACGGAGGCAATCAACCATGCATCCTGCAAGAGATCCTGAAGCAGCGGTGAGAACGTTGGCGTGCGATCAGCTTCAACTCTGCGATATCGGTTGAACGTTGCACGAAGGGCCTCGTTCAACTTGTCTGCATCCACATTCTGGCTTTGTACCAGTAATCTAATATCCACCGCAGGTTGTGAAATAAGAGAAATGAGGAAATGCTCAATTGTCACTTCCTGATGCGAGTTCGAAACGCAAAGGCTGGCAGCTTCTTCAATTGCCTGACGACAGCATGGGTTGAGACGCTCAATCAGCGCCTTGATTTCCAGTCGAGCCATACTCGATCTCCAAAATTAAAGCATTTCACGCAGCTGAGTGACGACCCCATCGGTGTATTGGTCTATCTGCCAATAAAACCCGGCGTAGGTCAGCGCGCATAAAATAAAAAGGCTAATCCAAACAAGAGAAACAGGTGTATGCCAATGAACGACATGCGCTTTCTCAATCACTTTGTTCTCTGATTGACCAAGTTCGAAATTCCCCTCACCCCGCTCCTGCCGGATGACGTGGTGAACATCACGCATGATTTCTTCGAGCTGCAGCTTGCCATTGTGCATCACTCGATACTTGCCTTCGAAACCAAGCCCGAGCAGTAAATACAGGAACTCAATCAACTCAATGTAACGAACCGGATCCCTCATCAGACGACTGAGAACTATAAAAAATTTCTCACCGCCCCAGGTTTCGCTATGAAACAACGCCAGCAAACTGCGCTCGGACCAGTCGGAATTCTGCCCCCAGGGAGAGCACATCACCGCCTCATCAATTGCAGAACACAGGCAATAGCGGTGCGCCAGAATGGTGGCACGATCAAAACCCTCACGTTGAAGCTCCAGCTCAAGGGATTCAATCTCAGCCCGAACATCCTTGTGCAGGTAGTCCAACTTGTTGTTTTCAGAGACTTCCGGAATGCGTGAAATCAAGGCAAGTAAGGACTGGCTTGCATCAATGATTTTATTGATGCTGTGTCCACGCATGGGGAAACTGATGTGCTGCACTGGCCTTGGAGAAACATCCTTCAAATTCTGAGGCACTGTTTCAGCACTTGCAATTGGCGCGTCTTCAACAACTTCAGGATCACCAGAGTCAAACAGATTTGCAACTTCACTCATCATGTCGTCCTTTCATTGCGGATAGCCCAGAACTGCAGCTGCAAATCAGCAAATTCACCCGCGATGTGGAAGGCAAAACCACTCGCGTTTTCAATGTATTGCCAACCTGCTGAGTTAGCATCCAGCTGGAAGTAGGAGAACCCTGCATGATATGGCAGTTGCCGTGGCGGAGAAGGAAGCCTTTGAAGCACGACCCCGGGCAAATGCAGATGGATCAACTCGCGAATTCGCTCAATGGACGACACCTTGGTTTGCGCCGGGAACGACTTTGCCAGTTCTTCCAGCTCCATACTGGCTTTCACTGCAACAACAAAAATTGCTGAGTTTAAAAGAGACCGATCACTAAGCGGAGACGTGATGATGCCGTACTTCTGCTTGTTCAGCGGCAGTGCGATTGCGTTTGCTTCAAAGATGGTCGATAGCGACTGGCGTAAAGAGCTAATCACTGGATCGAAGCAAATCTGCGGTTCTTCATGATGGTAGGCTGGCCACGTTGTTGGCATGCGTTGTTCATGCGTAAACGTTGCCAACTCTCCGGCCGCCCCAGAGAACATCTTATAGAGCTCTTTTGGGTGCACGCCTTTGAGGGAGGACATGTGCCGGAATTCCGGCCATAAACGGTTGATCGTTTGCAGCATCAGGAAGTCAGAAACATCCGAGACACCTCGCTGACCCGGTGTACCCATGCGGCTTGAAATGTGAGAGGCACGCTGGCGCAGCAGTCCTACGAGATCATCAAGGGTTTTACGCAGGCGGGGTTGAGCATCAATGGTTGAGGCCATTGGTAGAAACTCATCATCCAGCACCACGCTACCGTCTGAGTTTTTGTTCCGGATACGCGTTAGAGGTAGACACGTGAAGGCAGAACGGTCTTCACGTTCGAGCATCAGTCGCAGGCGATACTGAGCCACATCCACCAGAAACGCTTCAGAATCTGAACTGGTGTTGTTGCGCACATCCTGAGAGAACGCACGCATTCGAGTCGCATCCTGAGGGTTGAGCGGGTCTTCTACTTCGGGAACACCATTTGAGCGCAATGGCAAAGCCAGATATACCGTCTGCCCGACTACATTTTCACCGCTCACATCCAAAGGCGCAGGCGCCATTGTTTCGCCAGGTACATCAATCGTTGTACCGTCAGGGAAAATTCCCAGCGCATAGTCAACCAGCAACTTACCGTGCAGCAGGCTTTCCTTATTGATCTCCAACCGGCTTACCCCGTGCTGATAAGGATCAATCGCCTCGCTGCGAGAGCGGATAAGATGTTCTAAATATCGTTGTTGCTGCTGAAAATGGTGGGGCTTCAAAAACAGGCCATCCCGCCAAATTACATGGTTTCGCAGTGACATAATCTAAATAAACCTATTTGCTCTCAAACCTACCGATGAAGGTTCGTGATAATTTTTTTTCTGCTGATGACAGCAAGCAGCTTGTAAGTTTCTCCCTTGGGCTTGACCTGCTCAACGACGCGCCAATCGACTTTCTCAGGCTTCGCGTAGCCGCCCACAAGGCCAATGAAGACCGTGTCTTCATCCAACTCAAGCTCACTCACGACCTTGGATTCACCGGGCATGACCTGAACCTCCTTCACATCAATGAAGGTGGTTCCAAGAGCGTTCTCGTAGTCTTCGGTTGCCTCTTCAAAAGAGGACTGCAGCAACTTGCCATCGTCACCCAGTTGGAAGACCCAAACATCAATCGGCACGCTCTCGCCCAGATCATTCTTGTTCGATCCTGGTTCTGAGAAGATGGTCACATCAATCAGTGTCGGCTGGTCCTTAGGCTCTCCAACCGGAATGCCTGGATCCATGACAACCTTGAAAACCTTCTCAGGAATTTTCTGTGCTTCGCATGCACTCAACGCCAGCAGAGCAGCTAGTGCAAAGGCAAGATGAGAGCTCTTTCGCAGGAGCGCGTTTAGTGTCCAACCCCAGTTCATCGTATGCCTACCGCCTCATTCTTCCCAAAGCTGGACACCTTCAAATCTTCGCTAGCCATCAAACGTCACTCAGCTGCATACAAGTGCTGGCTCCGCATTTCGCGGTCATAGACTTGCCGGAAGATCTCCCAGAACATGCGCGTCAATCCGCGTTGGCGACCAGAGCGCATTTCTTGGTAGTAATGCTCGTACATCTGCCAATTCCAGCAATCCAGATCGCCTGTCCGCGGGGCATGTCCTTTGTAGCGTGCAAACCGGTTTTTCAGGTTCTCAGGAGAAAGGCCGAGAAGAACCGCTTCCAGAGCTTCATCCGCCGCAATACGGCTTGCCTTCTCATGCAGTTCAATCTGCATCAGACTCTCTTCAATGGCAGAGGGAGCGTTCAAATGAACTGGGCTTTGAACAAGCAAAAGGTCCTCAATCGCCTGCTCAGGGCTTTGAGCCAGTCGGATCGGGTTATCTTCCACCGGATGCAGGTGAGTGTCGTTCATTGACGAACGGTCTTCCCACTGCTGCGTATGAATGGCCATCAACCCAGCAATTGCCGTTTTCAAGGCTGCGCCAACATCCTGAGTGATACGGTTTGCCTCAGGCAGACTCATGTTGCCAGCCGGTAGTCCCAGTGCTGTCAGAAGAGGTCGCAGCACCACATGATCTACCATGCCCTCTTCTCCGGATTCAGAAAGAGCAACAGAACCATGCCAACTTTCGGTCTCCTGAATATCGCTGACCAACATTTCTTGCCCGCCCGAGTTCGTCAGAGACTCAAGATAGCTGTCCATATCCGGATCAACCGGCTCTGTACCTGTATTGGTCATTGTATGGTTTCCTTTTGCTTGGGGCATGACCATCAAACGGTGATGTGCTTGAGGATCATCCACACCCAGTGCCTTACCGCTGTTTTCAGGCTGTAGCCCCAGAGTGCTCAATAAGTCCTCGTCCAACTCTTGTTGGTCGGGCTTGCTGTCATGATTTAATTGAGAGAGCGGGTCTTGATTGCCCGGCAGGCCTTCATCATCCTGCTGGTCAAGAACCTCTACAGGATCGCATGCAAGGGCCCCTGCCCGCTGATTGCCTGCGAAGAAATCCTCACTGAGGTCACTCTCCAACCGGTCCGCGAGGATGTATTCGATGTTATCTTGTGTGTGCTCGTCTTCGTCCTGCAAGCGTCCGGACACAATTGTGTCTATGGCTGCAAACCGGCCTGCCCACTGCTCGCTTTGGTCTTCCAGTTCGCTGCCTTCAGCAACCACATAAGTGGTCAACTTGAACGCCCCAACCTTCCAGACATCACCGTCAGAGACACGAAATCTCTGACCCGTTGGGATTGGCCGATTGGAACCATTTACGATGATGCCTTCATCACTCACGGCTTCCGCACAATAAACACCGTCTTGAAAAAACACGCGTACATGCTCACGAGAAACAGAGTTGCGGCGGTCCAGCAGCTGCCAGTGACACTGTTCACCAGAGCCGATGTTTCCACCTGCCTTGTCAAATGTGGCAGTGGCTTTACTGCCGTTTTCAAGCGTAGACGTGTTGTTGATGACCAGGACCAGTTTCATACCACCCTCCTACAACCGCGCAGAGATCAGGACTTCGCGCGAGCGTCCATCACCCTTGTCCAGAAAGGTTGACCAACCCAGTCGTCCTTCATATTCGTCAGTAAGCATGACCGGTGAAGCTTGGTTTTCCGCCAGTTCCAACTTGATGTCATAGGCATGTTGATCACGCAGCATGAATTCCACCAGATCTCGCAAGGCCTTGTAGTCTCGTCCATGAGGGAGGAAGTCCTGAAAACGTTCAAAGCTCAAATTCTTAATGAAGATATTGAATTTGCTGGAGATATCAGAAACGCTATCTCCAATAATGGTGTCTTCACCGAGCAACATGTTGTGCTGGCCCAGCTCAGAGCGTTGCCCTTCGGGAATATCCACTCTTCGTTGAACCCATTCCTCCACTTCCACTTCTTTATGAAAAAAGGCGTGAGACACGACACTTGCGATCGCAGCAGGTGAACGATTGCGAGACGCCAGAACGCCTGCGAACGTAAGCAAGCGTGCCCAGTTGATGGGTGATTTTTGCCGCGACTCCCGATCTGATAATCCAAAAACGCAGAACACCCATTGCGAGAATGGATCCAACGCACCCGGCTCATAACGCACATAGAAGCGGTACTTGCGCATGGAACGGTGTAAGAGGCCAACCAGACGATTATGGAAGAAATCAAAGAACCCCTTCATCAAGGAGCCTTGTGCATCATATTTGGCTATGACCTCTTGATAATAAGAGGGCAATGGCGAGCTTGAACCGTGCAGGCCGAGAAACGTCACTTCCATATTAAAATCGACATAGTCGACCGGTTCGACGTTCGTCTCCTGATCACCCTGTCTTTCAATGCTGGCGATATCAGACAGCGGAAAGCCAAGCGAATGCATGACGCTGAAGTTGATCTTCTCATCTTTCGGCAAAAGATGCGTACCAACTTCATTGCGCTCATCATAACAACGCTGGATCAGCTCAACAGCTTGGAAGAATGACCAGCTGCGAGCATTAAACTGTAGGTCGCCTCTTAAATCAGAGGTTGTCGCCCAATTTTCGCTGGCCATTGATAGACTTCATTGTTTTGTGTTCCATTTACGATGAGTTCGTGGAACGAATTGACACTTGAATAGAGAGAAAAGAATTCTGCGAGCACGCTGCAGAACAAGAACATTTCGCCCTCGCTCTGGAACGCGTCTTCGCTGAGGGACATGACAGTTTTCAAACCTCGAACGGCCTGTCCTCGAAATAACTTGTCGACTGGTTTGGTTTCGATAGAGATGATGCCATCAATACGCTGCTTACTGACACGCTCGTCCTGCCGGTTCAGGCGAGCCTGAAAATCATAGGTCGCAATCACGGTCTTCAGAGCTTCTTTTTCAAGCAATGAAACGTAATTAAGAGAAAGATTAGAGATCAGGTTCCAGTAAAGCGATCCATCCAGCGGTGGGTAGACTGGTGCACTGGGCTGGCTCAGGTTCTTAAATGTCACGAAGCTCGGCGTTTCACCTGTTGGCTCACGCACATCACCTGCGCCCAACTCCATGGCATGTTTGGGATGGAAGCACTTCAGATCAGCAGAGAGAACTTCATGTTCCGGGATAGCGCGCTCATTATCGTGGCGCACGAATGAAACCAGATGCTCCATACCGCGCTTGCCCAACGCTTCGCGAAGTCTCAAACGATAATAAATCTGAGTTAGACCATCCGCACGCTCGACCTCATGATGGAAAGATTCAAACGAGGGATACTCACGCAGATGAGAACCACTTGTTGGATCCTTCGCTGCACGCCAGCTCATAATCCGATCGATGGAAAAGATGTCTATGGCACCACGACCATTTGCTGTCGGTCGGATTGGATACCGCATCTGACTATGATCGATCTTCATCGGCTCAGCATCATAATCAAACAAATTCACTGCTGGAACACAGTAGAGGCGGAACGTTCCCGGACGCACTTTCACATCAGGTGGCAAAGGTCTGGAAAAAGTGAACTCTAATGAGAAATCTGTTTCTTCACGATTGCGGAAAAAGGGCTCTAATCCGTCAATATCATAACATTGGAATTTTGCAGGAAAGACAAAGTATTCCTGCAAGAGCCGGTAGCCTTCATAAGCAGAATTCTCATTGGGCAGCAACGCTTCAGAGCCGCCGAAACCACCTGGCTGCAGTGCTGAGGCTGGAAGCTTGTAACGGCTAACACCGTCTTCATTGTCCCCATCAGCACGAAAGCAAACCGTGACGTCTTTCAGGTATCGGCCCATCCACAAATAAAGCATCTGGGCGGCGACTTCATCGCCAGCAATCCATAGACGTAGGTCATTAAAACTCAGCCGGGACAGAGGCAGGCCCGACAATGTCTGGAACTGCAATGTCAGAACAGTGCTTTCGCGAGAACGCTGAACATCCTGATCGACAATATCGAGCGGATAGACCGTTACGTCTGCTGTTGTCTGAAAGGGACAGACAATACCATCCACTGGGCGAGACAAGATCTGCGAGCCTGACGGCAATACCTGACGCTCTGTAATCGCTTTTTCGACGGGGACCATCTGCATAAGTGTGGTTGATGGAAACGCCCGTAGGAAATTCGGAATAAGCAGCTGCACAAGTGAATGGGTAAGCTCTGGAAGCTCATCATCCAACTTTTCGCGCAATTTTGACGTTAAAAACGCAAAGCCTTCCAGCAGCCGTTCCACGTCTGGATCCGTGGAGGCATCAGACAAATATTTTGACAACCGCGGATTGCGTTCGGAAAAAAGCCGACCGCTCTCTCGCAGATAAGTCAATTCGTCTTGAAAGTATGAAGCTTTCACAGCTGGTTGCCTGCTTGACTAAACAATATGAGCGACATGCCCATCTTTCATAAGAATATCGATTTGCACCTGCTCCCCCTGGCTTAAGGCTGGCATGAGCAGAGTTGCCTTGAACCGCAGTTCTAATGGGCGGTCAGGATCACGAACGAAATGGACGGACCGCACCTGAACGCGCGGTTCATATTTTTCAATGCATTGGCGGATAGAGGCCGCAATATGTTGCGTAAGGTCGTTTGTCGCCACGCTGGACAAGTTGAAATCAACTAGTCCCAAATCTGGTGTAGCAGCAGAAGCCCCTGCTCTCGCATTCAACAGCTTGGCTAGATGACGCTTGATAGAGTTTACTTTTGCTTCCAACAGATCGATGTTCTGAGGAGGAGAAATCTCCTCCTCATCAGCAATCAAACGCTCGAACAAACTGCCACGCGCTGTACGAAGCCTGCTGTCCCAAACAACGGGTTCATCGCGCTTTCTCATGGGCAGCCCTTAGCTATCCTTGTCCAGCTTACCAACGAGCGACAATTCAAAATTCGCTCCCATGTATTTGAAGTGCGGACGTACTTTCAAAGACACCTGGTACCAACCCGGATCACCTTCTACATCAGAGACGATAACCTCTGCTGCTCGCAGTGGACGACGTGAACGTACATCTTGAGGTGGGTTTTCCTGATCAGCTACATACTGCCGGAGCCAGGTATTAAGCTCACGCTCCAGATCTTCACGCTCTTTCCATGACCCGATTTGTTCGCGCTGCAGCACTTTAATGTAGTGAGCAAGGCGGTTGACGATCATCATGTAAGGAAGCTGAGTGCCAAGCTTATAGTTGGTCTCCGCTTCTTTACCTTCCTTGGTGTTCTGGAAGATCTTTGGCTTCTGAGCAGAGTTTGCGGAGAAGAACGCCGCATTGTCAGAGCCTTTGCGCATCGTCAGTGAAATGAAACCTTCTTCGGCAAGCTCAAATTCACGGCGATCTGTAACCAGAACTTCCGTTGGAATTTTCTCTTCGAGCTGACCAAAGGCTTCAAACACATGTACCGGCAAGTCGTGAACAGCACCACCTGATTGCGGACCAATGATATTTGGACACCAACGATACTTGGCAAAACTCTCTGTCAGGCGGGTTGCCATCAGGAATGAAGTGTTACCCCACAGATAGCTCTCATGCTCTTCTGTCACATTCTCATTATAGACGAACGCATCAACCGGATTTTCTTCCGCATCATATGGCATGCGAAGCAAAAAGCGTGGGCATGTCAGGCCAACGTAACGGGAGTCTTCACTCTGACGGAAGCCCATCCATTTGCGGAAACGCGGTCCTTCATAGATGGAGAACAGATCTTTCTGCGCAGGCAGATCCACGTACTCATCAACGTCGAACATTTTCGGACCAGCTGCCGCAATAAACGGAGCATGGGCCATTGCGCCAACGGAGGCAGTAAACTGAAGCAGCTTTACATCGCGGGCACCAGGACCAAAGTCATAGTTGGCAATCATTGCGCCTACAGGCTCGCCACCAAACTGGCCATAGCCACTGGAGTAGACGTGTTTGTAAAGGCCAGATTGTACGACTTCCGGGCTGGTTTCAAAATCTTCCAGCAACTTGTCTTTAGAGACAGAAAGCACATCAATCTTGATGTTCTCACGAAAATCTGTCCGGTCAACCAGCAGTTTCAGACCGCGCCAGGCAGACTCGAGTTCCTGAAATTTTTCATCATGCAGAACTTCATCAAGCTGCGCTGATACTTTCAAGTCCAGCTCTGCAATCATACGGTCAACCAATACGCGGTTGATCCGTTGGTCAACTTCCTGGCTCGCAAGGAGGTCAGAAATAAACGCTTCAACGCCTTTACGCGCTATGGAATAGCTTTCTTCGTCTTCAGGGCGAATGCGGGTCTCTTCCATGATCTGGTCAAGAAGAGAAATCGCGGCCCCCGAACCGGCAACATCTGGCTGGCCGGTAGAAGCTGATACATCTACCATGTCATCACATCCATGTTTTTACTTTGAAATGTACTTGCGGATCAAAACGAACGAGCTCCGCAGTTGTGTATAAAATCTATTGATAATGACGTAGTGTCAGCTGTTCTCTTCCTGAGACGAAACCACTGCATCCAACTCTGAAAGAAGCTTCTCACGCTGCTCTTTATCTTGTAGCAGCTGCTCTAGTCGGTTGCGGAACGCAGGAATATTTCCAAGCGGCCCTTTAAGAGCAACAAGAGCCTCACGCAGATCGATTAGCTTTTTAAGCTCAGGAATTTGCTTCACGATAGAATCTGGCTCGAAGTCTTTTAGTCCTTCAAACTTCAGATTGACCGCAAGCTGTGCATCTTCTTCCTCAACAAGCGTATTTTTGACCGTTAGCTCACGCTCCAGCCCCGCTTCTTTCATCACCGATGCGAAGGTATTCTTATCAACTGAAAGCAATTCGCGCTCTTCAAGAGGCGTATCGTCTTCTTTGCCGTTGTAATCACCCAACATGACAAGACGCAACGGCAGTTCGACTTCTTCCTGTTGGTCACCAGTTGCAGGAACATAGCGAATGTTAATCCGCTCTTTGGGTGCAACAGAACCTTCCTTGCCAGCCATTAGCCTTCCCCACTCTTCTTAATAAAACTGAAAACATCTTAGAAACTACCTAAGATTGTACTTAAATTGAAAATTGAAAACTTTAGCGTCAATTCGACTCTAAATTTCCCTTAGGCCTATCGGAAAGAAAAACAGACGACAACCCAAAAGTAAAACTTCCGTTATTAGACTTTAGTAATATTGATTAGCAAAGTAAATATTTCGAGAAAAAAGATAATATTGCCTGAAAATGCGATTCGACCTGATTAATACAAACCAGAGAAACGTAATGATAATTAGAGCTCTCTCAATAATCAAAACTATACTATTATCGATTATTAAATTAACTACATCATATATATTTATAAGCTCGATATTTCTAATTTTACTCGTTTTAAGTGTATTTTTCTTCAGGGATTTAGTATTCTCCTTCGCAGGCTCAAGCGAAAGAAAATTAATCTACAGCGCCCTTGCAATGGCAGTGTTTTCCATCATTTGGGGTGCCAGTAACTTAATTTATGTAAGCATAAAGAAGAAGAAAGTTGATTTAAGTAAAAATAAAGATAAAAGAGAAAAACCTAAAACACCTGATCTATCCTATCTGAATGAGTTCGAGCGTGGCTTCAACCAAGCCCTGCAAACCATCAGCAGAAACTGGGCAGGCAAGGGTTCTCGCAGAAATGGAAAGAACCTTTACGCACTACCCTGGTTTGTGGTTTTGGGATCTCCAAGTTCGGGCAAGACATCCCTTATTGTTGAATCGAATTTAAAGTTTCCACTTGCACATCTTTTCTCTCAGGAAGACGCCAAGCATGTGCAACCGACAAAAGACGTTGATTGTTGGGTAACCGACGAGGCGGTTCTGTTTGATGTTGCTGGCCAGTTTGTTGAACATGTAAACGGAAAGCAATCTGACACTCATGAAACACATTACGCAGGTTTATGGCGCCGCTTTCTCAAACTCCTGCGTGACAACCGACCACGCAGACCTATCAACGGCGTTGTCTTATGTCTCGATCTATCAGAGCTTATTTCGCTCTCCTCTCAGGAGCGAAACACGAAAGCAGCACTTATTCATGCTCGCCTGAGCGAAATGACAGAAGTGCTGGGCACGCGCTACACCGTCCATGTCGTACTTACCAAGTTCGACCTCATCGATGGTTTCCATGAGTTCATTGGATGTCTGCCCACAGCAGAAAGGGCAAAGCCATTTGGCTTTACATTCGACCTTCATAGTGGTCGGGATCAAGACAAGTGGTTAGACGAGTTTAATGCAGCTTTTGCCAAACTGCTGGAAAACCTCAATCATACCACTGTCGATCGTATCTCAGATATTCGTTCAGCACACAAACGTCGCCAACTCTATCTGTTTACCCGTGAGATGGCTGGCTTGAGCACAATTTTGAGTGGGTTCCTCGGCAAAGCTCTGCATCAAGACAAGTTTTCAACCGCCCCTCATATTCGGGGCATTTTCTTCTCATCAGCCCGGCAGGAAGCCATCCCAACAAATCCTGTTTTGCAGGCAACCTCACAAAAGTACGAAATAGCGCCGCCAATCCTGCCCATTCACAGTGGCCCATCCAAGCAGTACTTCTCGTCTGCCCTGTTTGATCAGGTGGTCTTCAAAGAAGCGGGGCTTGCTGGCGACAATATCAAGATTGAACGCGCGAAGCGTTTCGCCCTCATCGGCTCAGGCCTTGCAGCTTCATTGTTGTATGTCGGCTTTTTCAGCGCTTACTGGATGGGCTACGAAAGCAACCGCGCACGGGCAGATCAGGTCGTTGATATCACTGAGAGCTTTGAAGAGCTGCTCCAGCAAGGACCAGCACAAAACTCTAACGCGTCCGGGCAAAATTATATTCGTTCTCTTGGAGCTCTTACATCGGCAAGCGACATTTTTGGCAATTACCGCAGTCGAAACTGGCTTATGTCTCAGCTTGAGCTTTATCAGGGGCACAAAATAGGCCCGGAAGTTGAGAAAGCATATGTAGACATGCTCGCACGCTACTTTCTCCCGGAAGTGGCAGCGTACGTGCGAGATGAGATCGCAAAACTCGGAGAAGACGAGACCGGTAGAGACAGCAATGAACGCCTTGAAGCTTTGCGCGTCTATCTCATGCTGGGAGATGCATCGAGACGAAATGAGCTGCTGGTCAAAGCCTGGATGGAACAGAAATGGCAAGAGCAGTTTGAAGGTGATCTAAAGCTGCAAAAAGCTCTTCGTGATCATCTGGTCTTTGCCATTGAGACTGCAGGGCTAGAAGCCGCACTCGACAAAGATCTGGTGGAAACCTCCCAAAGAGACTTAAGAGAAGTTCCGAGAGACCTTCGCCTTTACCGCAATATTGAACAGGTCAGCGACAGACAGCTGGCCTCATCAGTCAATTTCCGAAATGATATCGGACCTGCTTACAACATCGTTTTTGATGGCACCAGGAGCAGCAGCGGAAACGATCAGCCGATTGGGGTGAAAGAGTTTTTCACAAAAGACGCTTATCTGGACTATTTCGTAAAAATGAATGACGGCCTTTCTGTCGTCGCTGTTGAAGATGCATGGGTCGCAGATGAGCGCGATACGGTTGAGTATTCTCAAGCCGACCTGAAAGAATTCCGTCGCAAGATTGTGTCCCGCTATGCGACCAACTACATCTCCAGTTGGAACACCGCGTTGAACCGCCTGGAAATTACTGATTTCAGAAATCTGGATCATGCGGTTGATATTCTTGAAACCCTGACTGGCCCAGACCGACCGCTGAACCGGCTCATCAACCGCGTTAAAAGGGAAACTGAGATCTATGAAGGCAAGCTTATCGAGCTGAATGCAGAACAGGCTGTGGACTCTGACCTTCCCTTCGATATCTACCGCGAGCAAGGATTGCGTGTCCGTCGGGCATTTTCCAATCTGAACGGCTTGGTTGAAGCAGAGGAAGGCGAAAAAGCCTACCTGGAAGATCTGGATGCTGCACTCAACACACTCTACGAATACCTCAAAGACATCCGACAAGCAGGGGAGCGCTCTGGCGAGGTGGCCCTTGCACGCGCGAAGGCCAGGATTGACCTGCAGGGAGAGGACCCGATCTATACTCTCAAACGTATAGGTGTTGATCTGCCAAGTCCATTGAACCGCTTCTTCGCAAAATTAGCGGACCAAAGCTGGAAGGTTCTGCTGCAAGAAGCCAAGAAGGAACTACAGCGCAGCTGGAATGAAGAGATTTATGCGGATTATAATCTGAACTACGCTCAGCTCTATCCATTCAACAAACAAGCTGAGCAAGAAATACCACTTGAAGAGTTTGAGAGCTTTTTCGGTCCCGGCGGTAAAATCGAAACGTTCTATAAGAAAAACCTCATTGTATTTGTTGATGAAGCAACGGGCGAACCCAAAACCATTGATGGTCGCCACTTGGCCATCGAAAGAGATTTTCAGGACAACCTGAAGATCATTCTGGATCTGCGCAGAAGCTACTTTAACTCCGAAGGGCTCATTGGCGTTGAGTACAACATTCAGCCTGTGGCTCTTGCAGCCAAACTGCGTCGCGCCGTGATGAATATTGAAGGGCAGATCATTTCCTATTCACATGGGCCAAGGCGTCCAATCCGCGTGATTTGGCCTAACGTGCTTACGAATGAGGCAGAGAGCAGCCTTTCAGTCTTCCCTGCAGGAAGAGGGCGTCCACATACAGTTACGTTCAAAGGGCCTTGGTCTGGTTTCCGACTGCTGGACTTCGCTACAACCAAGGGCTTTGACAGCAATGGTGCACTGATCGAATTTAGTTTCGACGGTCAAAAAGCAACTTATTCACTGCTTCACAAAGGTGCTAGTTCGCTCGCGCGCAAGCAACCATTGTCCGGTCTTATCCTACCAGCAAAGATGTAACTCTCATGACCGCATCAGAAACAAAATCAGAAGAGGCAGCTCCGGCTGCTTCCTCTCTTTTCGTAACATCCTATGACGACCTCGCCAAAGCGGTCCTTTCCCCCATTTCAGATAGGTTTGAAGACGACATTGAAGATCATCCAGACTTTGATGCCGTTAGTGATGAGTTGATGAAACGCGGCACCCTCTCTCACGGCTCGATCGACTGGGGTCTGGTAGAGCGGGAAGCGCTGCAACTGCTGCAAAACACTCAAAAAAGCCTGGCAGTTTTGGAAGCTGTGCTGCTTGCCCGAATGACGCGGAAAACACGCGGGGCTTTGACCAGTTGCATCCGAGGCCTTGATGCCTGCTTAACAATGCCAAGAGCAGACCTCTGTCCAAAAGAAGATCGAAGATTTGATCTCATCCTACGCCGTATTTGCGGTTTGTTCAGCATGGATGCGTTACCCGGCAAGCCCGGCACAGAAGCTGAAAAACTGGATGAAAGCCTTGCTCGCCTGACCAAAAACGAACTCTTGCTTGAGCACGGCCTTGTAAAAGATTTTCGTGTGCTTCAGGAGAGACTTGAGCTTGAAAAGAAGCAGACGGAGAAAGAGAAAGCGCAGACCGCCGCAGGAGCCTCTGCATCAGGAGATGGAGCAAAGACGGGAAGTATCGGTTCCGCAACTCCGATGGATGCACGTTCCTTTAAACGCACCACCGCTGAGATATGCACACTCATCTTTCAGGAAGATCCATCCCTTCCCTTTATCTACCAGCTGCGCCGCCATGCATGCTGGCAAGAGATAACAGGTGCACCTCAGATAACATCTGAGTCCAAAACTATTATTCCTGCCGTATCAATAGATACCTGCGACAAGTATCGCGATGCGCTCAAGCAAAGCAATGCAGATATAGCAATCATTCACCAGTTAGAAACAACGCTGTTTTCTATGCCATTTTGGATTGAAGGCCAGTTCATTTCAGCTCAATTGGCTCTCAAAGCCGACCACATACAAGTCGCTAATGCCATCACAGAGAGCACCCAAGAGTTCATAGGCCGGCTCCCGGAACTTCGCGAACTGTCCTTCAACGATGGTACCCCCTTCATAGAAGGAGAAACGGCGGAATGGTTAAACTCAAAGCCCGCGCACTCAAACATGCCTGCACAGGCAGATAACCAGCAGGAAAGCAAAGGGCTCACAGATTTTGTTGGCAATCCAAGACTGGCCTCAAAATGGAACGGAGAGTACAAGTCACAACGCTCGCCACGCCAAAAGGCCTTCATGGAACTTGCTATGCTGGAAGACCTCGCAGGCTCCGGCTTCTCCGCCCTCGTCTCCGACCAAACACTGCGCTTACAAACATCCGTCGAAGAAACATCCATCACCGACTGGGACCCCGAATTCTTCAAAAGAGCCGCTGCCCTTACACGCAAGAGTCGAAAATGATGAATAACCCACCGACAACATTCATTACCGAATGCAAACTCGAACCAAAGTGCGGGCTTTGCACTCCAAAAACTAGAGACTACCATTTATCTCGAGTCCCCTAAGATATCTGGTGTGAACAAAACTATCTCATTTTCCCATCCATATTCAAATAGAGGAACTGAAGAAAGTTTCATTTAGAATTTAATTAATGTGTGAGCATGGTAATAACTGCATTTCATCTCATGAGTATAGATTGCTACACGCACAGGTCTTTTGGAATAGAAAAATTAAACCGTGATCTCCCTGCTTCTCATTCTGCGAGGAAGGAAACAGGGAGGTTGGGTGGGAACTGATTGTGGCTGATAGTTAGGCGTTAGCTGGGAGTTGGTCTTTTACGAGTTCGGTCCAGAAGCGCACTCCGGTCATGAGGATGTTGTCGTTGAAGTCGTAGAAGGGTTTGTGGAGGGCTGTGCCGCCTTTTTCGCCTACTTTTCCATTGCCGACGAGAATGTAGCAACTTGGGACTTTGCGTTGCATGTACGAAAAATCCTCTGAGATAGTGAAGGGAGGAGCTTCGCCGTCTACGTTTTCTTCTCCGGCGATTGCTTTGGCAACGCGAACGGCAACAGCTGTTTCCTTTGGCGTGTTGATCGTGGAGAGGAATGTGTTGGTGAACTTATATTTGTATTCAACGCCGGCTGAAACACACTGACCAGCAGCCACTCTTTCGATGGCAGCTTCAATCTTTGCCAGCGCTTCATCAGTAAAGCAGCGGGTGTCGCCTTTGATGGTTGCGGACGATGGAATAACGTTGGTTGTGCCGTTGGTAGTAAACTCCGTTACAGAGATCACGGCAGGTTCATGAATTGAACTCAAGTTACGGCTGGTGACCGTTTGTAGGGCCAAAATGATCTGTGCGCCAACCACGATTGGGTCAGTGCCCATATGAGGCATTGCAGCGTGACCGCCTGTCGCGAGGATCTCGATTTCAAAACCACTTTCCGATGCCATGATTGAGCCCGGATTGGTTACAAAATGGCCTTCCGGAACGCCCGGCAAGTTGTGCATGGCGTAGATGGCATCCATCTTGAAACGGTCAAACAGGCCATCTTCGATCATTGCTTTTGCGCCGACGCCGTGCTCTTCACCCGGCTGAAAGATGAAATAGACCGTGCCATCGAAATTCTTATGCCTGGCAAGCTCATGAGCTGCGCCCAATAGCATGGTGGTGTGTCCGTCATGACCACACGCATGCATCATCCCATCGGTTTGGGATTTATAGGCGAAGTCATTTTCCTCGGTGATTTTGAGGGCGTCCATGTCTGCACGTAGGCCAATTGTGCGATCGCTATCACCACATTTAAGCACGCCAACCAAGCCGGTGCGACCGATATTGCGGTGAACTTCAATGCCGAATTCTTCCAGCTTCTGGGCGATGAACTCGGATGTTTTCACTTCTTCAAAGCCAAATTCTGGCATTTGATGCAAGTGTTGGCGCCACGCAATGACTTGTTCATCGATTTTGCTCATTGAAGTTCCCTTACCTCCTTTAAGAAACTTACAAGGAGGCAGCCCTGGAGCGGCTGCCTCTTCGCTTTATTTGTTTTTATTCGGCAGCTTGTTTGATTGCTGGCACGTCTTCTTCCGCTTGCTTTTCATCAGCAAATTCTGCGCGGAACATCTTGAATGTACTGATCATTGCCACGAAGAGCACAAACATCAATGGCAGAGCGAAAATCAAACTGATGGACTGCAACAGATCGATACCAGATTTTGTTGCCAGCATCAGTGTCAAAGCCATAGCACCCTGTGCAATGGTCCACATAACCTTCTGCTTATTGCTTGGGTTCAGGGAGCCATCTTCACTCATGGAGCTGAGTGTGAAGGTTGAGCTGTTCATGGATGTGATGAAGCAAGTGAACAGAGCAATCACAACACCAATGGAGATGACGGTACCGAGCGGGAAGTCTTCCAGCACGATGAAGGTTGCAGCTTTAGACGACGCTGCTGCAGCTTCCAACGCCTCCGGAGAGGCTTCAAGGCCAATTGTGCCGAAGAACGCAACCCAGAGGAAGATACCGAGGCATGGCAGGATCATGGACCCAAGGATGAACTCACGGACTGTCCGGCCTTTGGAGACACGTGCAATGAACGGACCAACAAACGGCGCCCAGGCAATTGCCCATGCGTAGTAGTAGATTGGCCAGCCACCGATCCAGGAGGTCTCTTTATCAGCGGCAAAGGTTGGCAACATCAACGCATCAGTAAAGAAGTCGTTCATGTAGTTACCCATTGTATCAAAGTAAACATTGATCATCTGGGTGGTTGGGCCAAGCGCGCCGACGAGTACAATCAAACCAACAAGAAGGTAGGCGTTGTAATCGGAAAGGATCTTGATGCCTTTTTCAAGACCAGTGGTGGTGCACAAAATGGTGATGACTGTGATGGCACCCACAAGAATGATTTTTGTCAGAGGGCCATCTGGTGTGCCAATCAGATAAGAGGAGCTGATGGACAGGGAAAGGCCAGTTTGACCAAGAGAGGTAGAGATACCTGCAATGGCGCCAAACACACAGACCAAGTTGATCAGCTTGCCCCAGCCGCCGTTTGCTTTATCACGGCCCCATGGGAGCAAAATGTTACTGATCAGGCCGCTTTCGCCTTTACGGTACATCAGATAACCGAGGATCAGACCAACCACAGAGAATGCTGCCCAGGCCTGAATGCCCTGATGAATGAAGCTCTGCTTCATCGCAAACTCAGCTGCTGCAGGTGTTTGTGCAGCGATGCCGGTTGTCTCTAACGGGTTCATGTAGTGGTAAACTGGCTCTGCAACACCCCAGTAGAGCATTACGGTACCCATACCAGCGGAGAACAGCATCGCAATCCATGAGAAGGTGCTGAATTCTGGTCTGGAGTCATCCGACCCAAAGCGGATGTTACCGTATTTACTGAAGGCGAAGAAGAACATCACCATGACATAGGCAAAGGAGCCCGCCATGTAGATCCAACCGAATTTATCGGTCAGATAGTTCATGGTGCTTACACCGACATTAAACAGTTGATCCGGGAACAGGATGCCTGACAGAACCACGACAACAATGAATGTCATCGTGCTGGCAAAGAGCATCTTACCTTGTTTTAGTTGTTGTACAGCTTGGTTACTCATAACTCTCCCCTGAGTTAACCGCTACAGCGCTAAGGATAAGCAATGCCGAAGCAAATTATCCTGACTGCATAGGAGGGAAGCCGTCTCCCTGCCCCGAGGGGACGGCTCATGCTTGTTATTTAATGATGATCATTTCTGGCGCAGCACGCTCGGTAAGCCACTCTGCACCGTCTTCTGTGATGACGATATTTTCCTCATGAACCATCTGCTTTCCTGGCGCGTAGTTCATGCCCGGTTCCAAAGTCAGAACCATACCCGGCACAAGCAAAGTGTTGTCGGTTGCTGTGTGAGATGGGCGCTCTGTCAGCTCCATGCCAAGACCGTGGCCAATGCGGCCTACGTCATTGCCAAGAGCACCGGCAGCTTCCAGAACACTCCACATTGCATTGTAGATGTCTGTGGTCGTGTTGCCCGGTTTGGCGGCTTCAAAGCCTTTGGTTGTTGCTTCCCATGTTGCGCGATAAGCAGCAAGCGTCTCTTCACTTGCAGAGCCGAACGCCCAGTTGCGGTCAAAATCCGAAAAGTAACCATCTCTGACTGCACCTGTGTCGATGATGAGAACATCACCGTCATTCAGCACGCGGTCCGTTGGGCCCATGATGATGCTGTCATAGCCATCAGGACCGGACCCTGCGATAATGTAAGGGCACTCATCCGCACCTGCCGTGAGCATGTCAATTCTGAACTGCTTGCAGATTTCGCGCTCGGTCATTCCAGTTTTTGCGTAGTTTGGAATGAGGTCGAAGGCTTGATTGGTGATACGGCAGATTTGGCGGGTTTTGTTGATTTCAGCCGCAGACTTGATCTGGCGAAGATTGTGAATTGCAAGCGCAACGTCAACAAATTTTGACTCAACCTTATCGCGCAATTCCAGGAAGTTATTTGTTGGCATGCGTAGATAGGATTCAATGCCGAGCGTTGCACCCACACAACCGTACTTTTTAGGCAGGTCATTCATGGCTTTGGCAACCAGAGAGATGCCATCATCTTCAGGGCAAGGTGATGCCCAGGTACGGATATCATCAATCCATGTTGCCGCCATTCCAGTGGCGCCAATCTCTGGAATCACCGCGATTGGCTTGCCTTCAAGAGGCACAATCAGAAACCATGGACGTGTTGGACTATGCCAAAACTGAGTGAAAAAACCAGAGAAGTAGCGGACATTTGGTTCTGTCGTGAAAAGGACAGCGTCCACTTTTTGCTCATGCATCACCTTTTGCAGGCGTGCTGTCCGGCTTTCAAATTCTGAAACTTCAAAGCCCCTCAAAGAAAACTCTGACATGATGTGCTCCCGTTTTATGACAGAGTGGCCGGACCCGAAATTGCAAATTTTGAACGCAAATGGGTTCAACCAGTCTTTGAGTTACATATTTAATACAATATCATTTCAGTCAACAATATTAGACTGCAATAGGCGTTCATACATATATATTTCTGAATTTCCGTCCTCTTTAGTGGATAAAAAACCCGTATCACTACGTATTTTGGCTCAAAATCGGCTTTTACAGTTAAATGAAGTGAACTTTTCGTTGCAAACACCGGGAAACGTGGTTACCAACACAAGGAACCTATTACGCATTCAGGCGAGCCTTGAGAAAACAGTTATGATCGACCTCAATGACTTCACAAATGTAGAATGTCTCTTTGAAGATGATGATGATCGTCTTGCAAACTACTTCCGCATTGCAGAGACAGTCGCAGATTTGATCGGACCACACTGTGAGGTTGTGGTGCATTCTCTCAAAAACCTTGAAACGTCTGTCGCCAAGATCGTCAACGGGCACATGACGGGCCGAACAATCGGATCTCCCATAACAGACCTCGGTTTGAAAATGCTGCGGGTTTATCAGGAGACAGGCAATCTGACGCCGAAAGCCTACTTCACGCACAATGCTGAAGGGCAGTTGCTTAAATCAGCAACGACCATAATTCTTGGTGCTTCAGGCAAACCCATCGGTTTGTTCTGCCTGAACATCAATCTATCCCTGCCCTTCTCAGAGATCATCAGCACGTTCACTCCAGATGCTGCTGAGGTTGCAGAAAAAACCACACCAGAGCGCTTCAGCACCAACTCAACTGAGGTCATTTTGGGTGCTCTGGAACAGGCGATCAAAGATGTGGAGGCAGACCCATCGGTGACACAGAAAGCCAAAAACAAGGCTGTCACCAAATTGCTTCTTGAACGCGACATCTTTGAGTTCAAAGAAGCAACCGTACTTGTGGCGGAAAATCTCGGGATCACGCGACACGCCATCTACAAGTACATCCGAGAATCAAAAACTCAGATCACTAGCAAAGAGTAAGTAGAATGAAAAAATTAGTTGCGACAGAAAACGCTCCAGCTGCAATCGGACCGTATTCTCAGGGAACTGTTTTGGAAAACCTCGTTTTCACCTCTGGTCAATTGCCGCTTGATCCAAAAACAATGGCCTTTCCTGAAGGTGGCATCACTGAGCAGGCCAGAATGTCACTGGCCAACTTGAAGGCTGTGCTGGAAGAGGCTGGTGCTGGTATCGACAGCGTGGTGAAGACCACATGCTTCCTCGCTAAAATGGAAGATTTTGCAGCATTTAACGAAGTCTACACGGAAGTCTTTGGCACTGAAGGTGCACCTGCACGTTCTTGCATTCAGGCAGGCCGTCTGCCGAAAGACGCGCTGGTTGAAGTCGAAGCAATCGCGTACGTCAAATAAGCTGCACGACACAATTGTTGCTGCGCTCTTAGATTGAGTTCCCCCACTCTCTTCGAGCGCAGCTCTCCTCCCCCTGCCCAAGCTGTTGAAGAGATCAAGATGCTTAAGATACGCAGCAATCGTTTTCGCACAGGTGAAACCAGTCCACTGTTCACCAACCAGGTTGCAGAGAAAACACGTGAGTTTCATAGTCAGATTCAAGGCTATGAGCCAACTCCGCTCACCAGTCTTCCTGCCTTAGCTGAAGAACTGGGTGTGAAGGCGATTTACGTGAAGGATGAGTCTCATCGCTTCGGACTAAATGCCTTTAAGGTCCTGGGTGGCTCCTATGCCCTTGGCCGCTTGCTTGCGAAGAAGCTTGATCTCGATATTTCTGAGATCGACCTGCAGACTGTCTCGCAAAAGTTTGAGCGGCCGATGGTCTTTACAACAGCAACTGCTGGCAACCATGGCACCGGTGTCGCATGGGCTGCACGCGCTATGGGACAAAAGGCTGTTGTTTACATGCCCAAAGGCTCACCTCAGTCAGCTGTCGAGCGCATCCGAGGTTTGGGTGCAGACTGCATTGTGAGCGATGTGAACTACGATGACACCGTTCGACTAGCGAATAAAACAGCCGAAGAGAACGGCTGGGAGCTTGTTCAGGACACTGCCTGGGATGGCTACGAAGAGATACCAACCTGGATCTCCCAGGGTTACATGACGATGGCTGGAGAAGCAGCTGACCAACTCGCCAAGCTGGATGATGCTCACCCAACTCACGTTATGCTTCAGGCAGGTGTCGGAGCTATGGCAGGCGGTGTTCTGGGCTATCTTGCTGATGCGTACGGACCTGAGAACTTCACGTCTGTGATCAGCGAGCCGCGCGCTGCAGATTGCCTTTATCAATCTGTTTCCAGCGAAAATGGTGAGATGACTGCGGTTGAGGGTGACCTGACTTCCATTATGGCTGGTCTTGCCTGCGGCGAACCAAATCCAATCACATGGCCAATCCTAAGAGATTGCGGCGATCATTTCATCTCAGCAGAAGATAACATTGCCGCCACCGGCATGCGCATTCTTGGTAACCCACTCAAAGGGGACCCTGCGATCACAGGCGGCGAGTCCGGTGCTTTGAACATCGGCCTGCTTTACGCGATGAAGTCAAAAGCAGAGTACGCCGAACTGGCACAAAAAGCTGGTATCAACGAAGAGAGTGTTGTGTTGATCTTCAACACCGAGGGCGACACCAATCCTGAACGTTACAGAAAAATCATCTGGGAAGGCGCCTTGCCTCTTTAACCGTTTAAATTACCCAAACAGGGCATTGCTCTGTTTGGGTCTGTCTTCAAAGCGCTGCGAGCACCAGAACTTCGATTTTGTAGTGAGGTTTTGCCATGCGGGCCTCGACGCAAACTCGTGTTGGGGCTGCGTTGAGATCAGCGACCCACTCATCCCAGACGTTATTCATCCCATCATATTCACGCATGTCCGCTAGCCAGATCTGGACGGAAAACACGTTTTCACGAGTTGTCCCTGCCTCAGCAAGCAAGCTGTCAACTTTTGCAAAAACGTCTTTTGACTGTTCGGTGATGTCACCCTCAACCAGCTGAGACACCTGACCTGCCAAGTGAACAACATCATTGTGAATTGCGATTGCAGAAAAGCGCTTGGAACCGCCTAGTTTTTTGAGTTCTGAGCTCATTTTTACTCCAGTTTTTATCAGTCAGCGTGTTCATCAAACACCTGATCTCTTGCATCGGATTTCGTGATTTTGAGATTTAGGAGCAACGGCTGGTTAGTCGTTGTCTGTCAAACCAGCTCCAGCTCCACGTAGGCGGGATGTTTCTGTCGCCGGAGCAAAGGTTCGCTGTGCAAATGCTCCAAGCCGCATCCAACATGCATCCCCAACAACCGCTCGATGGATAGGTTTGCTTTGCGAGAGCATTTGTGCTGGCGCTGAGCATTCAACTCGTTTCGCGTGAGAAGATAAAATTGCCTCAGAATTGCCCTGAACGCAGAGTTCCTTGCCATTGGTAACCATGCGCGTACCTTCCCACTCCACAGCAACTGGCTGACCAAGACGAAGGGCTGCACCGGACGCGAAAGGAACAACCAGCAACGGGTAGTCAACTTCCAGCATTGTTATGATATTGCCCAGCTCCATTTTGATCGCACAGTCACTCATCGCTGCGCCTGCAATGAGTGGGCTTAGCCTGCCCGCTGGAGCACGCCAGATGCCTTGAAGTGCCACTGGAGACAGATCAACCGCTGGCAGCCTGTCATTCAACTCTAAGAGTGAGACCAGCAAATCCGGTCCAGGAAATCCAAAGGACGCGAGCCAGCGCGTTCCTTTGGCGGCCTCCTCACATAAGCCCCATGGCAATCCTGCACCGCGAGAAGCACGCTTGCACATCGCTTCGATTTCATTGAGAGAATAACTCATCTAGTTGCCCTTACGCAGTGCTGGATAGACCCAGAAATCATCGGTTTGTGACACCAACTCCTCCGGATAAGGCGCGTTCGCATACATGTTGATGCGCACCCAACGATCAGAGCGCGGATCGAATTGCACTGCACCGAAAAAGGCCAGTTTACATCTCAGCATATCGATAGGCAGGATATCACTGGCGATCGTGTTATCGCGGATTTCAGCATAGGGTGCCTGATTGACAATCTGAGCGCGGCGAACGATGTGACGGTATTCAGGATGCCTCAACAGAAATTGAGCGATGTTTTTGTCTTCTGGCCAGTGGCCCAGAGCTTGATAAAGCGCAGCTGCATCTCGCCCGGGCGCTAAAGGCTGCTCATATTCTTCAATCGGCTCTTCAAAGCGTTCACCCAGACGCGGCTCCAGCTTTTCCTCAGAGACGTACCAAGCCTTTGCTCTATTCTGCTGATCGCTCCAATCAATCTCCAACACCCAGCCATAGACACGCTCAAGAACCCCTCGCAGATCACCAAGTGTCATTGCGCCGGCTATGCGGAATGTTGGCGTGTTGTCAGCGGCCATGGTGTTTGCCAGATCATCAACAAGGGCGCCATAAGGTTCCAGCATCAAAGAAGTCAGGCACTCCTGCCCTTCCAGAGACAGTTCTTTTTCTGCCCAGGCATTTAGCTGGCTCCAGAGATGGTCACTGGTTTCAGAGAGTGTCCCAACTTGCTGCTGCAACACGACGAGATCACGCTTGAGCCCTTCAATCTTTTCAGACTGGACCTGATGGTCTGTTGTCCAGGTCTCCGTCAATAAAATGCTGCGTTCCAGCAACTCACGAAAGAGTTCAATCTCTTGTTCACTTGCCTGAGGGAGTGCACGTACGCGCGCAGCAGCTTGTTCCCTTGCGGCAATCCAGTTGTTAAACAGCACAGGGTGATTGAGCAGAAACGGTGCCATTCCCAGCCCGGTCGAGTTCCCGATGCCCATAGAACGAGCGATAGCAGGATCCAACTTTATAGCTTTGCTTCCCCCCTTCATCCGCGCCATATGCTCGACAAGGTCGCGTACAAACGCGCGTGTCAGAAAGACGGAAAGCATCTCCACCTGGAACGGACTTCGGAACTCAGGACGGTCCGCGATCATTTCGCGATCAGCCGCCCCAAACTTGCCTGACCCATAAACAGCGGTGGTGCGCATGAGATAGCCGACGGCTTCGATCTTCTCTAGATCCGGCTGCTCTCCCTCTGCCAGAGCCTCCACGATGTGTTCCCACAAACGCGTTGAGCGGTTGGCGCGTGACAGCGACAGTTCAGTCTCACAAATGCGCCCAGCCTCTTGCAAGGGTACGTTGCGAGAAAGACGTTCAATATCCTCAGGTGTCGGAGAGCCGTCAAAAAGAGTGAACGTTGCATCCCAAGCATCCGCAATCACGCGATCTGATCGCTTCTCGGCTGGCAGGTCATGCGAGAAGGCAACAAGAGAGTAGGTTCGGTCCGGACCATGAGCGCAATAGACAGCATGCCCGACACCACTTTCATCAATGTCAAAGACAGGTCGGTCAAATCGCCAGTTCTCATTCTGCATACGTCTTAAAAGAATACGCATGAAGGACAGGCGCGATTGATGGATTGAACCGAGCCGGCTCAACTTCATCACCTTATCTGGTGAACGCAGCTGGATTGCATCGGTTTCACAAACACTCATAATCATCTCATCCTCTGGACAATCCGAAGCTTAGATTGCCCGAGCTGTATTGGATATACGTGCTCGGGCAATTTGCTTAGCTGTCTCTTCCTTTCGCTATTGTGATGCGCAATGCATCCCAAAGTGACGGAATGAGTAGCAAGGATACTGGTACTGCAGTGATGACGATAAAGCTCTGCAACTTTGAAACCCCACCAGACCCGACAGAAATCAGGATTATTGCCATCATGCCCATTGCAATGCCCCAGAACACACGGACTGCCATAGATGGTGTACCGCTCTTGGACATAGTGACAGAGATGACGTAGGTCATGGAGTCACCCGTTGTGGCCACGAAAATCGTTGTCAAAACCAAGAAGAGGATAGAGACAAAGAAGCCAAGCGGAAGCTGCTGCGTGATCGCCAAGAGTGCAGCTGGAAGGTTGAAGCCTTCAAAAGCAGTCGCGATTGACCCAGCCTGCTGAAGTTCAAATGCAATTCCTGAACCGCCAACAATAGTGAACCAGAAGTTTGTAACAATTGGCGCGACAATGGACAGCATGATCACAATAGAGCGAATGGATCTGCCACGAGAGACACGCGCGATGAACATTGCCATCAACGGACCATATCCCATGAACCAGCCCCAGAAGAACACAGTCCACCAGCCAAGCCACCCCGGCTCACCAAAGACACCAGCTTCACCGCGATAGAGCGCCATGCCGAAGAAGTTGCCAAGATATGTTGCAAATCCTGAAAAGAAGCTGTTGAAGATGAAGGCTGTTGGGCCAGCGAGCAAGACGAAAAGCAGCAAACCAGCAGCCAGAATGACATTCAGGCGGCTTAGAAGCTGGATACCTCTGGAGAGACCCGAGATGGCTGAAATCGTATAGATTGCCACTAGGCCAGCAATCACGACAGCTTGTGTTGTAAACCCATCTGGAATGCCGAACAAATCACTCAGACCGTAGCTAACCTGCAACCCAAGGAAACCAATCGGACCCACGGTTCCAGCAACAACAGCAATGATACTTGATGCATCTGCTATGAGGCCAATTGGACCGTTGATCGCTTTGTCACCGAATACCGGGTAAAGCAATGTCCGGGGGGCGAGTGGTAATCCCTTTTCATAGTGATAATGCATCAGCATGACGGTGCTCAATGAACCAAGGATCGCCCAGGCCAAAAAGCCCCAATGCATAAAGCTTTGTGCCATGGCTGCATCCACGGCAGCATCCGTGCCGGCTTCTGCGCGAAACAGTGGAGGCGATGACAGGAAGTGCGCCATTGGCTCACCCGCAGCCCAGAAGACACCGCCACCAGCCAGCAGGGTGCACATGATCATTGCGCCCCACTGGAAGACAGTAAACTCTGGCTTTGCCAGGTTGCCCATAATTGCCTTGCCGCCCGGCAATACACAAAGGATCAAGCCCAATAGAAACGTCGACAGAAGTAATACCTGCCAAAACAAGCCGAAGTATGTTGCTGAAATATTGAAGCCCCAATCAACAAATGCCGATAATACATCGAGATTGATGAGTGCGACTAAGCAGAAGAGCACGATAAAGCCACCTGTAATCGCAAGCAGCGGCATATTGGTATCGTTAGCGTCCTCTACAGATTGCTTGGTAATGTCCGTCATGTTTCCCTCCCTGGTGACGGCAATGCAGCATGTTCAGTTAAGCTGAACAGTTCTTCTTCAACTCCGATGGGGGTGAGTTAAGCAACCTCTTTTCGGCTGGTGCTGCGTGAAAACTGCTTTCATAAAAGCAGTACCAATTTCGGCCCATGATCCCTGCAATTTCCTCCTCATTGAAACCGACAGTTCGCAAACCTCTTTCAAGGTTGCCAAAATCTTTGTTGCTCTCGAACCATGTAGGCATTGGCAGGAAACCCGGTGCGCTCGCCGAGCCCTCACCATAGTCCGTCTCTTTTGTCCAACGCCCCATGCGCATCCATTCCACGATGCTATCTGGCTGGTCCTGGCAAAGGTCAGAGCCTACTCCCAAATGCTGCGCACCAAACTTTTCTGCGGTCCGCGCAATCATCGTGCAGAAGCTTTCAAGCGTGCACGCCGATTTGTCTTTGAGGTGATGCGGATAAAGCGAGAAGCCCAGCATTCCGCCATTTTCTACGACAGCCCGAATGACATCATCTTTTTTGTTGCGCAGTGCAGGCGCCCAATCAAACGGATTGGCATGCGTGATTGCGATTGGCCTTTCAGAGTAATCCGCAGCCTCAATCGTTGACCGATCGGCAGAATGGCTCATATCCACAACAAGCCCGACCCGGTTCATCTCCCTGACAACCTGTTTGCCCATCCGGGTAAGGCCGGTATCTTCAGCTTCATAGCAACCTGTGGCAAGCAACGACTGGTTGTTGTATGTCAGCTGCATGAACCGCGCACCAAGGCGGTGCACAATCTCAACGAGGCCGATATCGTCTTCAATCGGGCTTGGGTTTTGGAACCCAAAGAGGATTGCTGTGCGGTTGGTTTCGCGTGCAACATCAATATCAGCGGCCACATAAGCGGGCATAATGAGGTCAGAGTATTGCTCAAACCAGCGGTTCCACTGCTCAAAATTGAGCACTGTCTCGCGAAAATTCTCATGATACGCGATCGTTACATGAACAGCGTCTAATCCCCCTGCCCGCATTTGCCGAAAGATTTTCTCAGACCAGTTGGCATATTGAAGATTGTCGATCCACATCACACAGGAACTCCGGATGAGATGTAGGAGGTTTTGACGATGGTGTAGAAATCCTTCGCGTGGGAGCCCTGCTCTCGTGGGCCGTATGAGCTGTCTCCACGACCACCAAATGGAACGTGATAGTCAGTACCAGCTGTCGGCAGATTAACCATCACACACCCTGTACGCGCGTTTCTGCGGAAATGGGTTGCCTTTGCAAGGTTTTGCGTCACGATGCCTGATGTCAGTCCGAAATTGGTGTCATTAACGGTCGCGAGCGCTTCATCATAACTGCCAACCTTGATGACTGCCGCCAATGGAGCAAACATCTCTTCACGGTTGATTTTCATGGAATTGTTCGAGTTCAGGAAGACACCGGGAGACATATAGAAACCCTGTGTCGGCATCTCCAGACGTTGTCCACCACATGCGAGCTCAGCACCTTCGGACTTACCAAGCTCAACATAAGCCAGATTTTCGTTGAGTTGCTGCTCAGAAACGACCGGACCAATCTGAGTTCCCGTCTGCAATGCATGGCCAACCTTCATGGTTTTTGTGCCAGCAATGAGCTTCTCAACAAACGCATCATGAACGGCTTCGTGGACAACCAGACGGGAAGAAGCGGTGCACTTCTGCCCGGTTCCGCCAAACGCCCCTCCGATTGCTAAAGATACAGCCAGATCAAGGTCAGCATCATCCATGACTGCAAGAGCGTTTTTGGAGCCCATTTCCATCTGAACACGTGTGAAATTCTGAACAGCTGCTGATGCAATGCCGCGGCCAACCGGAACAGAACCCGTGAAGGAAATCGCATCGACCTTTGGGCTCTCAACCAAACGTTGACCAACGTCACGACCAGAGCCCATGACCAGTGAGAAAAGGCCTTTGGGTATGTCTTGCCGCTCAATAATCTCTGCCAGAGCGACAGCAGAAGCAGGCGTCAAATTTGCCGGTTTCCAGACAACAGCATTTCCAAATGCAAGCGCTGGAGCAATCTTCCAGGACGCCGTTGCTGTTGGGAAGTTCCACGGAGAGATAACTGCAACAACACCGACCGCTTCTCGACGAACATCAACCTCAATTCGGTCCCGCACAGAATCTGCGTTTTCGCCAATCTGACGTAATGTTTCAGCTGCATAGTAGGTGAAGAACTGACCCGCTCGGTAAACCTCTCCCTTACCCTCCGCGAAAGGTTTGCCCTCTTCACGAGAAAGCAGCGTACCGAGTTCCTCCGCACGCGCCATCATCTCAGTCCCGATCGCATTCAGCACGTTGTATTTGCGCTCAATGCCATAAGCGGCCCATTGCACTTGAGCAATGTGTGCCTGATCTAAGGTCGCTTCCAACTGGTCAACAGACGCCTGAGCAAACAGACCAACAAGATCACTCAGATCCGATGGGTTCCGGTTTTCAACTTCGCTTGTGCCAGCGGTCCAGTTTCCTGCAATGAGGTTCAGTTTTGTGTCGACCATGTGATCTGCTGCCTATTCACCCGTAGAATTACTGAGCAGACTATGGACACATGATTCAATTTCAGTCAAAATCAAATTTCTGTAATTTGTTTCAGGAATATTGAAATGCAGATCAAGATTGAGATGCTTCGTTGCTTCGTCGCAGTTGCACGAACCGGCAACCTCAGTGATGCATCTGAGGTTCTTGGGCGCACCCCCTCTGCACTCTCCATGATGCTGAAACAACTGGAAGAAAACCTGGGGCAATCCTTGTTTGAGACCGACCGTAAGAACCGGCTCTCAGCGCTTGGATCTTTCGTTCTGGAGCAGGCAGAGCGGGAACTTTATCAATTTGACGGCATGGTTCAGGACATTGTGAACTTTGCAAAAGCTAAAAGCGGAAAAGTGCGACTGGCTGCCGTGCCATCCGTTGCAAACACAATCATGCCTGAAGTCATCGCCCAATTTCTATCTGCGCGCCCAGACGTTCACATCGAGCTCCGAGATATGGATTCTGCATCCATCCTCCGCGAACTGGCAAAAGACCGGATTGATCTAGGGATTGCATCCACACAAGGGCACGCCACTTCATTCCACACTCAAGCTCTCTTCTCAGATCGTTTCGGTATCCTGTGTCACAAGTCTTGTAAACTCTTGAAGTTAGGAGATAAATTGTGTTGGTCTGACCTTCAAGATGAACGTCTGATTGCCAACAACCTCTCTCAGTCCATCCAAATTCGCGACTGCCAGCAACTTCATACAAACGCAGGACTAAAAGTTCACAACATCACATCTTTGATAGCCATGGTCCGCAGCAAAGTCGGCATCACGATCCTCCCCGAAACCACAGTACAGATGCTCAACTCAGAAGAAATCAGCTTCATCCCCTTGCCTGAAACCAACATCCAACGCGAAATTCAACTCATCCGAAAATCCGACACCCCATCATCCCCCGCAGCACAAGAACTGGAGCGGGCAATTTTGACGTTTGTGAATGAGAGAGGATGAATGACCTTGACACTTAGAGTTCATCACTCAAATTATCCAAGTTCGCTCATTAGCAGCCGCAGCACACTGCAAAAGCTTAAACTTCGGCTTTGAGACTCGTGTGCCGGGAGCAACACTGCAGATACTCAAGCAAACATCCAAGTTCATCTCAGTATAAGATCTTGCTCTCAAAACATGAGTGAGAGACAACCGTTGGCTCTTGAAGGAAGAGTTACAAAAGGAATGCAATGGTCAGAGTGTACCCAAGCATTTCCCCATCACTGAAGAGCCTTCAGACTAGCTTATTCTCCTTAGAGGAAAACGCAAAAAGGCCGCAAAAGAGGCTGTAGTGACGCATTATCGAGGTTTCAGAGCCTCAACCTGATTGCGCAATAGATTGCTTAAACTGTCAGTGAAACAACCAGAAAAATCTTATAGACCCGTAGATGTTGAAATCATTTTTGAAAGAAAAGTAGCTACCTTCGTACGCATGAGACGAACGTAGCCACAGTTGATTTAGACAAACCGGAGGTTATGTGCGCGAAAATTGATGCTGGGATATTACCCCCGCCCTTCTCGTACGACCATAACCGAGCATGGAGCGTGGCGGACTATGCGGGCGGCGTTGGGGCCTAGCAGGTAGTCTTTTAGTTCCGGACGATGAGAAGCCAAGATAATGAGATCGGCATTTAGTGCTTCACGCATCTGCAAAATTTCATCGTAAACAGAGCTATGAGCGATCACGTGTTGCAGTTTGATATTGTCATCACTGACATACTTTGACGTGAAGGTGTGCAATCGCTCGTTGGCAGTTGCGCTGAGACTGGACTTATAGTCCTTAGGAAAATACGAGGCTATAAGTGGGCTGACCGGAGGAACCACACTGAGAAAATGTAGTACCGCCTTGTAATCCTTCGCTATCTGGCAAGTAGTGGCAACGGCTTTTTCACTTACTTCAGGGTGGTCAAGGTCTACAGGTACGAGGATATCGTTATACATAGCTCAAAGCCCCTTCCTTACCTTCATTTCTTTTGCGGCGGCGTAGTTGGAAAAGGACAAGAATACCCAAAATGAGCAGCGTTGGAATGTAGAACCACTCTTTCGCAAAGCGACTGTTAGGCTTGTGTAACTCCAAAACCTCCCAATCGAAATCTATACCCCATTTCTGCGCCGGACTATCAAACGCGACATTGTCCACCCAGACCTTGTCCCCTTCCTCACGGATCATTAGTCCAGTTTGCTCACTCAAGCGCTCTTCTCCGGAAAGACCTTGATCTCCAAGAGGGAAAGCGACAACTTTTTGGACAATATCACCGCTAAAGTTCTCACCTTCCACCAAAAGGCGAAGGTTAGCACCACCCTCAGCGCGCTCTGAGACTTGTAGTATCTGATTGGGGTTCAAGCTCTCAAAGGGTGGCTTGACCGTGTCGAGCAAGAAACCAGGGCGCAGCAAAATAAATGCAACCAATAGGAGTGCAAGCGATTCCCACCTGTAACTTTTCGCAAAGAAGTACCCCTGTGTAGCCGCAGCGAACACCAACATAGCGACTGTGGACATAGTGATGATCAGGATAGCGTAGGGAATGCTGTCCACACCAATCAGAAGCATTTGAGGGTTAAATACAAAGATGAATGGCAGGATAGCTGTGCGCAGACTGTAGTAAAATGATTGTACGCAGGTGCGCATAGGGTCAGAGCGGGCAACTGCAGCCCCGGCAAAAGCATCGACTGCAACAGGCGGCGTTGTGCCAGACATCAGACCGAAGTAAAAGACGAACAAGTGTACGGCGAACAGTGGGATTGTAAGCCCGTTTTGAGCAGCCAGCGTCACTAGGGGTTGGGCCATAACACTTGCCACAACGATGTAGTTTGCTGTTGTTGGCAGGCCCATTCCCAGGACAACACACATCACTGCCGTAAACACCAGCATCAGGACAACATTACCACCTGATACTGCATCGATAATTTGCGTCATCAGCAGACCGAGCCCGGTCAGAGAGACGACGCCAACGATAATGCCAGCAGCAGCCATAGCGATTGCGATGCCGACCATGTTGCGAGAACCGGCTGTCATCCCATCCAACAGGTCGCTGAAGCCTCTCGCAAAAGCATCATTTGATTTGCCTGCCGTTTGAGATCTGAAACGCTGCATTAATGGGCGTTGTGTCAGAATAACAGCAATCATAACGACAATTGCCCAAGAGACGGACAGGCCGGGAGAAAGGCGCTCTACCATTAAACACCAAATCAGAACTCCAATTGGAATGATGTAATAGAGGCCTGCCATGAGCGTAGGCTTTAGTTCCGGTATAGTGACAAGAGGGGCATTAGGGTCATCGATTTCAAGTTCAGGATAACGGGCGGCTATTTTCAAGAGAACAATGTAAAGGATGATCATTGAGACAGCAGCCAAAGGAATAGTTGCCTCGCCTGCGACCAGTTTCAGCAAAGTCGCGAAGCCATAGACAGCACCTGCTACAACAGCAATTGCGCCAAAGCCAAACAGGAAACTCCAAAGAGCCTGCCCTAGCGTGCTTTGATGAAGCTTAGCGAGCACTGGCATGTTGGCTTTTACGGCTTCTAGATGCACAATATAGAACAAGCCGATGTAGCTGATCACGGCAGGGACGAAGGCGTGCAGGACCACATCATAATAGGTGATGCCGACAAACTCCGTCATCAGGAATGCGGCTGCCCCCATAACTGGCGGCATGATCTGTCCATTTATCGAAGATGACACTTCAATCGCACCTGCTTTTTCTCCTGAAAAGCCAATGCGTTTCATCAATGGAATAGTAAATGTGCCCGTCGTGACAACGTTGGCAATCGCAGAGCCTGAAATCAAACCAGTCAGAGCAGACGAAACCACAGCGGCTTTAGCAGGACCGCCCCTTAAGTGCCCTAGGAGCGAAAAAGACAGCTTGATAAAATAGTTGCCCGCACCGGCTTTATCCAACAAAGCACCAAACAGTACGAACAGAAAGATAAACGAGTTTGAGACTCCGAGTGGAAGGCCAAAGACCCCCTCAGTTGTAAGCCACATGTGATCCACATAACGATTGAGACTAAAACCGCGATGCGAAATTAACTCCGGCAGTACAGGGCCCAAGAAAACATAGGAAGAGAAGACGAGTGCTACGACGACAAGCGACAATCCAAGAACACGTCGGGTGAGCTCCAGAAGCATTCCTATCCCGACAAGTGAAATCACCAATTCCTGTGTTGGGCGAATACCCCCAGAACCCTCTACAACGTCCCTGTAAAAAACAACGATGTACAAAGAACATGAGGCCGCAATGATGGCAAAGAGCCAGTCATAAAAGGGAATGTATTTGCGCGGAGATGTAACCAGCGCTGGAAATGTCGCAAACCCAAGAAAAAGCGCAAAAGCCAGATGGATGGCACGTTGCTGTGTGTCGTCAATAAGTCCGATACCAGTCGAAAATGGCAATGGGGATGCCATGTAAAGCTGGTAGAGAGGCCACAACAAGCCCACTGCAAAAATGAGGTATTTGGCAAGCCCGGATGGATCACGTGCACCTGTATCATTTTCAGCAATCAGGTCTTGCAGTTCATTTTGATGTTTTTGGTCCATTCGCCCCTCTCTGGACTAGATGAAAAGACGGGCAACATTCATTGCCCGCCTCTTGCTACTTGTATCGAGTTCAGCTGAGTTGCTGTTACTTGATCAGACCGACTTCACGAAAGTAGCGCTCTGCACCTGGGTGGAATGAAACGGAACGACCGTTCTTGACAGCCCCTTCACGAGTAACGCCGATGTAGAGAGTGGATTGCTTTTTGAAATCTTCGAAGTTATCGAACACAGCTTTGACCATGTTGTAGATCACTTCTTCGTCTGCATCTGCAGAAGCTACCAAGGTCGCAGGCAGCCCCCAGGTCGTACGATCACCTTCCTGGCCGCGATAAGTGCCATCCGGAACAATAGACACGCCGTAATACGGGAACTCTTCGATCATCTTAGCAGTGACTTCATCATTCCAGTTAAGCACTTCTGCATCACAGGTGTTTGTGGCTTCTGTAATTGAAGAAGCTGTGATGCCTGTCGTGTAGAAAAACGCGTCAATCTTACCGTCACACAAGGCTTGAGCCTGCTCGCGAGAGGTCAAACGTGTTGCCTGGCCATAATACTCATCAGCATTAGTTTCATAGCGACCCAAAGCAAAGTTCATAGTTGCTTCTGTGCCAGAACCTGCATTGCCAATGTTTACAACTTTCCCCTTAAGATCTGAGAAATCTTTTGCTTCAGAATCCTTGCGGGCTACAAGATGTGCTGTATCTAAGTGCAAGGAAAAGAGGAAACGTAACTTATCGTTGGCATCGTCTTTCTCAAACTTTGATGATCCCTTGGACGAATGGTACTGCCAATCTGCTTGCGCAATAGCGACGTCCATCTCTCCAGATTGAATTGAACGAAGATTAGCGACAGAGCCACCAGTGGATTCAACAGTACAACGAATGTTGTGATCTTGCGTCTTACGGCTTTTGTTCAGAATGTTACAAATGAAACCGCCCGTTGGATAATACCCGCCACCAATGCCAGCAGTCCCAATATTTACGAACTTACGTTCAGCTGCGATGGCTCCGGTTGCTATTGCAGCCAATGCCCCAGCTGCAACAGTTAGCTTGAAAAGATTTTTCATTGACGTCTCCTCATGATTATTTTTGCACTTGTGCAAGGACCCCTCCCATGGGCCCGTTTCAGAGTTACGCAGTGCGCCGACGAAGGTAGGCAGCGACTTCTTTTTGCGTAGTTTGAATGTGTTTTCGAAGCGTATTTACCGCAAAGGTGCTGTCTTCCCTCGCGCATGCTTCCAGGATCTCATGATGCTCTCGCATTGGGCGATCCAGGCCACTAGCCTCTGTCACCTGTAAGCGCATGTACGGACCAATGCGTTGTTCAAGATCAGAAATCATACCAAGCAAATGCTTGTTGCCGCATGGCTCATAAAGCAACCTATGGAACTGCAAATTGAAATCAGAACAGCGCTCGATGGCTGTTTCTGCGGCGTAGTCATCCAGCAGGGATCTTGCATGCTCCAAATCACGTTCAATCATGTTTGGGATTGCAAGTTCCAATGCCCGGCACTCAAGCGCCAGTCTGATATCAATAAATTGCAGCACATCTTCTGCAGAGAGCTTGCGGACAATCGCGCCTCTTTGAGGTCGAAATTCCACCAATCCTTCAATCTCAAGGCGACGCAATGCCTCTCGCACAGGAATCTTGCTAACTCCGTGTGCAGAGGCAATTTCGTCTTGCCTCAGCGGTCGCCCACCCTCGAGTGTTCCCTTCATGATTTTGAATTTCAAGTCACGATAGATAGGGTCAGCAGCACTACCAGCCTTGATAGGTGTGCTGAGCTCTTCTTGAGCTGAGTTCATCAAATGCTCCGAAATAATACGTATTAGATACTTGCAAAACGTATACGTTTTTGTCAACATCAAATACGTAATACCAATTATCAGGCCCATCCGGGACCTCCACTGCGGAGCACTCAGCAAGAAGAATGAATTACGATATCGTCATTATGGGCGGCGGAATTATGGGGTCTGCCGCTGCATATTTCTTGGCCCGCAGCGGACTAGCTGGGGCTGTCGCGGTTATAGAACCCGATCCTTCATACAAAGAAGCAACAACCCCACAAGGGGCAGGTGGAGTACGCCAGCAGTTCAGTTTGCCCGAAAATATTGCCATGTCGTCTTATAGTCTTGATTTTTATAAGAGATTTGAGTCAAAACTGGCAGATATTCCGGATGTGCAGTCCATCAGTTTTCGCGAGCAAGGATATCTGTTTGTTGTAGGAAAAGATGGCGAGGAAACACTACGCAAGAACGTTGATCTACAAAGTTCGATGGGCGTTACGATACAACTGATGGACAAAGCCGAAACGGCCAGAAAGTTTCCTAGCATCGATCGTCAGGACATCGCACTAACGTGTTACACTCCGGATGATGGTTGGATTGATCCATATGCTGCGCTGCAAGGTTTTCGAAGGGCAGCAGAACACATGGGTGTCACTTACATTTGCTCCAGTGTGACAGACATGCAATGTTCAGGAACAGAGGTTCATTCTGTTGCTCTCGCGGATGGATCTACCATTAACGGCAAGTATTTCATTAACACCGCCGGGCCCTGGGCCAATAAGCTGGCTGAGATGACGGGAGCATCCCTGCCGGTCGTACCGATGTGCCGTGTCCAGCACTTTTGGAAATGTGCCCATGAACTTGAGCCGCTTCCTTTGGTTAAAGATGAAAGCGGTATGTTCTTTAGGCCTGAGGGAGATGGATTTGCTGGCGGGCGACCAAGCTTTGATATTGCTCCAGGGTTTATTGATGACATTTACTCCGGCTTTTTCGCCAATTACTTTGAAGAGGTCATCTGGCCCATGATGGCCAGTCTTGTGCCCAAATTCGAAGCAATCAAGCTACAACGGAGCTGGGCAGGACATTACGCACAAAACCTGTTGGATGGAAACATGATCATAGGCAAGTATTCGCCTGGACATGAAAACCTCATTACGGCCTGCGGCTTTTCCGGACATGGCATTATGCATGCACCGGCGGTGGGAAGAGCCCTGGCTGAACTTGCTCTCAATGGCTCTTACCAAACGCTGGATTTGACGCGCATGGAGATGAGCCGAGTTCATAAGAATGAACCTTATGCCGAAGTCGGCATCAAATAGTCCATACGAAAAGAATTCAGAAAAATGACACAACACTCAGCAGAGGTCGCTATCATTGGTGCTGGCATCGCCGGTATCGCAACTGCTTATTATCTGGCCGAACACCACAACATCACCAACATGCTCTTAATCGAACAAGGCCAGCCAATGGCATTCACATCGGCTCAGTCAGGTGAGAACTATCGCAATTGGTGGCCGCATCCAAGCATGGTGGACTTCACCAACCATTCTATTGATTTGATGGAAAAAATCGCTCGCGATAGCAACAACCGCTTGCATATGAACCGACGCGGTTATGCGTTGGCGACCCGCCGAACTCAGGTAGACGATTTGGTAGAGCAAGTTCGTTATGGGTACGACAATAAACATGACGATTTGATCCGTTTCCATGGCTCCTCGGACAGTGTGTCCTACAAATTTGCTGAAAAGCCAGATTGGGAATCAGCTCCCGACGGCGTGGATGTAATGCAGAATCAGGACCTGATCCGCAGAGCATTCCCTTCCTTCTCGGAGGAGATTCAAACTGTTTTGCATATTCGTCGTGGTGGGGACATCTCCGGCCAACAGATGGGGATGTATATGCTGGAAAAATACAGAGCTCAGGGAGGACGGCGCCTCACTGGTATGGTCAAACAAATAAATCAGCAAGATGGGTTTGAGCTTGAGATCGAAACCGGTGAAGGCCTTACGCGTGTCAAAGCAGAGAAAATTGTCAATGCTGCAGGACCATTTGCGGGTAAGATTGCAGAAATGATCGGAGAGACTCTTCCTGTTTACAATACTTTCCAGCAAAAGATTGCATTTGAAGACGTAGAAAAAGCCATTCCCCGCAACCTGCCTTTTTCAATTGATCTGGATGAGCAATTTATCGACTGGTCTGAAGATGAAAAGGATTGGCTAGCTGGTGATGATGAGTACAAGTGGCTGACTGAGCAAATGCCCGGCGCTATCCATTGTCGACCGGATGGCGGTGACAATGGCAGTTGGTTGAAACTGGGCTGGGCCTACAATGAAACCCCTCAGAATGTAGCATGGGAACCAGTGTTGAATGATCAGTTTCCAGAAATTGTCTTGCGCGGGGCCGCCCGCCTCAACCCGTCGTTGAAGGCTTACTACGATAAGCTACCTCGAAACATGACCCATTATGGCGGTTGGTACACAATGACTGAAGAAAACTGGCCGCTGATAGGACCAATGGGAGAAAGCGGTGCTGAAAAAGGCGCATTCATGGTTGCTGCACTATCCGGATTTGGCACAATGGCAGCCTGCGCATCAGCGGACCTGGTCGCAAAGTGGGTAGCTGAGGACGGAAAACCCAAATACGCCAGTGATTTCTCGCTAGAACGCTACCAAAATGCACCGCTTTTGGCTGAGTTGAAAGAAGCTAGCAAAGGCGTTTTGTAGCCACATTACCATCAATAATGCGGGTGGGCTCCAAAGGTTTCCACTAGAGCCCCTTTTTGCTCGCTTTACAAGTTATCAGATGCTTTCAAAGCTGAAATTTCGCTGGAAGACACGGCTCGTGTTATTCCAACGATCCTGATGGTTCCAAAGTTTGACCACTGCCTGATTGATATTCTGTATCGCGTTCAAACCGGCAAACTGCCAATTGAGATCAAGGCCGTTGTTTCAAAACACTCCAACAGCCGTGCTGATGTTGAACGACTGGGTATTCCGTTTTACCTGTGGCCAGTCAATAAAGAAAGCAAAACTGAGCAGGAAGCCAAGCTTGATGAGCTGATTGAACGCACTGGAGCGGAGTTGGTGGTTCTGGCTCGTTACATGCAGATCCTGTCAGACCAGCTTAGCTCCAAACATTTTGGTAAGATCATCAATATTCACCACTCCTTCTTACCTGCGTTTAAAGGTGCGATGCATTATAACCTAACCGGGCATGAGAGCGTGGTGTGAAGCACATTGGTGCGACTGCGCACTACGTGACACCTGATCTGGACGAAGGTCCTATCATTGAACAAGATGCAGAGCGCATCAGCCATGCAGAAACCCCAGCAGAACTTATTCGTCGTGGGCAGGATATTGAAGCACGCGTCCTCGCTCGCGCCTTGAAGCTTCATGCTGAAGGTCGCGTGTTCATCCATGGCAATCACACAGTGATCTTCCAACAATGACTCAGGCACAAATCATCTGCGGCAAAACCCTTGCCGCAGTTATTGATGAGGAAGTTAAGGAGGCTGTTGCCTCCTTGTACACCAGCTTTGGCAAAACACCTAAGCTAACGGTAGTGGTTGTTGGAGATGATCCAGCAAGCACAATCTACGTCAACAACAAGGTCAAGCGTTGCCGTAAAGTTGGTATCGAAAGCCAGAAACTAGCGCTTGATGCCAACATCACTCTAGCTGACCTCACTCAAGTCATTCGTGACCTAAGTGCAGAGCCTGAAACCCATGGCATATTGTTGCAGCTGCCCTTGCCCAATGGCATGAATGCACGCAAAATCCTGCATGAAATTGCCCCTGAAAAGGATGTCGATGGCTTTCACCCACTTAATTTCGGAAACTTTATGGCGGGGGCACAGGATGCACTGGCTCCTTGCACACCTCAAGGCTGCCTGCGCCTCTTAAAGACGGTGATCGACGACTTTCATGGAAAGGATGCGACTGTTATTGGGTGCTCCAACATTGTTGGGAAACCTATGGCGGAGCTTTTGCTTCAGCAAGGCTGTAGCGTCACCTCAGTTCACCACCTTAGCCACGATATCGAAGGTAAAGTTCGCGCTGCAGACATTATCGTGGCCGCAGCAGGGTCTCCGCATTTGGTGAAAGCCAATTGGGTGAAGCCCGGTGCCGTAGTGATTGACGTTGGTATTAATCGCCTGCGTGATTTAGGTAACGGAAAATCTGGTATCGTCGGTGATGTGGATTTCGGTGCAGTAAGTAAAATTGCAAGCGCCATCACTCCTGTTCCAGGAGGCGTTGGGCCTTTAACGATCTCTTATTTGCTGGTCAATACTGTCCGAGCGTTTGCTCACCAAATCGGAGCCAATGAACTTCAGCTTTGATGTACAACACCGCACACTTTGGCGAATTTCGCCAAAGTGTGCGGTGTTGACCATTAGCCGTCATTCACTTCAAGTTTAGATGGTCTGATCAATGACATTGATAAACCTTAAGTTGATAGTGTCGATCTGTGTCGTCTGAAATTTGGCTATAGCAAGTTAAACGATCTCAGGGCTGCAAGAGACGAGCAGATTTTCTGCATACCAGTTGCCAAAATACTCGCTAATATTATGCGTCTGAAGTCCTTGGTGTTTTGGCTGTAATGAACTACCTGAGGTCAGCATCTCTAGATGTGTATCGGCTTATAAGTGCAGTTAACAATCTCCTATCCATTAAGCTTCGAGAGCCTTGCCTTTTTCTAGGCCTTGATAAACCAAAGCTAATGTATCTCGAGCTAGCAGATCTAAACCATTAGCGGCCTACCACGTTGGAAGGGGAAGTGGGATAACTCTGCATTTGCTTTCAGCATCTAATGCCCTCTAACCACTAGTTAACATCAGGCCTACCTCCCAAAATCAAAACTTAATATCCACATTGCATTTGTCGATATGTCTCAAATTCGGTCATTGCAAAGCCTTCATAGTTAACGACTTGTCTCAAGTGGTTAATCTCACTAACTCATTGTTTAATTGTAATAATTTACAACATACAATTTTAGCCAAAATGAATGTAACTCTAGGAAGAGATATTTCTCGTGAGAATTGCTCATTACGGCTATTTGAAGTGCTTTGTTCCATTATTTCAGCTTTTTTCGGCAGCTTTGCTATTGAGCGGTATATCTGTTCAGGCGGCGCCAATGGACACTTATGACTGGGTTCTGAACGTTAAGGACAATGCAGAGTCTGCCGGAGGAAGTACACCGAAAGCCGGCGACTACTTTTCATACGAAATAACCGTCACAAATGAGCCGACTGACAGCGAAAACAGAGCGGCACCTGTTACGCAAATTAATCTCACAGTTCCGACGGCGATACAACTTGTGGAAGTCTCGGGGTTAATCTGCGGGAGTACATTGCCGGTTGATGGACCGAATGTTGTTTCCTGTACTGTGCCCTCTCTGGTGGCTTTTGAAAGCAACTCATTTACTGCCACAATGCGTGCCAATGAGGCGTATAGCTCGTCACGTATCATCAATTTTTATTCTGAAATTCCTACCGTCAATGACCCTGTTGTAGATAACAACTCTCATTCGGAGCCGACAACAATCGCGGCGGGGCCCGGAATTGTCGTCCCTGATGAACCAGACCAAACCGATTTGGCACTCTCTGTGAGCGGGCCAGCTTCAGCCGCATCGACAACCGAAGTAAGTTATACCTTTACAACGACCAACAGAGGGCCTGATGCAGCGAATAAATGGGAACTCGCTGTTCCAATTGTAAACGGTTTACATTTCACGAGTTTGCCATCCGGCTGCGGTCTCGTGGCGGACAGATATAGTTGTACATTTTATAGCAATATTGTTCCCAGTACCGAAAGTGACCCAGATCCTTCCAAACATACGGCCGTGTTTACTGGGATTGTGACTCAAGCCGACGGTCCTGCTGGTTCAGAGCCGAGTATTACAATTTCTGGTACTGTTGAAGCGCCACGAGATGAAGATGTTGTTGATGGCAACAATACTGCTTCTACAACGACTGCCGTCTCATTGGGAACAGACGTTTCTGTATCTGCCTCTGCAAATGGCACAGCTGTATTGGGCCGTACCAATGAATTAACAATCACCTCTGCTTACAAGGGGGATAGTCCAGAAGGCCTCGAAATTCGAACCGTTATTCCAGAAGGCTATGGGATCTCAGGCACAGGCTGGACCAGCCCAACGGGAGGTTGGGCTTGCTCGTTATCTGGCAGGGAGTTTGCTTGTCAGAGACCTCACCTAGGTTTGTCGAGCAGTGTAACGAACATTGATTTGGGCTCAGTCGTGTTTGATCTTGAAGTACTCGATGATCCTTCCGCGCTGACATATAGGATCCAAGAGGATGTTGACACCAGCGTAACAATCACCTCAAGCGGCCCAGCAGATTTAGACACGACGAACAACACAGCCAGCATTCGCCAAGACTTGCAGCGGCCCAATGTTTCACTGTCAATCAGAAAATCTGCCTCAGATAACAGCGGTGTGCTTGCTGCGAATGACCATGTCGTGGTCAGCCAGCCGGGTAATGAGCTGGATTACACTTACAGCATATCTGTTAGGAACACTGGTAATATCGAGTTCATTGAAAATGCTGATTATACCGTTGGGGAAGTCTTCGAAGACAAGATTATCGTTACAGATAGCCTACCTGCAGGTGTGGAGTATCGTGGTTACACAGGTTCAGATTGGACATGCTCACCTGCGGCCTCTCCATCTGCGCCGCTAAATGCTCCAAACCTGACGTGTTCTATAGATTATTCTGGAGCGCCTCTTCCCAAAGGAGGATCCGCACCAACTCTGACGTTGGATGTGAGATTTACGCAGGAAGGTGACATCACTAATACCGCATCTGCTCACGCTCAAACCTGGCCGGACGGTGATGACACTGATGATGTTACAGTAGCAAGCTACATAGTCCCTAACACTGCTGACATAACCGTCGATACTCGCGTTCTAGTTAATCCGGTAGCGACCGGAGATGAGCAGACAGTTGTGCTGGAAGTTATCAATAACGGAAGTGGTACATCCAAAAATATACTTGTTACCGATACTTTCACCCACCTCTTGAATAGTGGTGTTGGAAATTCGGGAGATGGCCTTCAAAGCTTTGTTGTTACAAGCGGTCCTCATGCTACAGGCTTTGATGATGCTGACTGTAGTCTTACAAGTACGGGCACACGTTCTCAGCGACTTACGTGTACCATTGAAAGCTTGGCTCAGTGTACAGCTGGCGCAGATTGTCCTGTAATTACAGTAAAAATATTGCCAGGTGACGGGCCATCTGCATCCCCAAATACACTTAGTAATAATGTCAGTGCTGTGGGACGCGATGTTCCAGATACTGTACCAAACAATCAAGACGCGAGTGTAAATTACACAACGCTTGAGCGTACTGATATTGAGGTTGGTATTACAGCATCTGCCTCATCGCCGATTGCCGGGCGTGAGTATTTTTATCAAGTCAGCGTTAGGAATCCGACCTCCAGCAGGTACTTAAACGCAGCAGACCACTCCATTGTCACTCAAACACTCCCTGCTGGCGTGCTTTTCAAACGTGTATCTGGTGCAACGTGCAGCACAGCGCCTGCAGCCGATGAATTGATCTTGGCGGGAAGTAATGATCAGCTGGTGTGTGATCTTGGAACTATTCCAGCAGGAGCAACTGAGACCATAAATGTCTACTTTGAGACAATCGAAAAAACTTCCGACTTCAGCCTCGTAACATCTGCTTTGGTGACGACCAGTACTCTGGACCTGGATTCAGCCAATGACGAGACTTCTTTGACGACTACGCAGAAAGCCAATCCTGACTTTGATCTGATTGTAAACAGTCAGGATGACGTCGATCCGATCGACATCGGTAGTACAATGCACTTTGATGTAACTGTTCGCAATGCCGGTCCGTCCTTTGCTGAAAATGTGACAATAACTTATGCGCTTCCAGCGGATCATTTGACCTATCAAGCAGTTGATCCAGACGGCGCATCCTGCCCGACGCCACCTGCCATCGGCTCCAAAGGGCAAAATTTGATTTGTACATTCGAGCGTATCAATAGCGGAGAGACAAAGCTTCTCAAGATTACGGCAGAAGCGGTTTCAAAAGGGCAAACGTCCAGTACTGCAACACTTTCATCAACTGCTATTTCAAATGGGGTTGATCGGCTTGCAGGTAACAATACAGAAGATGAAACAACAACTGTGCGCACCCGTGTTGATGGTGAAGTGTTCAGTAAAACTCCAAGTCTTGCGAAAGTAGATCTACGCGAACCGTTTGATTATACGATTATCATGAAGTTTGCCTCGGCAGCCCAATTTCAGGAAGCCGATGATGTAGTGATCAAAGATACACTTCCATCTAATATGTACTTTGTGGGTGGCAACGCTGTTACCCCTATCATCTCTGTTACCTCCGGGACTGCAAGCAACAATAGCTGTGTAGTGGCCTCGAATGCCAGATCCTTTGAATGTTCGTTGGGCACCGTTCAAAAAGGATCTGAAATCGCGATTACTTTCCCAGTCTACGCTGATAACATTTCATCCTTCCCAAAGACGTTGACTAACACCGCTAAGCTCGAGACAAGTTCTCGCGATGTCGACAACAACAACAACACAAAAACAGGCAATGTTATCGTTGTTGGCTCATCAATTTCAGGCAATGTCTTCATGGACTTTGGGGATGATGGAGACAACTTTGATGACCCAGATCCTCGCAACGTAAATGATAAAGGTGCTGGTGGTATCACGATTACTTTGTCCGGCACCGCATTTGACGGCGAAGCTGTATCAAAGACGATAACGACCGATGCGAATGGTGATTACACGTTTAGTCATCTTCAACGAGGGACATACGCTGTAAGCAGGCAAGATGTTTCCGGAAGCAAGTTCCTGCTTGATAAGCTTTCCTTTGTCGGGGAAGTGCAGGAAAATGGTACCAGTACTCCAGTACATACATCTATACCTGCCGACAACGGGATTGCATCAGGAGTTCGCGAACTCTCAGTGATCAAACTGGCGAAAGACTCCAAAGCGGTAAACTACAATTTCTCGGTCTTGCCGCAGGCCCGTATTGGTATCGCACTGGACGAGTATTCGACATCCTATCCTCAAATAAGAGAAGATGGCTCTTTCGTAACTCGACTTGTCATGCGGTTGGAGAATTTTAGTGATGAACCTATTGAAAATGTTAGCATTTCATTGCCTCTCAACGGTGTAGAGCCACGATTTGGAAACCATACTGTTCTGGGAGCTCCACTAACAGACACACTTGCGGCGGGCAGTTTTACAATTACTGCAGCACCGCAAGATAGTCTCGTTTCCTCAAGTTCAGCGAGCGGTTGTGGTGGATATAATGCCGCTTACAATGGTCAGGGTGATGCATCTGTTCTCAGTGGCATTGCAATAGGAGCAAAGGCCCGTTGCGACGTGGAAGTTCAGGTGAGAGTTCAACCTATACGGCCAGGACCATCATCCTATCCCAATCCATATCAACTACAAGCAACGGTTGCTGCAGAAGGTCAGTTCTCTGATCAGATTGATACAACCTACAACTTGCTCACGGATTTAAGTGATAACGGTAGCAATCCTGATCCAGATAGTGACAACAACCCGACGGAAGACACCGAAAAAGACCCTACTCCTGTTGCTCCGAGTTATCGCTCAAAGCTTGCTTTGATTATGTCGGCGACACCAAGTTGGAACACCGGCACCGAAGTGGCAAAAGTTGGTGATACTATAACGTACGAGTATGAAATTTATTCCAGAAAGGGATCTAGCTCCAGTTCAAAAGGTAATATCAGCCTTCAGAACATTGCGATTGTAGACAGTAAAACCGGTCTGATTTTAACTGGTTCACCTCTGGCTCAAAAATTACCGGGTGATAGCGCGATAAACTCGGGATACACAGGCGTCTACACATTGACGCAGGATGATATCGAAGCAGGAGAAGTGGTTCATTCATCGAGTGTAACGGCGACTGATGTCTACGGTTTCACTCTTGATGATGTATCAGGTACAGCTGTTTCAAATAACACGCCATTGACGACACCTTTAACGCGCAGACCTGAAGTCGCGTTAGTTGCGGTTCCTGATGCCGGCTTGATTAAGAACCCAACTGAGGTGGGAGATAAAGTACTCTACACTTACAACATCAAAAACACTGGAAACGTGATTTTGAAAAATGTCCGTGTGACGGACACTCGATCTAATGTTGAAGGTCTGAGCTCAGTTGCAATTTTAGAAATTCAACCTGGTGCAGAAGTCCTTTCTGCATTCACCGCAAGTTACCCGGTCACACAAAGCGATCTGGATGCCCTTAAAATCATAAACACTGCACAAGTCGAAGCTGAGGCAGTGACTGCACCGAGTGTGACAGATGTCGTGGGAACCGCCTACACTAATGATGGCCCGGTTGAAACTCCGTTGTACATCGCACCAGAAATTGACCTTGTCCTAACAGCTGATACCTCTGAGTTAACACAGAGCATTGCAAAAGCAGGTGAGAAGCTTGTCTACCACTACGCAGTGACAAACAAGGGGAGTGTAACACTCACAAACGTTACTATCTCCAATGCACTAACTGGGGTTGCTCTGACTGGAGGCCCGATCACTCTCGCTCCTTTGCAGACAGATACAGGTAGCTTTAGAGGCGAATACTTGCTGACGAATGCAGATGTTGCAGCACAGTCAGTTACAAACTCTGCGACGACAACAGGCAGTTATGGCAGCCCGGTGTTAACGGTTGACGATACCGATACCAAGACGACTAGCATTGTCTTTATTGAAGCAAACTCAGAAGTTCCATGGTCGTTTACGACTGATGGTGGAACAACCTCAAGTGTTCTAGCTTCTGACCTGATCGGGACCGATCCTGCAACTTTGACCAATGCGAACTTGAGCATTGTTAGCAAGGCAGCAGAACTCACTCTCGATACAAGTAACGCCACCATTAAATTGGCATCAGGCAGTGCGGCTGGAACATATCAACTCACTTACCGTATCTGCCGAAAGGATAATCCGACTGTATGCGCAGAAGCGACAGAGACTGTTATTCAAGCACCAATTGATGCAATTGAAGCGACTGTAACCCATGAACTAATTGACGATGGCGATGGTTTTGATGGTCTTGGCGATACGGTTCATTACACCGTAACCATTGAGAACAAGGGAAATACAGAAGTACGCAACCTTTCGTTTTCTGACACGTTTAAAACGCTCGAGAATGAAGATGTACTGCTGCTTGATAGTGGGCCAACCTTTGAAAACGCATCGCTCGGTTCGGCAGTAGGTGTTTTGCAGCGTGGGGAGATTGCAACCTACAAAGCGACGTATGATCTGACGGTTCTTGCGATTGATGAAGGTGGCGTTTCTTATCAGGTACTCGCGACAGGACTACCGGTATATCCAGCAGGAGCAGGCACACCAGCTCATATAGATGACCTGTCTGATGATGGAGATGACGTTGATGGAAACATCGTTGATGACCCAACTCAGCTCCTGCTTGCACCCGTTGTTGATGAGAGTGGTCTGAGCCTGAGCAAAACCACATCCAGCAATGTGGTCATGCGTGGAGCTGTTGTTCCTTACACCTTGAAAATCATCAACCATCTGCCGGTTTCGGCAGGACCGATAGACTTGGTTGATATTTTGCCTGCGGACTTCGTGTTTGTGGAAGGTTCAGCGAAACTGGATGGGGTCAAGGCATTTCCTGATGTTGAAGGTCGGATCGTGACTTTCTCAGGCTTTAAGGTTTCGCCTAAAGCGACGGTTGTTGCCACGTTATCTGCCCGAGTTCTCGTAACTGCTGATGTGGGAGATCATACAAATGTTGGGCGATTAAGAAACTCTCAGACTGGTGAGCTTCTTGGAAGGCAGGCAGAGGCAACAGTCTCAATCCTTCCAGAGCATGTGTTTGACTGCGGTGATGTCTACGGCAAAGTGTTTGATGACATAAACCGCGACGGATATCAGAACCCACCTCAAGATGATGTCATTGAGTACGGGATACCTGCAGTAAAAGTCACGGGAGTTGATGGAACCGTCATTACGACAGATGAGCACGGTCGCTTCCACGTGGCCTGCGCTATGCTCCCGAAAGATCGTGGTTCAAACTTCATCTTGAAGCTGGACACACGAACACTTCCTGCCGGCTATCGCGTCACGACTGAAAACCCGCGAGTTGTACGTCTGACACCCGGTAAGATGACAGAGCTGAATTTTGGTGCAACACGCGCTCCTGTGAGCAAAATTGGATTGAATGCCGATGGTTTCATCAACGGGAAACCATCTAATCTACTCAAGAAAGCTTTAAGTGGATTGGCCGAAAACTTGGCTTACGGGCCTGTACATTTTGAACTCACTTATTTTCTGTCGGAAAAGAAGGACTCTCGGGAAACTGTTGAGGCTCTTGCTCATTTAAACCGCGTAGAGGCTTATCTGTCCGACCTTTGGACGGAACGCGGTGAAGAGACCCCGACCTTTGAACAATCACTTTCCCAAAAAAGCAATTGATGGCGGCCGATATGAGAATTGTAAATCAAGGCACAAGAGTGCCAAAACTAATTCAATCTGTGTCGGTTATAGCTGTAGCAACACTTCTTAGTAATGCAGCTTTTGCGCAAAATGCACTGGACGATGATCTGTCAGCCCAAGGCTTTTCAATTTCTATGGCGGGAGCAGAAGAGCCGAAACCAAACAAAAAAAATGATCGTGAGATTGATCTTCAAACAGTTGGAGTTCCGGCACGAATTCAGGTGAAATTCGAAGGTATTAATCCTGTTCGGACACTCGGTGCCAAGGTGCAGAGTAAGCACAATGAGAACCATGCAGGAGAGACAGTCGTCTTCTCTACTTCGGCTAATTATCCCGCTTTCATAAACAGAGCTGAAATTCGCATATTTGAAAGTACGTCGCGTCAAAACAAGTTGCTCGAGATTGTTCCGGCACCGGTCAATGGTACTGTCAGGTGGAAGCCTCCCATCGCCAGAAAGGATGCTCTGCGTTACGTTCTGCGAGTTTATGACGAGAAGGGGCGATATGACGAAAGCTATGCGCACTCAGTTTTTGAACCTGAAACTGCGCTTAAAACAACTAATGTGCCTTCTGAGAGCAAACGTGATGGAACCATCCGACAAAGGTACATACCTCTTCAGGGTGGCGTCGTAACCGTTTTTGGAACTGCTGATGCTGGTGAGCCAGTAACTGTAACGAATGAAAGTGTGCCTGCCAGTGAGAATGGCGCCTTCTCTGTTACAAGAAACCTTCCAGCTGGCACAGCTTTGGTTGAAGTGGGCTACAGCTCTCAAGGGAAACGAGAGTCATTGATCCGTCCCATTGAGATCCCTGCATCTCAGTGGCACTACGTTGGAATTCTTGATATTACCGCAGGACATCGGATTGAGGATCAGCAATCAAGCAACACACCTGATTTCGAACGAAACTATATAGATGGTCGTGTTGCTTATTATGTCTCTGGTAAGACACAAAGCGGTTGGTCAATCACGTCATCAGCTGATACTGGCGAAGGTGATATTGAGGAAATCTTCCAGCAATTGGATAAAAAAAATCCAACATCTGTGCTGGATCGCCTTTCAGATGATGACTTATATCCGACCTATGGTGATGATAGCAGCAGCTATGACGATACACCGACCTCGGGCAGAGTGTATTTGCGGGCTGAAAGAGGCGATACGCGTGCACTTTGGGGAGACTTTAAAACTGATGTATCGAGCGGTGGACTACTTTCCAATACCAGAAGTCTCTATGGTGCAGAGATTAGAACCGCTTTGCCTGCCCGCACCCAAAACGGTAAGTCCCGACTGAATGTCGTCACTTATGCTGCGCAACCAGAAACTCTGCCACAGACGGATATTCTGAGAGGAACTGGTGGCTCTGTTTACTTCCTCTCTCGTCAGGATGTGAATGGGCAATCAGAAACCGTCATAATTGAAGTGGTTGATCCCGATACCAGTCGTGTCATTGCAACAAAGGCGTTGCAGGTTGGTGAAGATTACCAGCTGGATTACCTGCAAGGTGTAATCACACTTTCTGAACCATTGAGCTCAGCTTCATCAGTGGGAAATCTTATTCCATCCGCAGGTGGTGATTACGACGTAAATCTGGTCGTGCAATATGAATATACTCCAACAACCGGTGATATTGACGGCTTCTCTCTAGGAGGTCGGGCAGAGGCTTGGTTGACCGATCAACTGCGATTCGGTGTAACAGGAATGAAAGAGAGCACTGGCACTGCTGATCAGAAAATGGTCAGCACGGATCTGCGATTCGAGTTTGCGCCACGCAGTTTTATCGAGGCTGAAGTCGCGCAAACAGAAGGACCTGGATTTGGTCGAACCGTCTCGTCGGATGGCGGATTGACACTTGCAGATGAGGTTGCTGCTAATGGAGATCAAGCAAACGCTTATCGTATTGATAGTCAAATAGACTTTGTAGACTTGAACCTGAAACAAAAAGGGGCGTTAGATCTTTACTTTGAGCGTATTGAGGCAGGTTTCACGACGTTGAATAAGAGCATTACCAAAGATCAGGTTTTGATTGGCGGGAAGCTATCTGTTGAACTGAGTGAGAGCAGTAAACTGAGTGCTGCTGCAGAAAACTTCCAGGAACATCGGGGTGACTACAAGCGAAGTGGTAAACTTGTTGTCTCGCATGAAATGAGCGCGCGTTGGTCTGTTGATGCTGGAATTGAATATCAAAACAAGAAAAGCATTGGAGACGAGGATGCAACAGGCAAACGCACAGACGCAAATGGTCGACTGACCTATCAACCAACAGAAACATTCAAAACCTGGTTGTTAGGACAAGCAACTGTGCACCAAAGCGGTGGTTTGTCGCGTGATGACCGCGTTGGCGCAGGTGCAGAGTGGCAAATCAGCGAAAAACTGACAGTTGCAGCAGAGCTCTCAGATGGAACGACTGGTCTGGGAGCAACATCCCGATTGACCTATGCGCCCACTAAGGACCAAGAGATTTATGTTGGTTACACGCTGGATCCAACGCGTAGCCTCGATGGTTATGATCTCCACGGACGTGATAATGGAAAGATTGTTGTTGGTTCCAAAACCAAGCACTCGGAGAAGCTCAGTTCTTATGGTGAGACAACTTTTGACTTGTTTGGTGAGCGTTATGCTTCAACCCGTACTACTGGTGTAACCTACAAGCCGACAGCACTTTGGAGTGTGAGCGGGACCGTTGAAAGCGGTGTAGTCCGCGATAAGCACAACGGTGATATTGATCGAGATGCATTCTCTTTGGGGGCTTCTTACAAGGAAGAGAAACAGTTCAGTTCTAATGCCCGGTTTGAATATCGGCGAGATCGCGGTGACGACCGGGATGAAGAGGCGGACACCTATGCTGTCAAAGCAGGTTTTGGCTACAGCAAAAATGTAAATGCGCGTTTGCTTGGAAATCTCAACGCATTAATCTCTGGAAGTCGGGGGGATAGCATTCGTGACGGAGAATACGTTAAAGGGACACTGGGATACGCTATACGCCCAACGCTGAGCGAGCAATTCAATTTACTGTTCAAGTATTCCTACCTTCATGACTTGCCGGGAGCAGACCAAGTTACCTTTAATGGCTCTGATGAGGGAGACGCACAGCGTAGTCACGTGGTTTCAGTCGATCTTGACTATGACTTAACCTCAAGCCTTACTCTTGGTGGCAAGTATGGCTACCGTATTTCTGAAGTTGCTCAAAGAGGAACAAATGATTTCGACGCTTCCTCTGCGCATTTGGGGATCGCACGTCTCAACTGGCATCTGGTGAAGAACTGGGACGCAATGCTTGAAGCCCGAGTTATGTATGGCGTTGAAACTGAGACAGTCGCTACAGGCGCACTGTTTGGTGCATATCGACACATAGGTGAGAATTTAAAGTTGGGGGTCGGTTACGAATGGGGGCAAGTCTCCGAAGATCTGACAGATTTGGATTATCGTAACTCCGGCGTTTTCGTAAACCTGATTGCAAAGCTCTGATGTAGTTGAAAAGTGAGTTTTGCAGCTCTGTAACCTGAAGTATTCAGAGCCCCTTTGTTGAAGAAAACAAACACGACATAGAGATAAATTTTCCGATAAATTAAATTAAAATTTGATTAATCGGAAAATTTCGCGATAGTAATGACCCATATGATTTTCTGGGTTTGAAAATTATTCCTACCAATTGATAGAATTATCGTTTTTCGGATTAAATGTCGTGATTGAAAAAATGCAAACACCATTTCGTTTGCTCTCGCATAGCACTCCTCAAAGCATAGGCTGGAACCACTGGGAAGAGTTCAGCGACAAAATTGCAGGTGCTGTGTTTTGTCGTTCCTCGGGCAAAAATCCTGTAAATTTCAAAGCAAATGTTTCAGCTACGTTGTTCGAAGGAGCTGTCTTAGGAGATATCCGTGCCAGCTCTCACGACTTCAAGCGCGATGCATTACGCGTTGGCCAGGATAATTTGGATTTCTTTTATTTCCAGCAGTTCCGAAAAGCAAAAACCACCAAGATCCATTCATTCAGAAACACTGAGCAGGTAAACTCAGGAGATTTAATTTTCCATAATATGACGGTTCCGTTTTCTGTTATTCACAATGATTACGAACTCACAACACTTGTGCTTAGAAGAGATGTCTTCTCTCAATTTCTTGATACGGAAGTAAGCTACCCTAGTTTTAAGATTTCGCGAAGTCGCGCTGAGTTTTCGATTCTGTCCAGCATAATTGAAGAGCTGCGTGTCAATGCATTGACGTTTGATCAGAAGATTTCTTCTCGGCTACTCAGTTGTGTTGTTGATCTCGTCGGCAGCATAGTTGGGTCTACACGTGATAAGGATCATCGTCTGACAACTGAGAACCGAAAATTCCTACAATTTCGGCAAGCACAACAGCTTCTTGTTGCACAAATAGCGAACTCTGCTGCGACCAGCGACAGTTTAGTCGAAGCAATCAGGCTGTCCCGTGCCTCAGCCTATCGCCTGTTTGAAGAGCATGGCGGTGTCATGCAAAACTTAAAAGGTCTCAGGCTTTCCAAATCCAAACAACTCATTGCAAGCGATCCAACGATTAAGATCCAGAAAGTAGCAGCTGCCTGCGGTTTTAAAAGCGCGAACCACTTCTCAAGGGCCTTCCGCGAAGAGTTCGAAATCTCCCCCCGTGATTACAAAGCGACCCAACGCCAACAACACTCATTCCCGACATCACGTTATATTTCTTGGGCATTGAGTTAGATTGTTGATATGGATAGAGAAGCCGTTAAGTAATGATTGCAATACTTTATTAGTTAGTGAATTATGTAGTAAAACCAAATATAGTTGTATCGATATACAATCATGGCCTCACTTGGACATAAAGCCCAATATATGTCAGCAGCAAAAATGTTGATACTCTCGACCATCTAAAGGATTCCAGCAAAGCGAGATTTCAGCTGCTGATTAATCTCCTTAAGCGCGCGATGGAAGAAAGATAAAGGCTAGCAATCAGACTATATCAATTGTTGATGGAAGTACGCAAATGTCCGGTTTTGACCCTGATTACAGACATGTTGCTGTGTGACCAGTGCGACATTTGGCAAAACTTAGGCAGCCCTAGTCAATGCTCGACTTCAACCTCGGAGCAATCTCACCCAACTTACGCCTGTAGACGCCGGTCTGTTGAGATTGCGATACGTGCCTTTGCGGGTAAACCTGCTATTCACCCAAACATCCCCAACGTTCCCGTAGCTTGCGGCAGGGAACGGAAGGCATTGTTTAGAATTACCTTCCGTAGAATAAAGTTGATCCAATTTCTGATCAGTTTAACGCATTAAAAATCTGCAAGCCTAGATGTTTTGTAGGGCGGCCAATACAATTTGTTTTGCTCTGTCTTGCGTTGAAACTTTCGAACTTCTCATGTCTATGTAGATAGAGACAGCATTTGCAGCGGCAAGCTTCAGTTGTTCCTTTTCAGGTTGGCATACGGTTGAAAGAAGCTGCATAGCAAACTTGGGTAGTAAGAATTCAATTTTCCTTACTCCTCTTGGCTCGTAGCCAGCCTGTTGCAAAGCTAATGGCCCAAGAACTTGCACTCGTATGAAGCTTAGGAAATCCAAGGCTTCAAAGTACTCGCCTCGACAAATTTTTCCCGCACAATAATGCATCCAAGTCCAGAATCTGTCTTCGACCCACTGCTCATCAAGCCTAGGGTAGGCACCATGTCCCTTAGCCCAAGCCTCGGAGAGTTGGTCGGTTCGTTCCCACAAAATTGTTGGCTCATCCACGCGGTCGGAGATATCGTTCACTTTGGCAAACTTAAAATCGATATGCAGTCCATCTGGGCCATAAAGTGCAATTACAAGTCTAGGTTCTCCGACATGATCTCCTGAGAAGGCAGACACAAGGTCGCCGAGCTCGGCGATCATTTCAAATCGCTTTGTGAATACTTCTTCGTAATGGAGAGGGTCGACGGCGACGACAAAATCTAAATCGCTATACTCATCTAGGGTGTTATCGCTGTATGAGCCAGAACATGCCAAGCCTACAATGCGATTGTCGCTTTTGAACTTGAGAATGGCCTGTGAAATAAAGCTACGATGTTGTGGAAGTGCTGAGCTAGGGAATTCCATTTTGTGGTCCTACATACTGGTTCGATTCTTCGTCTTAAAAAAATCGTCCGCTGGAACGCAGCATTTCCGAATATCAGCCTCATCTGGAAATGCAAGTACAAAGGTGCTTGAGTTTAGAAATACTGCGGCAGGTGGTGCAAGCACAGGAACTAACTTTACGTCTTGCATAGTAGTCAAATACATCCATGAAAGATCGTTCTCACAGTGTATCTGCTTTGCGAACAGCTTCAACTCTTGATGGAAGCATTCGTATATCTGATAATGGAATGGACCGCCTGCTCCCCCAAGACGCAGGCTCTTTAGTGATCCTGTTCTTATCAAACCGGAGCAGTCCCATGACCACAAAACTTCTCACAGTCGGCATCGATATTGGCAAAGACACATTGTACATCGTTGGGTTCAATGACGATGGTAGCTACGCTTTTCAAAAAAAGATCAGGCGTCTGTCCCTCGTGGATACGTTCGAGAGGTTGCCGCGCTGTATTGTGGGCATGGAAGCGTGCATGAGTGCACATTTTGTTAGCCGAACATTGCGCAAACTGGGGTTCGATCCGCGTATCATCGCCGCCAAATACACCAAACCCTTTGTCAAAGGCCAGAAGAACGATTACAACGATGCTGAAGCTGCGGCCTAACTTGAATTACGTTCAGGAAAAGAGCCAGGATCAACTTGATCTGCAGGCCCTGCATCGAGTTCGGTCCCTATTGGTCTCGCGTCGTACCGCCACCATCAACCAGATCCAGGCCTTCCTGTTAGAGCAAGGAATTGCGGTGCGCGCGGGCAGCAGCAGCTTGAGAAATTCTCTGTTCGCCATTCTCGACAATGAGATTTCTTCGCTCATGCACGACATCCTGATCGGCCTTTATGAAGACTGGCTGTGGTTAGACGAACGCATCGATGCGACTAGTACCGAGATTTAACAGATCAGCAAATATGACGGTGGCTGCCAACTGCTGATGAGTCTCCCCGGCATCGGACCCATCATCTCCACCGCGCTGGTGGCCGCCATCGGCAACGGATCTGCTTTTGAACGCGGACGAGACCTTGGTGCCTGGTTGGGTCTGGTCCCTCGCCAGTACAGCACAGGAGACAAGCCCATCCTCGGCAAAATATCGAAAGCCGGAAATCGCTATTTATGCATGTTGTTGGTTCAAGCGGCACACGTTTTGATGATGCGCCCGAAACTTTGGCAAAACTTGAGCTTTGGAGATTGGCTGGAGCGGGCATCCAAGCGAATGCATAAGAATAAATTGGCCGTCGCCCTGGCCAATAAGCTGGCAAGGATCGCCTGGAGCGTATTGTACAATTGCACGGAGTTTGACAGCCATACAGCTGACATGGAGGCGATCTAACCAGAATCTCCTTAAAAGTTTGCGACAGAGCATAAGCATGGAACGGAAGAAAGAACGTACTCAAAGTCAGAGGGCCATAATGGTGCTAAGTAACCTGTCCGCTAATTAGACTGTAGGTACGTGCGTATTACCATCGAGGGCACGGCCCACGCCGATTAGTAGATCGGATACATAGTAGCGACTTCAAGCTTCCAAGTAAAAACTCTCTTGCGAAACGCAGGCGGTCCATACATTGGCACCGAACTTCTAGCCATTCCTGACGCGTAGCGGCGTGACCATTTGCGGATGGGATGGATGATTCATGCACCACCTGCGCTGCTGCATGCCATATAGCATCACTAGAAAATCAAATTTAACAGTCCAAATTCATGAAGATGCCACGATTATTTGCTTGTCTGAAAAGCTTTCGTTTTCCTCGTGAAGTTTTCGCCTATGCCGTATGGGCGTATTACCGATTTTCAATGAGCAATGCTAACGTTGAAGATCTTCTCGCCGAGCGTAATATCATTGTGATCCGGGAAACTATACGACTTTGGGTCAGCCGTTTCGGGACTCATTTTGCATATTGCATCCGCAAGGATCCTCCGAAGCCAAACAATAAATGGCACTTGGACAAAGTTGTGATCGCCATAAACGGAGTGAAATACTGGCTCTGGCGCGCAATTGGTGTCGATGGTGACATCCGTGACATTGTTGTCCAACAGTGTCGGAACACCAAGGCGGCCAAACGTTTTTTCAATAAACTTGTCAAGCAATTCGGCGAACCAAGGGTTGTCGTGATAGCCAAGCTGCGCAGTTACATCAAACCGATCAAAACTCTGGTCTCTGGTGCCGATTACTGGACTCGCATGGGCTTAAACGGTTGCATCGAAAACTCTCACGGAACGATAAAAAAGTTGGAGAAAAGAAAAGGGCGTTTCAATTCACTCCGGTATGCGCAGCGATCCCTCTCCAACCATGACCAGACCAACATCATCTTCCGTCCCAATCGTTACAAACTTTCCTCTCACTCTTATCGTTATGTAAGATCCGATGCCTTTGGGCTTTTGGGATGGCTATATAGCTGAAATGATTACATAAAGTCAGCTATATGAGTACTTAGCCAACCTATCTCAGATAACCTGGCAATCCCGAGCGGGCACTATCATATTTTGATTTGAATGCGCAGGCCAGCAAGTGTTACCATCTGGCATTGTTTAAAAGGTTGTTTTCGGGAGCTTGTTATGGGTGCAGATGTGATGTCACTACAGGATTTTCAGGATATCCGTACAAAATCATTTCATATCAGTCAGTTGGAGGATCCTATCGAGTTGGAATTGTTGGAGGCCACCAAGCTAAAATCAGGCGGATTGAACGAGAATGGCTTCTCACTTTTGTGGCAAGGTCCGCTCACACCAGCTCTCTCGCAGGCAACGTATACGCTTGATCACGCAGAACTTGGCGCGCGCCCTTATTTCATCGTCCCCATTGGCAAAACCGAGGCAGGCTACCAATATGAGGCGATCTTTACCTAAGGCAGCTTTGCGGAAAGTAAGTCTCGTTGTCAGACAAACAAATGTAAAAATAGAGAGCTAAACAGCTTATCCATATCCTCTTAGTTACGAACTGCTTTGGGCACAATCACATAGCAATAGCAACTTACCCTTTGCTGTGTGTCTCACAATAGCTCGCAAGGATTGGGTTAGATACTTCCGAGCGGGTGGGTGCCCATTTCAGAAGATCGTAAACGCCCTTATCCTCGCACAAGGCAAATCCCAATCTCTTGTAAAGAGACATTGCTGGGTTATTTTTCTCAACATGAATACCGACCTTTTTAACCTGTCGGTCACCCTGCCTTAGAATCTGGCGAATAAGTGCCGAACCAATACCTTGCCCGCGAATCTCAGGCACAATTGCGATGTCGATAATGCGAATTTCGCACTCCCAGTCCTCAATATACAGCCGCCCGATTGCCACCCCTTCCAGCTCCACGACAAGCCATTGCGCCTCTGGGTAGTGCTTGCGATAGTGGGTCTGCTGCGCCTTAAACTGCATCTCAACAAAGGCTTGCTTATCCTCTTCACGCCAGCCGGTTTGGGCAAGTTCATTCTCGCGTGTTGTTCTGTAAAGCTTTCTCAAAATGAGCTGATCAGCAGGCCTTTCATCACGGAATGAAACCTCGCGATTTTTTGCAAAACGTATTGGCAGCATTCAATCTTTCCTCCCGCAGACTATCACTGTCCCAAACGCAGGAAGGGTGTTTTTACCCCTCCTTTAAGATGGAATGTGCCAAGGCACCTGCACACACCAGCCCGAGCAAACTTAGGGTGTGACGTCTATGGTGAGGGCAAAACTCTCAATATTACTGGCCAGTTGCGTCCAGCTTGCCTGCCAAAAGTCCTCGGTAATTTGTCGTGTGTAGGCAAGGGATTGACTGTCTGTGCTGAGAGCAAATAAGTTCAAATCAGTGTTTGCACCGGGCTGAAGGACCAGTTGAGAGCTGTTCCTACTTGCGGCGATCAGAGTTAGGGGAGACCAGCGGTTCAGTAGCTCACCCGTTTGGTGGGTGGCGAACAGAGGGCCTTCACCTCTGTCTCCCACCTGTGCCACCACATAAAGACCGCCATTTTTGTAGGTTCCCAAAGCCAGAGTTGACAGGTTTGCCTTGAAGGAAGCGAACAAGACCCACGGCATGAATTCGCATTGGCCAAGTCTGCTTTGCTGCTTCATGTAGATGTTGTTCTCGCAGCGGGCAAACAGAAACAACAGGCCCTCCGTGTTGGCCGCAACTTCCATTTGTTGAAACGGGCCAAGGCCGTCTTGCAGGTTATGCCACTCTCCCCAGTCTTCCACTGCAAACGGGTCTTTGCCCTTTTGCGCGCAGATATAGGCCTGACCTTCCATATCAAGACCTGCGAGCAGTATTTTTCTTTCGGTTAGACTTGAAGTACTCATCTCTACCATGGCTTTGGGGAGGGCATGCCAATCAGACCAGGTGATGTCCGGCGGCTCTGCAACCTCAACCCGCACAGCAATGGGCTCGGTGGAGCCCGGGGGGATAACCTTTTCTTCCCTGGTCTTAATCTGGTTCGGGTTTTGAAACTTCCACCATGTTTTAGAATCATCACCTGCAGCTGAACCAAACACGTTAATGAGACCGTTGAGACCGTGATGCACGGCGGTTGCAGTAAACTTTGACAGACCTGAAGGCATGCCTAGCTGGGTTGGCCTTGCCCACCTGTGTGACCTCTCCTCGCGCTGGTCCTCGGTGATATAAAGCAGCTCTGCAGCGGTATTTTGCTGCGCCAGCAACGCAACATATCCGTCGCGTGTTGTGAATGCCTGAAAACCGGCTGGAGAATAGGTCAAATCAGTCAGTGTCTTGAACTCATCAGAAAACCCGCTGTTTTCTGATGTTTGCTCATTGTAAACCAATCTCCCTTCTGCTGTGATACCACCGACAAACACCCGATAAACACCGGGATGATTGCTCTTGAAAATTGAAAATTCATCGGGGCTGAATTCTTGAAGTGACATGATACCCACCTTCTGTTGGCCGGGACAGGATTGCGGTGAAATTTTGCCTAGCTTCTGGAAGGGAAAACCCCTTGCAGTGCGATAATGTAGTTTAGGGTCAGGTACGGCTGCATATTGTCATGCGGCTGTCCGCCCCCCGTAGTCCCTATGGCCGCACTTTCCATGTTTACAGAGAGTGTTAGTGGTGTCGCATTTTTATTTTTGTAATAAAATGGCGGCCCGCCGGATGAGGTAGCAAGCGATGCTTCGGGTTGCGGTTCACCGATCGTGCCCAGACTTGAGGAAGCGCGCAGCATGTGGGTATGTGCAGGAATTTGCGCCTCATAAAGCGCAACAGCGCCAATCCCAGTCCTTTGCCCCAGCATCCTGGTAGTTAACCCCGGACCTCGCCCCGGGTGCATCGGTACGCGTCCTTGCAGGTTTGGCAATGCGGTAGTGGTTCTGCCATCGCCCCCATAGGTAGTGCCTATGAGTGAGAACAGCGCCGTATTCTGAGGGATTGGCAACAACTGGCCATCACAAAACGCCCAAGAGCGCGGCGCGAAGTCGCCCGCAAAAATTTTAATTTCAGCAAGAAACGGTTCTGCCATAAGGCGCTCCTATTGTCTGCTTGGATAAATGCCGACAAGTGCTACGATGAAATTGATACACAAGGCAGGCATTAAGTTTGTGTGCGAACCTGTTCCACCCGTCATTCCGATGGAAGACGGCCCCATATTTGTGTTGGTCGCACTCGTGTTGAACACATTGAACATCTGCTTTCCGAGCAACCGGCTCTGCGGCGACGGACTGGTCGCCTCCGCATTGCTTGCATGGAAACTGTGGGAATGCGTGGGAATTTGACCCCTCATCAGTGTCACGTTCTCTGAACCAAATTTGGTTCCTAGCCGGCGATTTGAAAGCCCGGATCCCTGACCTGCGTGCATTGGTAGTCGGCCCCTAAGGTCAGGGAGGCCAAAAGTGATCCGACCATCGCCGCCATAAATTGTCCCAAATAAAGAAAAGAGAGCATCATTTTGACTGACAGCCAGTAACTGGCCATCACAGAATGCCCAACCGCGGGGTGCAAAGTTTCCCGCAAACATTTTGATTTCACCCACAAATGGTTCTGACATAATGAGGCTCCTTAATTGCGGGAGGGGAAAATCCCCTTAAGAGCTATGCAATAGTTCAGCGCCAATGAAGGCTGCATATTGTCATGCCCCTGACCGCCCCCGGCATTGCTTATGGAAGTTGCATTCATAGTGACGAGTGAGGCGGTATCCATTTCGACAAAAGAATTCAACCCAACAGCATCTTTCGCCAGATAATGGTCACTTAACGCTCCGGGGCCAAAGCTATCAGCAGGGTTATCCGTAGCTGTCAGAGCGTGCTTGTGACTTGCCAGCTGGGCCACGGAAAGCGTAACGCGCTCATATCCGCCTTTCTGGCCAAGTTGGTGGCCTTCCCCTTTATGGAGCGGACTGCGAGATCTGAGATCTGGCAGGGCAAAAGACGTTCGCCCATCACCGCCATAGTTAGTGCCCAGCAGCGCATAAAGAGACTGATTTTGCGTGATGGGCAAGATCTGACCATTGCAAAATGCCCACCCCCTGGGCGCAAAAGTGAAACCGATTATCCTAATCTCAGCAAGGAAGGGCTCTGCCATGAGAACTCCTATTGGTCTTTCAACTGGAAATCCAACTCAGTACAATCATCGGGTGATATCTGTAGTTATTGCCCATACCGTTCTATTTTCTAGTGTAGACGGACATATAAACATCGTAATTCTAATGGTTTTCATGCACTTCACTCTCAATTATTCCCTCCGCAGACTGGCCCTCTTGAGTCTAAATGCCAGACAGTCAATTGATACAATTATACAATTATACAATTCACCTAAGTAGGTGTTTACCTGTCAGCATCTTTCAACTGCATAAATATAATCTGATTAGCTACGAATAAAACGTGAGATGAATACTAGATAAAATTATCTCCTGCTCTTTAATTCATCGTCCTATACTTACTTAGATTCGGGTGTGATTTTTCAGTAGTAGTCAAATAAGAAAATCGTATTGGGTGTTATTGCTGCACTCTTGTTTAACCGGGTACCTTTACTGCTCAATCTATTCAGTTTTTGAGGATCCGATGCCTCACGTGAAGTGCATAATTCCCAAAACTGGCCTCAGTATACTGCTATTCTTTGGGGCTCTTCTTATTCTGCTTGCCTGCTTTGCTGATCCTGTCAGAGCGGGACCGATTACCTGCCCCAAAATGGCAGAGGGTGAGAGGGTTTATGCCCGGCTTGCTGATGAAACCTGCGGCAGCTCTTTTGATTTTTCAGCTCCAGTTTCAGTCGAAAACCACTTCAATAACAGTGATATGTTTAGAATTTTCGGCTTTCCAAACCGCCCTTCTAACGGAACCGGCGTCACCAGCCTGACAGTCACGCCCAATGCCTCCATTTCCATCTCGGACATCCCAGATGGTAAAGAAATTACGTGTGCATCAGGCTGTACTGTTGAGGTGAGTGGCACCTATGATAGTGGAGACGCATTTAGCTTCAAAGTTGTGAACGCTGGGGGCGGAAATACTGACCTTGAGATTGAAGATTTTGTTGTTGGCGCGGCTACCAGCCCAGAAGCAGACGTCTCCGTGCAGGGCGGATCAGCCGTTGCAGACGGGGGAGCAGATGATGTTGGCTCAGTAGCTGCAGCAACGCAGCACACGCGGATATACACTGTAACCAACAGTGGAACGGCTGACTTAACGCTTGGAACCATCAGCGACAGCTCGCCCACCAATGTGACTGTCGATTCACACAGTTTTGGCTCAACAACGGTCCTATCCGGCAACTTCACAACCCTGACCGTAAATTATACGCCGACATTTGCCGGTGACTTTGATTTCACTTTGTCCTTTGTGAACAACGACGATGATGAAAGTCCCTATAACTTCACAGCGAGTGGCACAGCAACAGGTGCGCCGGAGTTGGATGTGAACATTCAAGGCGGGCCTGCTGTTGCAAGTGGCGGGACTGATGATGTGGGGACGAAAGCAGCAAGTGCTCAGAACTCGCGCATTTACACGGTCAAAAACAATGGTACTGACGATCTGACGCTTGGAACCATTTCAGAGAGCAACCTCACCAATGTTTCGGTAGACTCTACAAGTTTTGGCAGCACGACAATAACCCCCAGCAACTCCACAACGCTTACGGTCATCTATACGCCCACCCTTGCCGGAGACTTCAGCTTTGATCTGTCCTTTGTCAATGATGACGGCAATGAGAACCCCTATTCAATCGCATTAGAGGGGACTGCGACAGGAGCTGCTGAAATCGCTCTGGAGGATTCTGATAGTAACGCCATTGCGGATGGGGGCTCGGAAAGCGTTGGAACGCAATCAGCTGCAAGCCAGCACACTGTTTCATTCACAGTGCTGGCACAAGGTACAGACACACTGACCCTTGGCAGTCTTTCATCGGATAATGAGAGCAATGTGAGTGTCGATTCCACCAGTTTCGGCTCCACATCGCTGACACCGGGTGACAACACGACCTTGACGATCAATTATAGCCCAACCCTGACAGGATCGTTCAGCTTCGACATCTCCTTTGTCAACAATGATAGTGATGAAAACCCTTTCAATATTACGGTAAGCGGCACCGCCTCTGGAGTGCCGGAAATTGATGTGGCTGTTCAAGGCGGGTCTGCTGTCGCTGATGGAGGCACCGACAGTGTTAGCTCCGCGACCGCCCTTGTCCAATCAACGCGCACCTACACCATCACCAACAATGGCACCGATGATCTGACGCTCGGCACCATTTCTGACGACAGCGCCAGCAATGTAAGCGTCGATTCCCATAGTTTTGGCAGCACAACAGTTTCTGCGGGCAACTCCACAACCCTGACCGTCAATTACACACCAACACTGGCCGGGACATTCAGCTTTGATATCTCGTTTGTCAATGATGATGGCAATGAGAACCCCTATGACTTTACGGTGAGCGGCAACGCTTCAGGAACCCCGGAAATTGCCGTTTCCGTTCAAGGCGGATCAGCTGTGGCAGATGGAGGCACGGACAGTGTGGGCACATCTACAGCGGGCGCACAGACCTCACGGGTCTACACAGTCCAAAACGCAGGCACGGGCGACCTGACGCTTGGAACGATCTCTGATGACAGCGCAAGCAATGTAAGCGTTGACTCCCACAATTTTGCCAGCACCACAGTCACTCCCGGCAACTCTACGACTCTTTCAGTCACTTACACGCCAACGCTCGACGGTGCCTTCAGCTTTGACATCTCCTTTGTCAATGATGATGGCGACGAGAACCCCTTTGATCTGACAGTAAGCGGAACGGGCAGCGGTGCGCCGGAAATTGCTGTTTCCATTCAAGGTGGATCAGCTGTGGTAGATGGGGGAACGGATAGTGTGGGCACATCCACAGCGGGCGCACAGACCTCACGGGTCTACACAGTCCAAAACACAGGCACGGACGATCTGACACTGGGAACCATCTCCGATGACAGTGCCAGCAATGTGAGCGTCGACACCCACAGCTTTGGCAACACAACAGTCACCCCCGGCAACTCCACGACCCTAACAGTCACCTACACGCCAACGCTGGCCGGTGCCTTCAGCTTTGACATCTCCTTTGTCAATGATGATGGCGATGAAAACCCTTTCGATCTGACAATAAGCGGAACGGGCAGCGGCTCGCCGGAAATTGCGGCCTCCTCATCAGAAAGTGGCATTATTTCCAGCGGCGGAACGGACACCATCCCAGCCACAAAAACCGTCGGTGTTGCCTCATCCATCACCTATACCATCACCAACAGTGGAACAGGCACGCTGACGCTCACCACGCCGGTCACGGGAATAAATGTCACCAGCACCTCAGAGGCGACCGTGGATAGTTTTTTGCTTGCAAGCGACAGCGTCGCTGCAAGCGGAGGCACAACCACGCTGACCGTCAATTACACCCCCACAAGCGCAAGGGCGTTTGGGTTCACGTTCTTTCTTGCGAGCAACGACAGTGATGAAAGCTCGTTTACTGTGGTGGTCAGTGGTACGGCGGGGTCCAAAACTATCGTAGTCACAAGTGGAGACAGTCAATCAACCACTGTAACAACCGGCTTTTCCAATGCGCTTGAAGTGACGGTGGAAGATGCAAACGGGGCAGCGTTAGCGGGAGAAACCATCACCTACACTGCTCCCTCGTCGGGAGCAAGCCTTGATACCACTTCCCAGTTTGCAACAACAAACGGGTCTGGTGTGGCCACGTTGAGCGTGATCAGCAATACTGTCTCCGGTTCTTTTATCGTCTCCGCCAGTGTGGATGGAGCGGCTGATCCTGCGGAGTTTAATTTGGTCAATCTGGCGGGCGCAGCAACGGGCTTCAGCGTGGTCTCTGGAACACCGCAATCGGTGCATACAGGGCAGGACTATGAGGACAGGCTCGTTGTCAGACTGGTGGATACCAATGGCAATGGCGTTCAGGGGGTTTCAATAGACTTTGCAGCCCCCACATCCGGGGCATCTGTTACATTCCAGTCCAGTGGCACGAACACTGAGACAATTACAACGGATTCAAACGGCAAGGCCACCAGCTCGGCTTTAACGGCAAACAATGTTGCCTCCCCCCAGCTGAGTTCCAATGCCTTTGAGACATATGCGGTAACGGCCAGCACCTCCGGATTTTCTGTGCTCAGTTTCTCGCTCTCCAACACCCGCAGTTCAGAGGAAGACATTCAGCGCACAAAAACAGTCATAGCTGCCTTTGTCGCCAATCGGATAGACAGCATCGTTGCTGAACAGCCCAGCATCGTTGCCCGCTTGAAAAACGGCAGTTATGGGCAACAGCGTGATTTGAACAGCTTCTTTTATGACGTTTCTGAAAACAACATTTCCGGCTCCTTCCAGTTCAGCTACATGGCGTTCCAAAGCCGCATGAACAAAATGGGCGTCCCCGCCGCTGATGCCATCACATCTCGAATTGATGATAGTTATAACGCGCTCTTTGCAGATAGCTCGAAACCGCTGAGTCACAACTTCAAACAGCCTTTTCGCTCAATGGAAGAGGGGCTTGGAACCGGCGACGAGGCTAGATGGGCTGAAGACGGCGGCGAGTTCGCGCAGTCTGGTTTTGATTTTTGGGTACAAGGTGTTTATGCCAAAGTGAACAATCAGGATTTTGAGAGCGAGAACGCCCTGATATTTGCAGGTGTTGATTATCGCTTCCAAAACTCCGCGCTGCTTGGCGTTATGGCTCAGCTAGACATTTCTGATCAGGATAACAACACGGCCAAAACCTCTGCCAGTGGGGTTGGCTGGATGTTTGGCCCCTACGGCGTGGCTCAACTGCACAATAATGTGTTCGTTGATGCCCGCATAACCTATGGCCGCTCAAGCAATGATGTGAATGCGCTTGGCCTATTCACGGATGGATTTGATACACAGCGCTTTCTCTTGCAGGGCGCTGTGACAGGTGATTTTCAAGTGGGTCTGATCACCCTAAATCCCTTTGCGCGCCTCACCTACTTCTATGAGAAACAGGAGAGTTACACTGATAGTCTGGCGAATGTGATCCCTTCCCAAGATTTCAATCTGGGGCGTCTGGAGTTTGGCCCCCAAGCCTCACTGGATTATCAGAGCGAAACAGGCCTCATTTTTGCGCCTTTCCTGTCTTTCTCAGGGATATATGATTTTGATAAGCTAAAAAACGATATCCCAACCGACGCCGTTCTCTCCTCCTCAACAGAGGATATTCGCGCCCGCATAGAAGCTGGTGCGGACATCTTCATCCCCTATGGCAACATATCCATCCGAGGCGAAGGATTTTACGACGGAATAGGTGTCTCAGACTTCGAAGCGTATGGCGGTAAACTGAACATTCTGGTTCCGTTTTAATTTATTGATGTTGCTAGATTTCTTTCGGAAACTCACGAAAATCAACATTCATAATCCAATAAAGTCACAACCTACCATCACTGCTTTAGTGTGATCCAGATGCCATGTTTAGGCGCTTCAGATGCATCAATCATAAAGTGCATTCGAGAACCATAAGGTCTCAGACCTTCGCTATTGCAGCTTAGAACTGAAGACCATGTTACGGACATTCGTACGAGGCTGAGGCATTCCCAACTAGAGCGAAGTTTCAACTGTAAGTCGGTGTCTCTAGGCTGAGGATGGAGGATGGAGGATGGAGGATGGAGGATGAAAATAAGGCCTCCTTAGTTGGACTTAGTTCAGTTTTGTGCAAAGCCTTTCGCCACTCTGAGCAAGATAGCCTTGTTATCGGTGTTGAGGGACGACAAGATCTCGGCGGTCTCCTCAATCTCAGGAAATACTGTTTCGCTGGAGATGATGTAACCAGGACAAACTCCAAAGGCTTCATAAAATGCAATAAAGTTGGGAGCCACTGTTTGTTTACATTCCAACAGCTAGAGAATGTATAACTCTCTTCTTCCGGTTGCTTCGACCAGCTTATGCTGAGAACGGTCATCATCGCTAATTGTTGTTAACGGCTTTGTTAGTTTGTTTAGCTTGACCTTGAGGAGGCTTCCCGCGGCTCTGTTTGTGGGCGTAATTCTGCTATGTAACCGTTCCATAGACTGAATGCACCAGCGCGTACATGGCTGTGAGTTGGCTGAAAGGCGGTGGCGTTTCAGAGGGAAAATAGCAGCAACCTGATGTGCGCGGATAGAAATCTCTGTGCTTGCCGTGCAGACTTAAAATGGCCCATGATCTTTTCCCGCCGTCGCGTATGACGATGCGAAGTCTCGCCCGGTTGTTCAAGCCTTTGTGCTAGCGGTTGCTCAAGACCTGGTGTGATTTCTTGTCTGGCTGCTCCGTAGGAGCCAAGCTTGTCCTTCATCAGAGCGTGCGGCATGCTCCAACGCCTGAAAACTTATAAAAGAATGGCTTGGCTGGCTTTTTTGTCACGACACGTTTGCGAAAGGATATCAAGAGTATCGCCATTCCCGTCGACAGCCCGCCACAGCCAATAGGTAACGCCGTTGAACTTGACGACACCTTCATCAAGGTGCAACTAACATTGGCTGCTGTCCGGTCCTTCTGGATTTTTCCAGCAAAAATGTGCTCAAACTTGTGCACTCAGTTCCAAATTGTCTCAAAGTTAAGCACTATTCCCCGCGCCGCCAGAAGATCTTCAACATCGCGCTGGCTTATGGCGAACGGATGATAGACCCAAACCGCTTTGCCAATGATACTGCGTGGGAAACGATAGCCTTTGAGACAAGGAAAAGCGTCAAGATCAATCATAGTTATCAAATACCCCAAGCAGCTAAAAGCAACAAGGTGGCAGTACCTAGCATGAAATCTGAAGAGCAAGCTTCTGCAATGGGCAGGCTCGCCACCTCACGTCCTTACACTTTTGAGTGTTCTCCAAGCCCCATTTTACCGCAACGAAGCTGACAAAATCCACCTACACGGCGTCCACTTGATATTGTGAAGCGTCAGAGCCTGCGCCAGGTTAAGCGTCTTTGTTGGGTTTGGAACTACAACGTATGACCGCCATCAACAGGTTCCAACAGTTCGATCATGTTTCCAAATGGGTCATGGACCTTCTTGCGGTAGTGGCCGAAGAGGATTGTGTCATCCGTTACCGTGGCACACGCTGCCCGTAGATTCTTCGCCAAAGCTGCCAGGTCATCGACAACAAGTCCTGGGTGACCAACTGTTACTGGCGCAAATGGTTCACTGCCGAGCAAATGCAAATTAACCGAACCTGATGAGAACCAACAACCGGCATGGCTACTAGCTTCTTGAGGGCGTTCTATTTCTTTAAACCCCAGTAAGGTACCATAAAACCGCCTCGCATCTTCAACACCATCGGGTGGGATCGGCAGCGCGAAATGCTGCATGAGCAGTACCGTCATATTCAGATCCTTTGCGTCTGCATCCACAACGACCTTCTTATCAAACTACAATATGAGTTAGCTTTCTAAATTGGCGATAATTTAAACAAGTGTGAGCTGAAAAGCCAAGTGCGCACGAAGAGCTTGCTTTGCTCATCAACTTATGTGGTTAGGGCTTTGTTACACGGCCAAATGAAAAGATTAACCCAGACATCTATGGAATGTCTGGGATACGTCGTCGTTCGTTTACCGGTTTGCGACTTGGCAAGCGGTAACCATCAAGGCCAGCAGTCATATTTGCCGTCTAAACACGCCGGACAGATGACCGCATATGATTATTGCTCAAATCAGATCAATATGCCTCGCAAGGTAGAAACCACTCACATGGAACACTCGCTCAGCCTCTCACTGCCGGTAACTAAGGTGCCCTTATAACCTCGCATGCGTTCATTTTAACATCAGGGTCTCTCAACTCAAACACTTGATAAAGCTTTGACAAGTGCCAAGATCTCATCGGCAAAGTTGTCAGCTTTTACTGGACGGTTATGGAAAACTGTTCGGTTGAGAAGTATTGCTGGGACGAGCTCTGCTAGCAGATCCAATTGAGGATGATCAGAACCCAATAGCCTGGCAAAAAGCTGACGAAGTGGTTTATCGTCATATCGATCACGAATAGCGTCAGCAATACCCTTATCTTCCCTCAATGCTGAGATTACTCCGGGTAGTAAATCTGGTTTTGAAGCATAAAACTCAGTTTTCTCCCGAATAACAGATGCCAAATCCGCTGCGGCGTCATCACTGGAAGGAAGTGGAGGGTCAGGAAAAGCGCGAATAGCGTCAGTTACTAAGGCTTCTTTTGTTTCCCACCTTCGGTATATCGTACCGAGCCCACTTCCGGCTTTTTCTGCCACATCCTGAACTCGAAGTTTATCAAACCCATGTTCGATAATTAACTCAGCCGTTGCAGCAAGAATAGCGTCGGTCCTGTTACGATCCCGCTTACGACCGCGGGTAAGCTCAGCTCGCTGGCCTGATCTCTTATTCATGAAGACTTCCTAATTACTGCAAAGGTTGATTTCCATGTCAAACTTCTATATCGATTATTCGGTAATTAACAATTCCGGAATTAGATATTTCCGAATGAGGGGGCCATGACTTCTAAAAATGCTTCAATTATCAAGCAAGCGAGTATGGTGCTCAACACTTTCACACCACAACGAAGGAAACCAAATCCCGTCTATGCAATCCCTGAAGAAGACAAGCACATATCAGGTAAGACAATTGTGTTTACGGGTGGAACTGATGGTATGGGGCGAGCCGCTGTTAGTACACTGCATAAGCTCGGGGCAAACCTGATCATCTTAGGTCGCAATGAAGAAAAAGGGATGGCAGTTGCACGCGAGCTAAATGCCGTTGATGGAGGGTTTGCGCAGTTTCTATCCTGTGATCTGGCATCAATGGAGAGCATTCGCTGTTGTGCTGAACGCATCATAGCCACTCACAAGCGCATAGACGTCCTAGTCAATTGCGCAGGTGCTCAAGTCCCAAAACGCACCATCACAGCAGATGGGTTGGAGAAGATGTGGGCGATTAATTATATTGGCCCCTTTTTGCTTACGAACCTTTTGCTAGAGCGTCTCAAAACCTCTGCGCCGTCAAGAATTGTGAATGTTTCCTCCGAAACGGAAGCACTAGGCCATATTAATTTTGAAGATCTCCAAACGAAACACGGCTTTGATGCGCTAAAACCCTATGCTCAGGCAAAGCTCGCGCTCAATGCGTTTACAGTTGAGCTGGCTGAGCAATTAGAAAGCTCAGGAGTCACTGTAAACGCGCTTAATCCCGGCTTCATTCGTTCCAACTTGCTGCGGGATCTAAAAGGCATTCCAGGTATTTTTCGGCTCATCATGCGAATTTTTGCCTCTCCACCGGAAGTAGGAGCTGATCGCATAGTAAGGCTCGCTATTTCGTCGCGATACAGCAGTGTAACTGGCACCTATACCGATGAAGACAAGATTTCTGAGCCCAATCCGGAAGCGAAAGACACAAGTATCAGAACAAAGCTTATGCAGATAAGTGATGCTTCAACGGCTAGATGGAGAGCATCTTTATCAGAAGCCTGCAAATGATCCGTCAATCTCTGCAGTGAAGTAGATATTAATTTTGTTATAATGCAGCAACTTATGCTGAGAATTCCGTGATAATTAGTAATATTATAGTATAAATCAAAATAAACAACTTGTGCAAGATGTACATATGAATATTGATAGTATGTAAATAGTGTATATCGTAATTCGATAATTTAATTTATCGGAATAGATTCGCATGTCGACCAACTATAACTCCAATAAATCTATATTAGTGGAAAAGGGAGATGCTCCTGCCCACTTTGATACTCCGTACACTCTCACCCCGAAGGATACTTTCTATGGGTCTTTGAAAAGAGGCGGAGATTCAGATTTTGTTGCGATTGTCCTTGAGGCGGGGGTTGAGTACACGATCTCCATGGACAGTGAGGGGTCCAATGGGCCATCGGACACAAGTTTGGTCTTGTTCGATCCCAACTCCAGGCCTGTCGCGTCGGACACTGAAAATGGGAATGGTAGTAAATCCGAAGTCACTTTCACACCTGAGAAACGCGGCACCTATTATGTTTTGGCTACCATTGGTGCAGAGGGAAATTCTTTTGGAGACTATCAGCTTAGTATAACCGAGGAAGCTGGCTCTACTGAAGTTCCGGTAGATCCAGACGCTTTTTCAAATGACCAGATTGCACATCAGTTGACTGATGCATATTGGGGATATCGCCGGGCATTTGATGTGGAACCTGGAGAGGCGATCTCGGTCAATATTTCTGGTTTGACAGATACCGGCCAATACCTGGCAAAGAATGCTCTTGACGCATGGTCAATGATGACTGGCATCAATTTCGAATTTACAGATACCTATGCAAAGATAAACTTCGACGACAATTATGGCGGAGCTTATGCAAGCTCCAACACCTTTTATGGTGAAATTGAGCGATCATTCGTCAATGTTAGCGCGGACTGGGTTGATCGATATGGAGCGGACTTAAACTCGTACTCCTATCAGACATATATTCACGAAATCGGACATGCGCTAGGGCTGGGGCATGCCGGCCATTATAACGGAGATGCTACATTCGGCGTAGACAATCATTATTCCAATGATTCCTGGCAAGCGACAGTCATGTCATATTTTAGTCAGCAGGGAAACACGAACATCGATGCCAGTTATGCGTATGTGGTCACGCCTATGATCGCCGACATTCTTGCTATGCAAGATCTTTATGGAACGGCAGGTAACTTGCGTACTGACGACACCATCTACGGCGAAAACTCCAATGCTGGAGGATATTACGATGATATCGCTGGCATGGTTCCGGTGACCTTCACCATTCTGGATGATGGTGGCAACGATAGCATCAACTTCAGCTCTGTGACTAGTGATCAGCGGATTTCTCTTGTCGAGGAAACCTATTCAGATGTTCAGGGCTTGAAGGGCAATCTTGCCATTATGCGTGGAACCGTGATTGAAAATGCATATACCGGTTCTGGGGATGACGAACTGATTGGCAACGACGCTCACAACAAGCTTTTTGCAAATGAAGGTCACGATTTGCTGGATGGTGGGCGTGGCAATGACTGGCTCTATGGCGGCAGCGGGATAGATCAGCTCAAAGGTGGCAAAGGCAAGGACAGGCTTTACGGCGAAGATGGTCGAGATACTCTGGATGGAGGAGTGGGCAACGATAGGCTCTACGGCGGGAAAGGCGATGATAACCTGCTTGGAGGCAATGGAAACGATCGCTTAGATGGCGGCATAGGCAATGACGAGCTTGATGGTGGAAAGAGGAGTGACCTCCTCACAGGAGGCATCGGTGATGACATACTTTCCGGTGGCAAAGGCAAAGACACTTTCATCTTTGCGGCTAACTCTGGAGATGACAGGATTACCGACTTTTCGAGCGGGCTAGATGTCATCAAGTTTATCAAGAATAGCGTCACCAGTCTTGAAGAACTCACTATTTTGGCTTCGGAGGATGGCGCGCTCATTTCCTACCAAGGTGGTTCCATCGTGTTGTCCGATATCGGTGCCGATCTAATCAGCGCTGATGACTTTATGTTCGTGTAAATAAAGTGTGCTCCAAGCGCTTGTTCTTCTTACAATTTTCTTGGAGCACAGTTCAACGTCAGGCTGTTATGCATAGAGTGCGGCAGCATCTGAGGAGCTACTGTCATGTCTGCGCTATTTTTGAGCAGATGAAGAGAGAAAACAGCTGGCTGCACGAGAGCTTCCGAGGTTAACGCAAAGCATTCAAGTAAAGCATTCAAGTAAAGCCGCCTACTCCAAATGCTAGGGCCCGGTAGCCTGTTCAAAATCCTGCTGCATTGCGTCAGTCATTAAACTTGCGCGGGATCGTAGCATCTTTGTTGCAGTCAAAATTAGCTCACAAGATATAGAATTGTGTTTTGAGGCATGGTGCTGGATGCCCCTCTATGATGACCATAAGGCTCTGAGATTTCACCGAACTCATTCGTAGCAATGATTGAAATGTCGCATGTAATTTTTGACAGTCCACCCATTATTAATGCAAGATTTTGGTCGCCTTCATCGAACGCTCTCAAACAAGCAGACTCGCGAACAAGTAATTTTCTTTTTAAATGCAAGCAGCTTGGAGGTACCTTAAGCTCTTAGAAACTGTCTTATTCACCAAAGTCCCCATTACACGCGGCTTGTGTCAGTATAGATACCGATAATTGGCTGTGACTTATAACAGCAATTCTTACTTGATTACGTTAGTCATCACATTCCCTTATGTAGTTAGTGAAGTGATCCATCTGTAACCAACTAAAAACAGAACGCACCTTAAAATGCGATTGGCGGCAACAGGAACGGAATGGCAGATTGCAAATCTTAAAGGTCTAGGATTTGCCTGTATTCAATGTGTCGTATTTCTGGCAATTCTAATCGGTAGCTTCTTCATTTTTGCGCTTTTTGCTACGAGCTACTGTAACGCCCAAACGGATCGGACCGCCCCACTTATCCGTATTGAAGGCGCTATAGGGCCGGCCACTGCTGACTATGTGACACGTGGCCTCCAATCCGCCCAGGAAGATGGAGCCACGCTTGTCATTCTCACCTTGAACACCCCTGGTGGTCTAGACACTGCAATGCGCACCATCGTCCATGCCATTTTGGCATCTCCGGTTCCAGTTGTTGGGTATGTTGCACCGAGCGGTGCCCGTGCGGCCAGTGCCGGAACCTATATTCTGTACGCATGCCATATTGCTGCCATGGCACCGGGAACCAATCTTGGCGCTGCGACACCGGTTCAGGTAGGTGGTGGTTTTCCCGGATCAGAAGGCTCTGACAACGACGAGGACGAAGAGACAAGTGCGGCCCCGTCCTCCTCCGACAAAGCTATCAGCGATGCGAAGGCTTATATCAAGAGCCTTGCCCAGTTGAGGCACCGAAACTCAGAGTGGGCGGAAAAGGCGGTCAGCGAAGCTGCCAGCCTAACGGCGGTCGATGCTCTTGAGGAAGGGGTCATCGACTTTATTGCCGATAGTCAAACCGATCTTCTTCAGCAATTAAATGGGAGGTCCGTAGAGTTGCCAGAAGGGCAGATTACGCTCAAAACTGATAATTTGACGATTATTCCGGTGGAACCAGATTGGCGGACCGAGTTTCTTTCTGTCATCACCAATCCGAGTGTTGCCTATATCCTGTTTCTTATCGGCATCTATGGCATCGTTCTGGAATTTTACAGCCCAGGTATTTTCATCGCAGGGATTACCGGTGTGATCTGCCTGCTTTTAGCGCTCTACGCCTTTCAGCTGTTGCCAGTAAACTATGCCGGTCTGGCTTTAATTCTTGTCGGGCTCGGCCTTATGATTGCTGAAGTATTTGCGCCCGGCTTCGGCGTGCTCGGACTGGGTGGTGCCGTCGCCTTTGTGCTGGGCTCAATCATGCTGATCGACAGTGACACTCCAGAGCTGGAGGTATCTCCTATGCTGATTGGGTCGATCGCAGCTGTTAGTGCAGGGGTTTTTCTCGTCATTCTTTATCTTCTTATGCGCTCCAAGGGCCGTGCCGTCGTAACAGGGCGGGAAGAAATGCTCAGCAGTAAAGCCGTGGTTTTGGACTGGAATGGAAGAGAGGGGCACGTCAGAGTTCATGGTGAAGTATGGCAAGCAACAAGTACAACGCCTTTAATGCCGGGCCACACCGTCGAAGTATCGGCTATTGAGGGGTTAACCCTCACCGTCTCTCCCCTTAAAAGTGAGGACCAGTCATGAACGAACTGCTTAATTATTCCTGGACTTTGACTGTACTGATTCCACTCTTGATTGTTTTCTCGTCATTGAAGATTTTGCGGGAGTATGAGCGAGGTGTGATCTTCCTGCTAGGGCGTTTCTGGAAAGTAAAGGGTCCAGGTTTGATCATCGTTCTTCCGGGTATCATGCAGATGGTTCGGGTGGATCTGCGCACACGCGTCTTAGACGTGCCTGAGCAGGACGTAATTTCGCGCGACAATGTTTCCGTCAAAGTCAATGCCGTCGTGTATTTTCGCGCCGTGGATGCTGAACGGGCGATTATACAGGTTGAAGACTTCCTTCAGGCGACCACCCAACTGGCTCAGACAACGCTGCGCTCGGTTGCAGGTCAGCATGAGCTTGACGAAATGCTCGCATCGAGAGATCGGTTAAACGCTGATATTCAGCGTATTTTGGATGAACAGACGGAAACCTGGGGTATTAAGGTGTCAAATGTGGAGTTAAAGCACATTGACCTTGATGACCGCATGATCCGGGCAATCGCAAAGCAGGCGGAAGCAGAGCGGCTACGCCGCGCCAAGGTCATCGACGCGCAGGGCGAACAGCAAGCGGCAGAAAAGTTTCTAGAAGCCGCCGGAATTCTCTCTCAGAACGATCAAGCTATGCAGCTGCGTTATCTGACAACCCTGCAGACAATCGCGAGCGATAGAAGTAATACGATTGTCTTTCCAATGCCAATGGAACTAATAGGCCGACCAATCGCAAAGGGTCCTGCCGAAGAGCAAAAATGAGGCAGTGTTTCTGAGTTGCACCGACAGGAATGTGTCTCTCAAGGGCTCTAATACAGTTGGTGGAAGGAGTTTTGCGTTCAGGTTCGACCCCAGAAGTAACTTTGGGATCTCTGATGGGTAAGGTGATGGCCTAGAATAGGGAGACTACAGGCACCCCGATAGTCAAGGGTGGAGCAGGTCAAGTGGTCGTAGCATTTGAAAAACGTATTGCAGAGCGCAATAAGGCAATGCGAGAAGATCCCCCGATCATTGATCGAGTTGAGAAGTAGAGATGTTGTGGCCTCGTACCAAGGACTGTATCTTGAAGAAGTCTCGTTTCAATGATTGCACAACATTTTACATAAGCTTTATTCAACCTCAGCTAGAAGTGCCCGAATAACCGCTTCTCTAATCGGGCGTTGAGGTCAAGCTCTTTTTCCTTTTCATTTAGATCATATCCATCTCCGGGTCACGCTTCTCTTCGCAGTCTGGGTCGCTCTTTACAGTGAGCGGCTGCAAGCATGTGCCGGAATGGTTGTAGAGAGCCCCGCTATTGGACGCGCTTTCATGGCGCAGCAGACATTTTCGGCTTCATCTACAAACCTCGTCCAGAGAGGACGATCCTGCCGTGATATTGAGGTCAGGCTATATTATGCAGCAACCTCCAAGCCATCACGACAGAACGATGTATCATTGACCCACATGCGATGCATGACAACCGCGAGCTTTCTGGCTACCGCGACAACAGCACGGCGGCGCTCTTTGGTCCGCATCAGGCGCATCCCCCAGCTCTTGATGCTGGATCCGCCAGTACAGCGGGTTAGCATTGCATTAGCAGTCGTATAAAGGGCAGAGCGGACCTCCATGTCTCCTGCTTTAGAGATCCGGCCAGGATTATCAGTTCTCCTGATTGAAAACGCCTCGGCGTTAAGCCGAAGTGGGCAGCAACCGTTCGCGAACTCCTGAACCGCGCCGGGTCATCCATGGCGGCGACAAATGAGAGCGCTGTTATTGGGCCAACGCCGGGGATTTCCATTAGTCGCAAGCAAACTGAGTTAGTGCTTGCAGCGTGTTTAACGCGCTTGTCCAGCTCTTGATACGTTTGCAGTAACGCAAGCCGCGGAACCAGAGCCAGGCTCAAATCCGGATTGGCTTCGATACACGGTCGCACTGTTGCATCAAAGTGTGTGTGTTTAATCCGTTCCGGCAGGCGTAGGCCGTAGACTTTCAAGAGCCCGCGTACCTCGTTTGCCAGATCTATGCACTTACGCAAACATGCCTTGCGACTGCTCATGAGCGTGCGCATTGCATGTGAACGGTGACTTTTCATATGCACTGGGCTATACCAGCCGGAACGCAGGACTTGCGCTATGCCGCGTGCATCATTCTTATCGGTCTTGTTACGCATGGCCGACAGAGCCGCATGCACTTGCCTTGCCTCCATGCAGACAACGTCAAAGCCATGTTGTTCTTTCAAACCGTAAAACAGAGGTAGGCTCATTGTTCCAGCTTCAAAGCCAAGACGGGTGATAGGCAACGACGCCTGGGCCAAGGTACTAACGATAACATCAACTTCGCAGGCAACCGAGCGTTCAAATACAATCTTGCCTTCGCCGTCAATCACACAGATCGAAACAGACCGTAAAGAAACATCCAAACCAGCATAGTATTCCATGGTGCTCTCCCATCCTCGCAGCAATATGCTGCAATCTTAACAAGAGCTGACCTCTCATGAAGGACGACCCCGATTACGCATGCTATTGTCCCACCGTTGGCATCAGCATCTCACTGAAAAGAGTTTTCACAGTCAGCGAAAGACCGGTTTGTCCGCATCTTACCAGCTCACACTCCGAGATACTAACGACAGTCACCCAGCATGTTCTTTAATTGTTCTGATTTTTGGCCACTTTTGCAGCTTAGGCCCCCACAGGCCTTTTATGTACGCGAAGTCAACGAATTACACAATCTGACAAAGTCGTTGATAGGGTCTAGCTGAATGCTAATGGATTTCATTAGAGCACGTTGCGATCTTTCTCAGTCTTGCCTCGTGCTCTAATTTTTTTGGTTGAGATAATTCTTGTTGCTTGATTGTATTCAATCGAGTGCCATAGTTTAACTGTAACTTAGGTTGCCTTTGACTGTTGCCTGAAGCATCTCGGCGATTGATTGAGCATCGTTAAATGTTCCTTTAGTCAGGAAGATAATTTCTTTATTTGTTGTGTCAATCTCCCGTTTTACTGCATTAGCAAACACTCTATTTGTAACAGGTCGCAGAACCTTTTCAGGACCAACAATATTGCTTCTGACATGAATCACACCATCGATAACCCTAAATTTAAGGGTTAACTGATTGCTGCTAACTGGTGCCCTTGATCTTGCTCGACCACTGCTGAGCTCATCGACATTTGGCAAAAAGCTATTTATGATTTTGCTCGCAGAATCTTTGGTCTCAAATGAGATCGTATCAAGTTCTGAGAACTTATCGCCAGATATGAGTGAGATCTCATTGTCATTGATTGGAACCGGTACGACTTCGCTATCCTTAAGGTTTACTTTGCGCCCGGCAAAATAACCTCCAGACGTTCCACCTACAACAATACTGATCAGGTTTTGCGACGAGAAAAAGGGTTGGTTATTTCCGATGGAGCTAACCGCACCTGCAGTTATTGCATCTGCAAGTCCTCCCAAAACCCCAGAGGTTACTCTGGCCTGCTTTTGGACGCTTATTGCTGTACTATTTGTTTCCAGAGCTGATCTTAAAGCACTAGTTGTCGATGCGTTTGCGACCTTCTCTGCAGCTGCAAATCCCGCAAATCCTGCAAGTATATCAACGATAATCTGTTTAGCTGTAATATCCTCGCCGATAATAAGTGAGTTTGTAACATCACCGCCTACAGAGCTTGCCGCTGCAATAGATGCTCGAGCCCAATAGCTTGCCTCCACGGCTTCAGCAGCCAAAGTACCAGCAAGTACAAACTCTCCTCCAACTACTATTAGAATGGCAACACCAATGCCAGCCAGCAGGCCTAACCATGCTTCATCGCTTAGCAAACCACTTGGATCACTCTTCATAATGGGGTTGCCATCGGCATAAGCATATCGGTTGATTGAGTAAACCGGGTCAAGTGAGAGAAAACGCATGGACTTTGGGCTGTACCAGCGTGTTCTTAGATAGGTGAGGCTGCTTTCCGGGTTGGTGTACTGCGCATTCCAGTTCAGACTGTTGGGTGGTGTTAAGGCAGTACTGCTTTTGATTGTGCCATAATCTGAGATTTGAATATCTGTTTTGGCATTGGAGGTGGTGTGCAGACGAACAGACCCGGCAGCACTTGAGAACAATGTTGTGCTTTCCGGGTTTACCTGCCCGACAAGCTGGGAGTTTGCCCAAAACAGACTATGATACTTTGGTGCATTTTCATCTGTACCGGTGGCAACACTGGCTACACAGCCCGCAATATTATAGAACTTTGAGGCATTGCTACCTGTTTTAACCTGATCGAGCAGGCCATCAAGACCATATGTATTCTGGACACTTTGCTCGCCCGGAGGTTGTGCAGCCAGCAACTGATTAGTAGTGCTGAAGGTATAAGTTGCACCATCAACATCCTGAATCATGTTGCCATTGGCATCATAGGTAGCACCTTGGCTGATCAGCTGATTGATTTCGTTATACTGGTAATTAGTGGTTTGCCCGTTTGAGCTATGCCTAAGAATATTACCAGCACCATCATAGCTGAAAGTGTTTGTTTTGGTCTCATTTGCAGTTCGCAGGGTGGAGGAAACAAGCTGGCCAATCCCATCGTAGACCATTGACTTATTAATTTCGACAAGCTCACCTGAAAGCAATGGGTAGCTTGAGGAAAGCGAACTTAGCTGGCCCTGAGGATTTCGAGGCATTTGGGCCCTATAGATTATCTGTCCGTTCTCATCTGTGGTTTCAACATGTTCAACTTCCCCGTAGCCGCCGTATTCATAGGAGATCTGTTGGGATAGAGGACCGGAAAACTGCTGGCTAATCAATACGCCTTGCATTCCATTTGCTGTTCCCCAGCCATTGTTCATGGTCAGATTACCGGCTGTTTGTTGAGAAATCTGATTTAAATGATTGTAGGTGTAGGTAAGTTGAGTTTCGTCAGGAAGCTGGCAGTGCGTAACACGGCTGTAAGCATCTTTTGTAAACTTTATGGATTTGCCATCAGGATAGTGAATAGCCAGCGCTGTTCCATCCAGAGAGTATTCATAGCTGGAACTTTCTGAGCCATTAGAAACCTCAGAAACCAGATCATTCAGCAAATAAGAATAAGTATAGGTCTCTTCTCCGGTTTGTGCGCTGATCAGCTCTCCGACAGCATTATAGCTGTACGTGGTTGTTGTGCCATCATACCGCCTGTAGCTTTCCAGTAAGCCACCGGGTGCATAAGTAAACTCCTCTGATTGTCCCAGAGCGTTTGTTGCGCTTATCAGATTTCCAAGTCCATCATAGCTTAAGATATCGCCGGATACGGTTGCTTGAGGAACGCCGTTGTAAGTAACTGTTTGGTGGGTCTGCCTTGGTTTCTGGAGTAGATTATAAGCTGTTTCCGTGGTTGCTTGTGCCTGCAAACCAGCCTCTTGAGACATCCCTGAAACAGTCTTTCGGGTCTGCATTGTATCAGCGTTGTATTCGTAAGTGACCGTTGAAATATCAGTTTTTTCTGCATCGGAAACGTTGAAAGTGTTTTGATGAGTAACCAGCCCAAAACCGTTGTAGGTCAATAGGGTTCCATTGTAATTTTCAGGAGTACCCTCCTCAGTGAACTGGTAGTTTCGAACTTCAACAACCTGGTTCAAACCATCATATCGACTTTGGGTACGCAAAGAGCCATTTAGGATACTCTCTGCTTTCCTGTTTACGTTATCACGATGAACTTCCAGAATATTTCCCAGTGGATCAGTTTGCTGGATTAACTGGCCCAGAGCGTCATAGGTATACTGTGCAGTTGCGCCGGTTATTGTGGTTTCGCTGGCCTTTAGCCCTAGTGCATTGTATGTGATAGTACGCAGTTGTCGGTCCAAAACAGGGGTAGTCTGGGTTGGATTACCGTTGTCTACAAGAAGGATGGCCCGCCCCAAAGCATCATAGGTTGTACGTAGTTCATACCCATTAGCATTATGTATCAAGGTCATATTCTCACCAGCGCTGTCACTTTCTGGCTCGCCTTGTGCCAGAGTATAGCTAAAGGTCTTTTCTCTACCCAAAGGATCAGTAGTGGAGGTAAGGTGCCCCAGTGCATCATAACGAAGCTGATAAGTGTCGCCTGATGGTGAAATCTGCCTTACACATGGCCCCATGGGCAGACGTAAATCATAGAAAAACTGACTTGTTTCACCAATGGCATTGGTAAGTGAAACAGACAGCTCCTGCGTTTCAGCGTTATATTGGGACAATATGGTATTGCTGACAGAACTAAGATCACCACGTTCACCGGTATACCCGTCCGCCCATGCCAATTCCCATCGAGTTTGCTGACCATCCTCATCATAGAAGTAGCTTTTTGTTTTGATGGGCAGGAACTCGGGTTGGCCTGACTTCATTTCTGAGGTTGTTACTGTGGCAATATTTTTCTGATCCTGCGTCAGAATAAAACTCAATTTGATTTGGTGATCACCTAATAAATCCTGCTGGTTTGTCTCCAATGGCATCTGACCACCCCAACTGGTTTGGGCAAAGCTATGGTCAAGCTGAGAAACAAGGAGAGCTTCCTCATTTGTCAGGTCATATGTCTTGTTTTGAGTAAGATTACCGAAGTCGTTGTATTTATTTTCAACTTTGGACTGATCAATCCATTTGTCTTCTGCTGGGTCATAAATACTACGAACCACAGTAGAAGGCTTGCCAATATTTACACTGCGGTCATGTAGATCTGTGATTTGTTCATAGCTGAAAAGGGTTCGGAGAGCGTTCACCCCATTATGGTTTTCATCCAGCAGATAGGCATACTCCTGCATCGGTGAATGCAGATAGTTATAAAATATGCTGGATGCAGATAGACGGGTTCCTGTTTCATCAAACCGTTGCACAAGAACATCATAAAGATACTCTGTGTCCTGACTATTCATCAATGTATCGCCACTGGTTGAGAGCTGATAACCTTGCGTGTAACCCGTGAAAGTGTTGCCTTGACTTTGGGTGCCATAGGAATACCTGGTTTCACCTAAAAAAACATCATTCAGGTTACTGTGCCTATGCAGTTCTACCGCAGGAAATGACTGTACCTGCCCTTCTTCATTAAGGTATTCAATAGCAGTGTATTGGTAGGTTGAGATAAGACCTGTTGCATATGCGATTTGCTGAACTACCGTAACATCAGATTGCGAGGTGTAAGTAAGTTCAGTCCTTGCACCAATCTGGTTGGTTATTCGATAAATGCCCTCATTGGAAAATTCTATAATTTGTGTAGAGCCATCTGGCAGTAAGACAACAACCTCTCCAGGTGCATACTGTAGCTGTATCACTTGCCCAAATGAGTCTGTAATGCTTGCCAGCTTATTTCCAAAAACATCCCCGAACGAGTCTGTGTAGTTGTAGGTAATTGAGTTACCGAACAAATCAGCCTGCAGAAGCAGCTTGCCGGTTGCATCAAAATAGCTTTTAGACCCGTTATCGTAGGTAAACAGGTAACGATAAGAACCCGGGGCAGAGGGAAGCGGCTGATCTACGACAAATTTCTGAAACTTACGACCGTGGTCATTTAGATACCTGAGTCCAGACTGGTATCCGGAGCTATCAGTCCAATTAGGATCAATAATATAGATTTTTCCCTGAAAGGTGAATGTTTCGTCGTTTGCCACAAATGGCAGGTTGAAGCCCCATCCTGATGGCAACCCCAATTGTCCCTTGGATCCTGCCGAATAAAATGCATTAAGGCCAACGCCGATAGCCTCTGTTTTTCCCCGCAGCTGTGCCAGTGGTATTTGGACAACAAGTGAGCCAGTGTTCTTGTTAACGTATTCCTGAGCCTGAAGTGACTGGTTGAATGCTTGCGAACCAGGATATTGTGAAATGGTCATCATATTCTCCCGTTTTCTTATTGAGGTTGGTTTGGTCGGGTCAAAGTGACATCTGCCCCGTAAGGGACAGGCCACTTTTTGCATTATCCGGTTGTTTGGAGGGGGCTTTAAGGAGCTTAGTCAATGTCAAAGATGATGTAGACCGGGCCTGTTGTGCCTTCATCCCAGCTAAGAGATTCAGCTTCACAATTTGCCTCAGTTGGACAAATGTGTGTTCCCTTTGAAGGGTCAATTAGCTGAATAGTGTTGCGGGAGTTGTCGTCACTCCAACTTGTTATTGTAGTTCCCGACTGCGCATAATTGTCTGTGTGGTAGCTTAATGACCAGACAGGAGCCCCGCCACTACATGAACTTTCCGCCTCGACATAACCAACGCTGACGCATTCAATTCCGGCATGATCAATTGTAAGGCTGCTATCGTTACCTACATCATTCATGCAAATATCGGTGTTTTCATCGGCGGTAAAGCTAACATTGATGGAATTTAACGGGGTTACATCGAGATTTACGCAGGCATGGATAACTGTTCCCGGACCAGCAGAAGCAGTTCCGGCATGCAATGAAAACGAAATAAGGCTAAGAATAAGAAGTAAGACGCGCATTGGTTTCTCCTGTTGTTATTGACGCGTATAAAATTAATGACAGAGGTGTCACCACAACTGTTCAACTAGGAGACGATTTGCTTGAAGTAATGTGAGATATGCGCTTCTAAAATTTTAGAGCTGGTGTTGTAATGCTTTGACAAAGAGTGGGCGATAAAAAAAACTGGCATAAGAATTCCTCCTCATGCCAATAAGATGCAAATAAAGTAAGTCGCTTAGTCTTCAATGAACTCCAATTGCTTGAACTGACTGATAGCGTCTTCATCAAGCTCGATACCCAGTCCGGGACCTTTCGGAATGTTGACGAATGGAGGCTCAAACTTGAGAGGGTTTTCAGCAGGTCATGCGAGCGGATGTTACGGCCGAAAATGTCACTTAGCCAGACGCAACTTTAGGTTGCGGCTGCCTGATGCACATACATCGCTTCCAAAATACCAAGGTCAAGTTCTGAGCCGTGCCAGAAATAGAAGTTGGTGCAATGGGCAACCTGTGCCAGACGGTGGAATGCAGCTAATTGTAGGGACTTGAAATCCAAATGTGGCGGGCTTGAGCTCCTCGCGATTTTGGGCTCAGATTATTTGAAATTGTGAATCCAGGCGGGCTCAAATAGTCTGAGAACGAAACCATATTATGTGAGACTGGCCCACATTCCTGAGACTGGACATAGCGCCATGAGACTGATGCCAATCAATTAATGCGCATCCGCCTCCGAGCCCACACAGGGCCACAAGAAAAGACCTGAGGCAGAAAGCAACTTTGCGGTGATATTCGCAACGGGTTTTCTTATGCTCAATCCGCGCTGTTCAGGCTTGCTTTTGGGCTGCAAGAAAAACGTAGGATTTTCTTGTTCAACGTTGGTGTGAGCTTACAGTCGAACCACAATTTTGACCATTTGCTGCCGTTCAACCTAAATCTAGGTACGTCGAGAATGCGCGTGACTTCAACCAGAGGTCGATTTTGGTCAGCTTTTTGCTGAGTGACCAAAGCTACTATTTTGACGCTTCTTGAATGAACCTTGCTAGACAGCCCTTTTTACCGGAGGTCGAATTCGGTAAGCTTGCGATGGGAGGAAGAAGGCTTTCTTAGTTAGAATTGATATACCATCGACACCTTATAGCCATATTGGACAAATTGAATAAGGGAGTGTTTTGGCCCATAATCACAAACTAAGGAAAAAGCCAAAACACACGAACTACTAATTCTACTTCTAAAGTTACTTGCTGGTTTGCATGTCGCAGACGATATTTCGTAACTGCACCAACTTGACCTCAAGAAACCCTCATAGCTCTGATTTCAGTTGAATGTTTCTTGAATCGAGAAAGTGATAAAAAGCAGTGCGAGAAACCCCCAGCGCGTCAGCTATTCGAGCACGAGTTAGTCCTTTCTCAAAAAGCAACTTAATCTCGGCTTCTCTCCCATCTAACCTAGAAACTCCAAGTTTACCGCGTGGCCGGCCTCTCGGATTTGCGTCTGCACGTATGATTTTAGCTCGAACATTAAGCATCTTAATTCTTTCCTGCTCGAGTAATGTTATGGCCTCTAGAAGTAAGGGTACTGAAATTTCTGAATTATTTTTCGACCTCAAGCGAATTCGTTCATCTATTATTACTATTTCTGCCCCCGTCTCATGAATGAGGCTGATTGTCTTGACGACATCTGCAATATCAAGACCTAAACGACTTAAATTTGGTACTAATACTAGTCCTGATTTAGAAGCCTGATCACACAATTGTTTTCGCTTCAACTCTGGGCTATCGCCTCTTCTGGGCATTTGAATGCAAAAGAGCGTGTTTACTTTTATTCTTTTTTCTTCAGCATATTTCAAAACTGTCCTTCTTTGGTTTGTCAGGCCTAGTCCATCTCTACTTGCTCTACAATATCCTACTGCAATACTCGAATTTGGAATCATTTTAATATATCCCCTGTATCGATATCTTAGCGTTACATACAATATTCGGGCACCACGTTCGCTGAAGTCCCCTTACTTGTGTGATACTTATTTGTAGCGAAAAAAAACATACCGCGTACAGTGGTATCTCAATCAGTAATAGTAATATTAATTTGAGGATATACTTACAAATTCGGATTTGATGAAAAAAATTTGAGATTAAATATTATATATACGTAAATTACTATGTTTATATAAAACAAGAAGATTCATTATACACGATTTATATTAAATTTGACATGATATATACGAAATAGCGTGCTTTGCCTACGTCAGTAGCTCACATCTATGAGTAGAAAGTTGAGGTTTATGTATGGGTACGAAGGGATTCAAGTCAGACGGAATCATTTCACACTTACAATAGATTACAGTAATTTTTGATCATGAAAACTCACGAGTAGACGTGCGCCCCAAAAGAGACCGAGCGTTTATATTGCGCAATCATCAGAGCGGATAATGTACGAGTTTATCCTCGCCGAAGTAATCAAGGGGTGCTTCTGTACCGCTATCGTCAGGAAACCTGCATCAATCATAATTGCTGTAAATGAGGACTACATAGTAGTGTGGTTGTCAGTTAGTTGAGTTTCATCCGCCCCACAGTACGGCTTACCAAACGACCGTGTCGATAACTATATACTAGGAGGAAATGGAGTTGGCTCAATGATGGGTTCTGAACTCAGCACTCGCTGGGAGGTCGCCAACACGTCTGGTTTTATGGCTTTGTGCATCATCACGTGGAAAATAGCAGAGGCATTGGACCGCTGAAATTTTTGAGTGAATATAGTCGGGGATGTTTCACTATCCGGTGACGCAAAAGCTGAGTTTGGCAAACTCATGGGTGGGTTGAGGCTGCTTTTTATTGTGCACGACTTACTTTTCTGTTTTAGCGTGTGCTAGGAGTAGGAGTCCTAAAGAGTAAACTTTCTTAGTCTGTTTCCGATCAATGCAATAGATGAGGAAGAGGATATCAAGCTGAAGAAGATGCTGGATATTGCGATGCCGAAAGAGGAGCTTGGGAATATTTCTGAAGCCCGGTTGCCAATGACGTGGGGTGGCGCGACTTACGGCACACAAAGACTACTCCCAATGCAAAGCCCGCGAACTAAATAGTATTGCCTCACGGTTTAATTCCTATTGATCTTGGCGAGATAATGACGCAGGACTTCGCAAGAGGCTTGTATAGTCGCACCTGAGTGACGGCGCTTTGGTTATCTTGTTCAAGTGGGAAAGATAGTATGTGAGCTGGAAAAAATCGAATCCGCTCTAAAAATTCGGAATGACAGAAGCAAGAGAGCAACCATCGTCGATATATCCCTCTCGGGCACCCGAGTGATCAGAGGACGAAACGTTCATACATGTTTCTCAATGATAACAGCATAGAGCTAAATTCAAACTCCATCCTGAATGGCAGGTTGGTCGACAGGTTGAATGGTAATTATCGCATCAAGTAAGAACGGCTTTGTCAAAAGTTTGGATAACCCCGCATGTGGGGCAGGTGCCGCAATGAAAATCAACCTCAAGCCCATCAGCGGTGAAAGACATGTTTGAGGAATGGTGATTTGATCATAACACCAATCGACCTCCTCCCCCTCACAGCGGACTACCTTCAATCCAGTTTATAAAACAATTCAAGCAGGATCAAAACTGAAACAGTATTCCCCAAAAGTCAGTACACTCGGTCACTCTATGTGCTTGAAAATAAGTCTACGCCAACCATTTTCAGAAATTTTTTGATGAATAGTAGGTCTTCCCCATCTCAATAAACCTGTCTGTTAGAATATGATAATGAATGCCCATAAGTGTTAACGTAAAACACCTTAGAATCTAAGAACTTCAGAACATCCTACAATTGGCATATGACTAATCTAATATATATATCAATATATTAGAGTTCCTTTGCTGTTTCATCTCACAAGAAGCGCTCTATGCTGACATTGTCTTCATTAATTGAAAAGGAACAAGACAATGCCAAATTTAATAGAAGAGCCAAATTTTATAGAGATGGAACCAGCAACAGAATGGGGTGATGATCCATCTGAAAGCCAGTCCGATGAAGAAAACACCAATGAGATTGATAGCGATGTTGATGAAGATATCGCGACCCTTAATGGTAATGAGCAAGAAATTGCTCAGGAGACTGTCCAGGCTCTCGATGGTGTAGAGCAGAATGAAGCAAGCACCGATGTTGAAGTTGAGGCTCAGCTTGGCTTAGATAGTCTAAACAACACCCGCCAAATCCCAGAAGGTGAGCAACTTACAGGGACTGACCAAACCGCTATGGACCGGCAAAACGCTCTACTTGAGCGCATTGCAGAGGCACTTGAGAAGAACAACCAAAACCGAAAAGGTCCACTTTATACCCGGGCAAAGTTTTGGATTCCTGTAGCTACGCTCGGCTTGACCGTTGTGACAACTATTGCACTCATCACGACTTCTGTGTTGCTTGCGTCAGATAAAGATCAAAGCAAAGATCAAGCGGATAAGTTGCCGGATCTAAGTAAATTTCCGAAAAAAGCAGTTGATACAGTTAGGTCTCAACTACAGTCAAGATTTTATGATGAGTCAGACAAGGTTGTCTGGAATCATGTCGCTACATTTTGTAAAGACTATAGTCCAAGCTGGCCGGCGCTCATTCTTGCAACAAATATCATGAAGGAAGCGTCCCCCGCTGCTGAGTTCAAATACTCGTTTACTGAAAAAATGCGACTTGTCGATGAACTCGAAGCTGTATGGAACAGCCAGCCAAAAGGCAATAAATACAGCCCGATTATTTTCACGACATTAGCTGATCTCAAAACCAAGGATGGTCAGCCTTTGCCCAGAATCATTGCAGCAGAAGTTGCTCAAATGGCCTGTGCCCAGATTCTGGATAAACTTAGCTAGCTTCCTCGATATTCCTGAAACTGAACAGGGCAGAGTCACGACTCTGCCTCCCCAACCAAAGGGTCTATTATGTCTACTACTCTGTTTGATACCCAACCAGCTGCTGCTCTTAAGGCCAAATTGATCATCCCACTTGATCAATTCGCATCTGATGCTGATGCGACTGCGTACGCTGATAGTGTTTTGAAGCTTGTTAGCGGGGATGATCTTCAACTGGTATCCTATGATGCAAGTTCATATGTTGGTCAGGCCAAACCGCCATTTACCCCTGAGCAAGCTGTTGACGAAAAACTCCTCGATCCTAATACATTGGAAGATGAAGATCTCAAACAACTGTTTGAAATGCAGATTGATAATGTCAAGGCAGCGGCACGGGAATCCCATCCTTTTCAGCCTGACGAAACCATCAGTAATGAACTCGTGGGTATCATTGACGCCAGTGAAGGATTCCCAGCAGGCACCGTCAGATACTACCGTGTAACTGATAAAGGTGCGCTGAGCATCACTTACAGGCATCTCACAGTTTCCCCAAATGGTGAGTTGAACATCAACACAATACCGATTGAGCCTGTGACCTTCTCAAGTGAGGTGACCTCCACTGAAGAGTACATTGAAAAGTTAGCCGAGGGGGCTCTAAACGTCGGCTCAATGCTTGCATTTGGAATTGGTGGGCCAATCGGAATCGGAGCGGCGGCCGGCTTGTCACTCCTCAGCACCCTGCTAAGCGTCTTTCTTCCGAAACCTAAAAATAATGAAGTAAATCTAATTCTGCAAGGTGTCACAGATATTGTAGAAGCTGCTGTACAGGATGCAGAGATTCGAGAAGCTAATGGGCATATTGAAAATGCCTCTATGACGTTTAACGAGCTTTATAGTTCACTTAAAGGTTCGAATATTGAGATTCCGAAGTCTATCACGGAAGCAGACGCTGACCCCGATGTCTGGCGGCTTTACAGTAACCTCCTTGATTTGACTAGTGCTGATTCAAATTTTGGTGCCGCTGTCGATGAGTTAAGTTCTACTACAGCTCCTTCCAAAGATGGCGCTGTTACGTTTCAAATGCGATCATTTGCGCTCTGGCTCTTTGCTGCTCATTTGAAGCTTCTGTTCTATAAGACACTGCTTTTGATGGACGCCCTACCACAAGGAAAGCTAGAAGGTTTCTATTTGCATAGCATTGTAGATGAGGCAAAGAACTTTCATGCTTACGGGCAGAATGCGCTTACTAATATGACTAATGCAATTGGTGAGCGTCTCGCGAAAATTACCCCTCTAGAGTACAGTCAGCCGGATGATGATGGTGTAATATGGATTAGCTTTACAGATCATGAAACGGGGAAAAAGCATACAGTTAGCCCCATTCAAAGTGGAAGTTGCCACAAATGTCATCCGTATCATCCAAATCCACACTATCAGCAAGATTATCAAGATTACCGGGACGAGGTAAATCAGGAGGCTGAGAAAAAGTTCTTCCGAACTTCTGCAGATAAACTTGGTAAGGCTGTAGATGATTTTAAATCTACACAAGAAAAGTATTCGAAGTATCTTTCGAACTAGGACCCAATAAAAGCTATATGGGTGTGCATGTAAACAATAATATATCGTGCACACCTGTATGAATAAATGCAGAAATTACGGTGGTGATCCTTAAGGTTTATGTGAATGAGAGTAGGTGGATATGATTAAATATCATTAACATGTGGTGTTGCATGTTATATTACCTGTTTGCGTCAGATGATTACAGATATTGCTTTAAATAATATGGATATGTTACTTATAAGGGCAAATCTACGATTTCTCAATTACTCAACATAGCATGAGGCAAGGCACTAAATTACTTGGAAGGCAGACTGTTTGTCATGGTTACAAGTTACGACCCGGGAAAATCTTTTTATGATGCCGTGAGAGGGCCTGTATTTAGTGGCTCGATACCACAAGAGGCAATCGAAACTATTCAGTTCATACTTAAGTATGCGGCAGATGCAAGGGTGTCAAGCCTAAGTGAAGTTGCAGTCTTACTTGCGACCTCTGTGATTGAAGTTGGTCATAAAATGCAACCTGTCAGGGAAGGTTTTGCCAAGACAGATGCAGTAGCTCGCGCTCATGTTGCTCGGCTTTTCCAATCTGGACGCATATCTCGCGATTATGCAATTGAACATACCGAAACAGGTTTAAGTTATTATGGCCGCGGGATCGCACAAATCACTCATTATGAAAACTATGTGAAACTTGGCGAAGCTTTGAACATCAGACTGGAACTCGATCCAGATAGATTGCTTGAACTTCACTATAGTGTTCTCGCGCTCGTTATTGGTATGCGGGACGGCCTTTATACTGGGCATAAGCTATCAGACTACCATAGGGCAAATGGTGGATACAGCTGGCAGCAGTCTCGCAGAATCATTAATGGAGATGACCGGGCACAAGAACATGCGGAACTGTCAAAGGCATTCTATTCAGCACTCAAAGTTGTATACCCGAAAGGACTTCCCAATATGGCAACTACAAAGGACAATACGCCATTATCTCGCGTCGTAAATGGGCTTGCTGGAGCGATGGTTAGTGTTCCATTGGCCGAGGGTATCGACACGACAATTGATGACGATACAGTCCTTATGACAGTTGCCAACCTAATTTCTTCTATTATGGAACTCGAGAAGTTTGGTTACGGCAACGCTATGAGTGTCACTTTGGGAGTTCTTGTCTTATTCTGCGGCGGAAGGTGCCCAGCAATATTTGCGGCACTTAAAGCTGCAATAGCAGCTTATAAAAATACTGTTCGGTAAAAATAGAAAGCGCAATACAAACACCATTTCTGCGACAATTCTCTCCGATTGCTGCAGAAAGAGTGGTAACTGCTGACTTGTGTAGGCCTACATATATTGATTCAGAGCGTTGCCAGGCTTGCTCATTTGATCCTTAGGGGTGTCATGCAGCTCTTGAATTGGAGCTTTACCACTCTCATTGCATGAAGTCTAAATTAATGTTTGTCGGGCATTGGGGCTAAGAACACGACAATAGGCGCCAACAACCTTCGATAGAATCGGCTGAATGTCCGGTGTTGGCCCACGATGCTGGCAACAGCCTCTCACTTACCTCAGTTCACGCAGTGCAGTGAATGGAAGTAAAGTCTGGTGGGCTCAACTAATCGCTGCAATACATTCGGCAAACTTCTCAGCTACAAGGGGGACGTCGATCTGGAGGCAAAACTCAACCAGTGGGAGTGATTTTACAACCTTCACCGGCCGCTTACGAAGCAC